>CAZDBA010000090.1:0-21015 GCA_964503615.1 uncultured Pirellulaceae bacterium
ACCCATCTTGCCGAAATCACCTAACAACGCCGAATATCACCCCCACCCGAGACAAAAATTGATTCGCGATTCTTGATTGGTTATAAAACACCTCAGAAATATCGAAAGCGAGATCAAGGGGAGGTGATGAAATGAATGAAACGATCTACTTTGCGCGATCATGTCCAGCATGTGGACGAACCATCCAAATAAAACTCTCGTACTTGGGCAAGCAAGTTCGTTGTGTCCACTGCAGTAGAGAATTTTCAGCCACCGACGAACATGCAGAATCTGCGAGCATGGACGACCCAGTTCAATACTGGCTAAATTTCACGACTGCCCACTCGTTGAATGCTGATGCAGAAAATAGCCAAATGATTCGACCTAAATAAGTTCATTCAGCAAAAATACGAAACTAAGTCGGCAGATCCACAAAAACGTTATTTGATCTTTCGTAAATCAAGTCGATTTTTGGCTTTTCTATTGCCTTGCTCGCTTCATAGACAATAATCGTATATACAGACCAGAACTTAGTTTCGGAGAAAATGCAGGATGAATTCGGCGATCAAAACAGCAGTTAAGTTTACATTCGCAGCAGCAGTGATTGGGCTTTTTGCAGAACCTTCCAGTGCTCACAACGCTTTCAAAAAGCGTATGGAAGCAAAGTACGAAAACCTCAAAGTGACTTGTAACAGTTGCCATGTCAAAGGCGAGAAAGATAAATCGCTCCGCAATGAATTTGGCAAGCTGTTCAGCAAAAAATTGGCCGATCAAAATCTGACTCAGCAATGGCGAGCTTTTGAAGAACGAGAGGACAAGAGAGCGTTCGAAAACGATGTGATGGTACCTGCATTTGATCAAGCTCTAGCTGAGATCAAAGAAATGGTAAACGAAGACGATGTAACTTACGCTGAATTGATTCAAGCTGGCAAAATTCCAGACCTTGAGATTCGCGAAGAAGAGGAAGAAGGGGAAGAACCTGCGGGGCGCTAAACTGCAGCTAAACGCCTTATCCGCAAAAAAACCTTCCTGATGCCGCATCGGCACAGGCATCGTTTTTCAAGACTTAATGAAAAATACGCGAAAAAAGCCGGGGCATTATTGCTGCGGCTTTTTTGATGCAACTTCACTGTTTTTGCTACCGGTTCACCGTTGACAGCGACGATACATCTAAATACATTTTGGTCTACCTGAAAAGGGCGTTTAGCTCAGTTGGCTAGAGCACCTCGTTTACACCGAGGGGGTCGGGGGTTCAAGTCCCTCAACGCCCACTTTAAAGCACGATTGAGATCTTAGATTCTCTTTTGTGCTTTTTTCGTGGAGTTATTGCTCGGCAGGGCTTGCTCATCAACTAACGGGCTTTGGCTTTGAGCTCGGCGAACCGTTCTCGCATCGTCTTCAGTTGCTCGGCAGCGACTGGATCGGCGGCAAGATCGTTCTCTTCGTTCGGGTCATCTTCCAAGTTAAACAACTGCTCTCGATCAAACTCTGGCCAGTAAAAATATTTCCAATCTTTCCGAACGAGAGCCTCTGACGCAGGAATGAAGTCACTGCTTTTTAGCATCGGATGCTCATAAAAGAACTCACTACGCCAATCAGGTTTCTCATCGGCAAGGTACAATGGGCTCACATCGCGACCTTGCATCGTTTCGGGGGCCTGCATGCCAACGGCCGACAAAATTGTGGGGGCGAGATCGACGTTCAGCGTAAAGTCGTCGTTGGTTTTGCCGCGAGCTACTTCTTTCATTCGAGGGTCTCTAATAATCAATGGAACGCGAATGCTCTCTTGGTGCGGATACCACTTGTCCGCCAATCCATGTTCGGCATGATAGTAACCGTTGTCAGTCGTAAAAATTACCAAGGTGTTTTCAGCAAGCCCCTGATTCTCAAGCTCTTCCAAAATCCTGCCACAGGTTGAATCGACTTCCGTTGCCAAGCGATAATAATTCTTCATCATCGTTTGAAACTTTTCAGGCGTGTCGAAACGCCAGTGCCAACGATTGCGGCCTTCGTTCTTTTCGTTGCCCAGAAAATCGGGTAGTCGATCAAAAGACTCTTGGGTTGCATTGGACGGAACAGGGATCTCAATGTCTTTGTACAGCTCCATGCTTTCCGGTTGAGGCAAAAACTGCAACGGACTACTGTCTTCAGCGTGTGTCGCAAAGAACGCGACGGTCAAGCAGAATGGCTGGTCGTCGGGACGGGCCTTCAAGAATTCCAACGCGTCATTCTCGTTCTTTTGTGTCACATGAATCTTGGATCCGTCAGAATTCTCGATCCAGTGCCTGCCATGATACGCGGTGCTGAAATCAAATTTGTTTTTCGGAATCTTTCCGTTGTGCCATTTCCCAACGTGTCCGACGTGGTAGCCGTTATCGCGTAGAATTCCAGGATAAGTTTGTTCCCACGGAGTTTCCCACGGCTGGAAAGAACGATTGCCATGCCGCGACATCCACTGTCCCGTATACAGTGATGCTCGGCTGATACCGCAAATTGATGTCGTGACGCAGTTTTGAGTGAATCGAACACCGTTCTCGGCAAGGTCATCTAGCACTGGTGTCTTTACGATCGGATTTCCAGCAACCCCCAAAGTATCGTTCCGCCAGTCATCGGCGTAGAGGACAAGAACGTTCATCGGTTTCTCGTCTGCTTTCGCATCATCCTGATTGGACGCAGCAAAGGCTGTGTGACCGTTCGCAAGCAACGAAACAATCGCAAGAAGAAAAACGGCAAGAACAGATATTGGCTTGTGCATTCAAATGCTCATCAGAAAATTGAATTGGGTTTATGCGTAAAGTCTATCTTATCGGAACTGGTGGGTTCTGTTCCTGACAAAGCTAAGAAGAATTAGACGCTGGTCATTTTTTTCGCACCCATTGATCAATCAGCTTCGACAGTTCTGCCAGTCGTTCGGGATTTTGTGCGGCTAGATCGTTGCGATCATCGGGATCGGTTTTCAAATCAAACAGCTGTCTTTCCGTCGGCGTGGCGATTAATTTGTCCCAGCCATTTATCACGACACGCGCTTTGAATCCGCTCTGCAAATCATCGAGATTGTCGAGGTCACTATCATGCTCATAAACATCGACAAAGACACGATCTCGTTCTCTGAGTGCCGTTTGGTCACGCAGGTCCAGACCATTCATTTCATCAGGGGGTTCAATGCCGCAAGCGTTCAAAATCGTTGTCGCAATGTCAATATTGCTGGCAAGCGTAGTGGTGTCGCGCACCGGTTGGATTGTTCCTTCTTGCGTTATAAAGATCGGCGTACGAATTCCGGCTTCAACGGGCTCACGTTTGGATCGAACGAAACGGTTCTTTTTTTCGGGGTCTGGAACCCAGCCATTGTCGCAGGTGTAAATGAAGATCGTGTTTTCATACTGGCCCGTTTGCTTAAGGTGTTCGATGATCTGGCCAACCCCCTCGTCTAACCACTGGACATTTGCCCAATATCGAGCCGTCGATTCATTGGGGGCGATATCTTTGTATTTGTTGTAAAGCCGTTCAGGAGCATTGTGCGGAGTGTGCGGCAGGAAAACTCCGTACCAAACAAAGAAGGGCTGATTGTTTTGCTTGGCCCTGTCAACGAAGTCATAAATTGGCTTCATCGTCGTACGACCAATCTCCAACCCTTTGTCGCCATGTCGGCCTCCGCGCATATGATCACCATGCGCCATTGCATCGGTAAAACCGTGATCTTTTGGGTCGCCTTCCCACCACTTTCCGGTTTGTAGTGTTGCATAGCCGTTCTTTTTCAAGATCTTCACAAACGAAGGACGGTGAAGCATCGGCTCTGTCATCTGATTTCGCAGTTTCAAAGATAGTGATTTGGATTCTTCGTCGTGTCGATTGGTCCCTTGAGGCAATAAGGGATCGTTTCCTCGAATTCCGGTCTGGTGCGGATAGAGCCCCGTAACGATGCTGGCCAGCGAGGGCCGACAAAGTGGCGCCGTGACATAGCCTCGCTCGTACAGCACACCTGCTTTGGCCAACTGGTCAATGTTTGGCGTCTTGATGTGCGGATGGTCCATGAATCCGTAGTCGGTCCAACTTTGATCGTCGCTGAGCAGAAAGACAACGTTGGGCCGTTGGTCAGTAAGTTGCCCGAAAGCAGTTTGCTGGAAGCCGCTAATGAACAGCAGCAAAATTACGGCGATTAGATTTTTCAAACTCATATTACTCGTGTCCGCTAATTACTCTGCTCATCGAACGGTGTTCTATACCTGCATCGAGGTAAACTTCACCTTCAGCAACGAACCCATGTCGCTCGTAAAACTTCAATGCCTGAAGTTGCGCTGAAAGTTTAACCTTGGACAAGCCGTTTTTGGTCGCAACCGACACTAAGTGTTGAAGTATAGCTGACCCAATTCCACGCCCGCGCCATTTTTCTAACACGGCCATGCGACCAATCGTTCCATCTTTGGACAAGCGCCCCGTTCCGATTGGAGTTTGCTCGAAATCAATCGCCAACACTGCGTCGAATTGATCATCGTCACCGACCCATTCTTCGTCCTCGGGAACTTCCTGTTCAACAACAAAAACCTGGTGTCGAATCGCAAATAGTTTTTCTTTGTCGCGAGGCCAGACCGCATCAATGATCGTGTACTGATGACCGATCTCGACTGATGAGCGTTCGAAATCTTTCATTTGGGTTGCTCTAAAGGCCAAGTGTCGAAAACAACAGAGAAATGTTACAAGCATGATCGCAGTAGCGGTTTAGCCGCCAATTACTGCCGAATCGAAATCATCATTCTTTCCCGCCCTAGTCCAAACCAACCCGCAAACAGGGTGCCCAAGCCAACGAATAACCACGTACGCTTTGGGTTATCGAGTTTGTCCAAATTTTGCAAAAAGTAGCCCAAGCTTTTGTCATCCAAAAACGGAAAAAGAAACCATTCCATCACGATGCCTAAAGCAAATCCAGCAAGCAAACAAAAAATACCCAGCGGGATCGATCGAATTCGGCTGAGCGTTCCACAGCCCAAACCCAAAAACGCCCCAGGCATCGCCACGGCGTATAACCCCATTTGTTTGACCAGAAACCAACACAAAGCAAACCCAAACGCACCGCCAACTACCGCGCCTACCAAACCTCGCAGGTAGGCTAAGGCTTGATTATTTATCTCATTTGACTGGTTCATTTCGGACTCGATTCAAAAGAACAAACATCGGCAGGAAACGAGCTTTGCAAGAAAGCCCTATCTCATTCAACCTCGAATCTATCACTCAAGTCAACCCGTCGAAGTCGATACACGCCACCTCGAATTGAACATCCATATCATTGCCAGGAACAAGCAGGTATTGAGAAAGACCGCAAACCCAACGTAGCCACCAAAATGGCGCAAGTCGGCGAGCGGATAGCCAAAAAACTGTAACTCTCCAACCGAAGCACGCGACCAACGTTCCTTATCGAGAAAATCATCCGCGTAAATTGGAACTTGATCAGCCGCCATAAATGGGCTGGTTACGGTACTAGCGTAAATGTAAGGTCGCGCGGGAGCTTCTTCAAAAAACGTCCCGGCAAAGTAATTCATTGCCAGAGGAACAACGAACAAAGCCAAGATCGCCATATAAGTCGCGATCAAACTCGTACTGGACTTGTGGAACACGGTCGAGAAAAACAAAGCCAACATCGAAGTCGTTATACACGTCAACAACACGATTAGCAGATAAGCAAGAATGCTCGGAAAGTTCGCCCAATAATCGGGCACCATAACCAACGCCAGCAGCACGGGCCAAAGTAGAAACGAAGTCAACACGCTGGAAACGCGCAAGCCGGAGATAAGCTTGCCTTTGAGAATCTGCCAAGGCGTGATCGTCGTCGTGAGCAGCAGATCAAGCGTCTGCCTTTCTCGCTCACCTGTCACGCTACCCGACGTAAACACCGGACCAACCAAAATGTTAAACACCACCACATAGCAAATGTAAAACGGCGCCATCGACCGGTAGATGTAAAGAAAAATCGCCATCAGCGGAATCGCCAGAACCATACTGATCTGGATAGCCAATCGCAGCATTAAAGTACCTTGCCCGAAAATCTCGCTACGCATCTCTTTGTCGTAGACAGGATTCGTTCCGTCCTTCATCAGCGTTTCACGCTTGGGCGGAGCAAACAGCTTGTCGGGAAACTGGTCACGCTGAATCACCAACCCAATCGCTTTTTCCGACTCGGTTTCCAGATTCACGACCTCGTTACCTTCACTTCCCATGTCGGGCGGATACAGCAATCGGGCCGCGGTCAGGTAGAAAAGCGGAATGGTAATCGCGGCGCTAATTCCCGGAATCAACACGACGCTCAAAATGATCCTTGTCTCACCGAACGTCCTAAGCGACCACCAAAATGTGACAACACAAATCGCCAAAATCAAAATCAGCAGATATGAGACGACCAGCGAAGAAGAAATTCGGCTGAAGAAACTACCCGATGCAACGCTGATCATTCCAAACGTCACGACGCTGCAAAAAAGAACGAGGTACGCCGCGAGAACTTCGTACAGCGACACACCACCCAGTGGCAAGCAGAGCATCACCACCGGCAACGAGCAAAAAATCAAAATCGCAAGATGCGTCAACGCGGCAACCAGTTTACCCCACACGATCGCCGATGGCGTCAATGGACTGGCAAGCAGCATTTCATACGTCTTGCGTTCCTTTTCACCTGTGATCGCACCGGCGGCAAAACTGGGAGCCATCAACGAAGCCAACACGTACTGACCCAGAAAAAAAAGATCGACCAGATTGCGAGTCGTCTCCGGGCTTTCTGAAATCCTCAACCGATCCGTATTCGGCCAAGCGAAATAGACCACCACCGCAAGCACGGCGATATACAGAAACAGTAGAACAAAAGCCCGCATTGTCCGCAGATTGACCAGCAATTCACGGTTTAGGACTGGATTGTCAAATCGAAGCATTGGCTAAAATCGAATCACTGAAACACTACGAACATTGTCTAATACGATCGTGGAGAAACTTTCGCCTGAACTCGCGACGGCAAACCCTGAATCTTCAAGAAGCCCTCTGCGTCGTCCTGGTTATACGTTCCGCCACCTTCCATCGTTGCAATCGCATCGTCGTACAAACTGTACGGGCTCGAGCGTTTGCTCACCATAATGTTACCTTTGTAAAGCTGCAAAGTCACACTTCCGGTCACGTTCTTTTGGGCTTCTTTTATAAAAGCCTGCAAACAATCGAACTTTGGCGCGTACCAAAATCCGTAGTAAACCAACTCGGCAACTTCAGGAGCCAAGCGATCTCGCAAGTGCATTAGCTCACGGTCCATTGTAATCTGTTCGATGTAACGATGAGCATCGTACAAGACCGTCATTCCCGGCGACTCGTAAACACCTCGTGACTTCATACCAACAAAACGGTTTTCGATGACGTCGATACGCCCCACACCGTTTCGCCCGGCGATATCGTTCAACGATTCAACGATCTCCAACGCGTTCATCTTTTTTCCGTTTACCGTCGTCGGAACTCCCGCTTCGAAATCGATCGTAACCTCTTCGACTTTGTCAGGAGCATCCTGAGGGGAAACGCCCATTCCAAAATCAACCGTTTCAACTCCGTTGACATCCAACTCTTCCAAACTGCCCGCTTCGTAACTGATGTGCAAAACGTTTTCGTCGCTCGAATAAGGCTTTGCCGTGGACGCCTTGACCGGGATACCATGTTCTTCACAGTACGCGATCAACTCAGTCCGCCCTGGAAAAGCATCTCGGAACTTTTTCATTCGCCACGGTGCGACCGTGACCACATCGGCATCTAACGCCTCCGCCGCTAACTGAAAACGACATTGATCGTTTCCTTTACCTGTGGCGCCGTGCGCGTAAGCACTAGCCCCAACCTCTTTGGCAATTTGCAAGCAGCATTTTGAAATCAACGGCCGAGCAATCGAAGTCCCCAGCAGATACATCCCCTCATACTTGGCCTGCCACTGAAGAACGGGGAACGCAAAATCGCGGCACAGCTCTTCACGTGCGTCGACCAACCTTGCCGATTTTGCACCCGCCTTGCGAGCCTTTTCCATGATTTCCTCTCGGTCCTCGCAAGGCTGCCCCAGATCAATATAGGCAGCGTGGACATCATACCCCTCGTCTTGCAGCCAGCCCAGAATCACACTCGTATCGAGACCGCCAGAATAAGCTAAAACGCAACTTGGCATTTCTTTCCTTTTATCGTTTTACAATGACATCGTTCAGAACCAAAAATCGAGCCCACATTGCTCGTCGATTTCGAACCGATTTGACCCAAGTATTGTAGATGAACTTGAGCCTAGGTAGTATCGGGGCAAGTCGAGCTGACTCAAATTGGATCGAATTAATCAGTGCACAATTAATCGGGGCGCGAACGGGCTCCAAGTTGCCCAGTGCCACACAAAACGTTATTCCAGACTGAAAAAAATTGCCGGAAAAACGCCTTTCAGTTAGTTAGAATAAGCCAAACCAAATCGCACCCCACATCCCCAACAGCCCACTCGATGACACTTAACCGACACGAATTTGAACAAGCGGCCAAGCACTTTCGCGCTGGACGACTTACGCTAAAAGACTTCAGCGATCAGCTTTTTCCAAAATCCGAAACCGCTCCGCCCGCGAGTGATGCGAGCGACCCCCAAACCGCATCGCCAGCTGTGCCCAAACTTCCGCAGCGAAAAATCGACGCCCACAAAGGGGACTTTGGCCGAATCCTCGCGATCGGTGGCTGCCGGACCATGCCCGGCGCGATCGGGTTAACCGCCATGGCCGCGCTTCGAACTGGTTCTGGCTTGGTCGTGGTCGCGACGCCGTACGAAGCTGCGCCAGTCGTTGCCGGGTACTCGCCTTGCTATATCACAGAAGGATATGAAGTAGGCGACGCGCTGGCCCGAATCGCGGAACGAATCGAGTGGGCCGATGTGATTGCATTGGGGCCCGGAATCAGGATGGAGCCGCCAACGATCTCTATGGTTAGGCAGCTTTACAAAACCGCTTCCCAGCCCATAGTTGTCGATGCCGATGCACTCAACTGCTTGGACTCCACGCGTGATGGTTTAAAAACACACAAAGGCCAGCGGATATTGACCCCGCATCCCGGCGAGTTTCGCAGGCTAACCGGCTCAACGACTACTAGTCGCGAGGAAGCCGAACAAACGACTCGCCAATTGGCCGCTGATAACGATATCGTCGTGCTCCTAAAAGGCGCTGGCACCTTCGTTACCGATGGCCAAAACACAGCTCGCAACGAAACGGGCAACCCAGGTATGGCGACTGGCGGAAGCGGGGATGTGCTGACCGGCATGATCGCTTCGTTAATTGGGCAGGGACTTTCGCCATTTGACGCCGCGCGATTGGCGGCTCACGTCCACGGGCACGCAGGCGACCTTGCTGCTGCTGAACTTGGCCAAGCCAGCTTGATCGCCAGTGACTTGCTGGAGTTTTTGCCAGCAGCTTTAAAGCTCGCCTAAATTCGTCAGATGAAAATGGGGGCTGATCGTTAGCTGCAAAGCACGGAGAAACGGCCGCCTCAAACCTCTCCACTCAATCAAATCGAACCCACATCACCCCGAATCGGTCCTTTCTGGCATTGCGGGAACTTTGCCCGTTGTAATTTCCTATCGCCTGTCGTTTAATCCTGTATGCCTTCTATTCAATATAACTTTGACATTGTCGTTGTCGGTGCCGGTCACGCAGGTACCGAAGCTGCCATGGCCGCCGCGCGGATGGGCGCTCGGACCGCTTTGTTGACAACCAACTTGGATACCGTTGGGCAGATGAGTTGCAATCCGGCGATCGGCGGTGTTGCCAAAGGTCACCTCGTTCGTGAGATCGACGCCTTGGGCGGGATCATGGGCAGAGCAATCGACGCGACGGGAATTCAGTTTCGAATGCTGAATGTCCGTAAAGGCCCCGCGATGCACAGCCCTCGCGCTCAAGCAGATAAAAAGGGCTACCAAAACTGGGTCAAGTTCGAGGTTGAACAACAGGAAAATCTCGACTTGCGACAAGAGGTTGTGCTGGATTTGATCACGGAACAAGTCGACGGGCGAGAAAAAATCGTCGGCGTAAAAGTACTTGGCGATGTCGAGTACCGCGCAGCCGCCGTTATCCTTACGACGGGTACTTTTCTATCTGCTCTGATGCATACAGGCGAAGCCAAAACCAAAGGCGGTCGAGCAGGGGAGGGCACCACGACTGGAATCAGCACCGCACTCAACCGTTTGGGCTTTCGTTTGCAACGGTTCAAAACCGGAACCCCTCCGCGTTTGAACAGCCGAACTATCGACTACGACCAAGCTGAGATCCAACCGGGAGACGAGCTTCCTAAACCGTTCTCCTTCTTGACCGATAAAATCGACTGCCAGCAACTACCTTGCTGGATCGCTTACACGAACTCTGCCGTGCACGATTTGATCCGCGCCAATCTGGATCGGGCTCCGATGTACAGCGGACAGATTCAGGGCAGCGGACCACGATACTGTCCAAGCATCGAAGACAAAATCGTTAAGTTCGCAGACAAGGATCGACACCAACTGTTTCTGGAACCCGAAGGACGACAAACTCACGAAGTTTACGTCAACGGAGTTTCTACCAGCCTTCCCCGCGATGTGCAGGATCAGATGTTCAAGCTGATTCCTGGTTTGGAAAACGCTCAGATCATGCGATATGGCTACGCGGTCGAATACGATTTCTGCCCACCGGACCAACTGCGAAACACTTTGGAAACAAAGAGCGTCGATGGTTTGTACTTTGCTGGCCAAATCAATGGCACAACCGGCTACGAAGAAGCCGGCGCGCAAGGTTTGATCGCGGGAGCCAATGCTGCACTGAAACAGTCCAAACGTGAATTCATTCTCGATCGGAACCAAGGCTATATCGGTGTTCTGATAGACGATTTGGTAACTTGCAGCGTCGATGAGCCTTATCGAATGTTCACGAGCCGGGCAGAGTACCGATTGTTACTCCGCCAAGACAACGCGGACCGCCGTTTGACTCCGCTGGCTAAAGAATTTGGCTTGGTCGGTGACGAGCGCTGCGGTCGACTGGAAATCAAAGAAGCCTCGATTCGCAAAACGATGGAACTGCTGGCTCAAAATCGCGTCGGTCAGAATACTTTGGAAAAACTTTTACGCCGCCCAGAAACGCAGTGGTCCGATCTAGTCGCTGAATGCGCAGAGTTAGGTGAAGTTAGCGAAGATGTTTCGGAGCAGGTCACCTACGACGTAAAATATGCGGGATATGTCAAACGGCAACAGACGACCGTTGACCGCCACCAACGTCTGGCTAAAAAGAGAATCCCGGATGACTTTGACTACCAGTCGCTGTCTCATCTGCGACGCGAGGCCAAGGAAAAACTCTCTCGGTTCCGCCCTACGAATCTTGATCAGGCTCAGCGGATCAGTGGAATTACGCCTGCTGATATCGAGATGATTATGTTGCACTTGAACGGAAAAGCGGAAACCACCAGCTAACACCCATGATCCATCAGGCGACTTTCAAAATCCGCACGTTCCACTGCGACGCGTTCGGACATGTTAATAATTCGCGACACACCGAACTACTGGAAGAAGCTCGCTGGCAATTCGCAGAAGCGATCGGATTACTACCGATGCTGAAAAAAACGGATGTCGGTTTCATCATCATGGACATGCGGGTCCGTTTTCGGGCTCCCGTTTTCGAAAGCGAAACGGTCCAGATTAATACGTGCCTGAAAACTCTTGGCAGCGCCAGTGGCGAGGTCGAACAGTTGATGTACAAAGCCGACGGCAGTATGGCGATCAAGTCGCTTTTTCATTTCATCTTGATCGACCGCAATGACAATAACGCGTCAGTCGCAATCGACGGCGACATTCGTGACTTGCTGATAAAGGTTCTCGAACCAACCGGCGCCAAACTGGCTCAGGCATAAATTTTTGGCCGTGCTAATTTCTACTGCCCACTTGGCCTGAGTTTCGTGGGCCAAAATTCTGTTACCCTTTAACGGTATTAAAATGGAGGGAATAAGTCGCAAAGGTTTGTTGTGAACAATTGGGATGAAAACACAAAATGAAAATTTAAAATATTGATGGCTAAATCGCTAACACCCATGTAATAAAGCGTTTAGCAGAATTCGATTCACCTTGAACCGGCTTCGTCAGGCCACTATAATCCGGTCATATTGGTAATTTCGGCAATCTTGGAAGAAGTTTGCGATTGCACGAAACCGACAGTCTAGTACAGATGTGTCGTTTACAACTGACTGCGTACTGCACGTAGCTTTTGAACTCAAAACTCACAACCAACAATTAGGTTGGGAGCGCGGTTTACGAGATTTGCAGCATTAGAGAATTAACGGATTGCGCGTAAACACCACTAGGGAGGGGTGAATGTCCACTACGAAAACAGTTTTCACTACTGGCGAAGCTGCAAAGATTTGCAAGGTCAGCCAACAAACCATCATTCGATGTTTCGATAATGGCTCGTTAAAAGGTTTCCGTGTTCCCGGCAGTCGATTCCGGCGAATTCCGCGCGAGCAGCTTTTTGCGTTCATGAAAGACAACGGAATTCCTACCGATGCGTTGGAAAGTGGAAAACGTAAAATCCTGATCGTCGATGATGACGAGGAATTGGTTGAGTTGATGGCCGATGCGTTCTCAACGGACGCACGCTTCGAAGTCCGCACAGCCAACAACGGTTTTGACGCGGGTATGTTGGTCAAAGAATTCAGGCCCGATCTCGTCGTTCTGGACGTGATGCTACCCGATATCAACGGAAAAGAAGTTTGCCAACGGGTTCGCAACGATCCCACCATGGAGACAGTCAAAGTGATCTGTATCTCCGGTATGGTAGAGCAAGACAAGATCGCCGATCTTCGAGCTGCCGGAGCAAACGACTTTATGAGCAAGCCGTTCGCGATCGAACAACTAATGGTTCGCTGCTGTGAGATGCTGGAAATCGACCGAGTCGCCAGCTAACTCTCTTCGAATTGATAACACGTAATAAGAAAAGGCTGCGAGGCATGTACTCGCAGCCTTTTTGTTATTTAGATTCGTAGGTTGGGAACACTAACTGTCGGCAAGCTCCCGAGCTTTTTTCTTCTACTCGTTTTCAGGAGCTTTTACCAAATCTTCGATGACCCACACCAATCCATCGACAACTTTGGCCATCTCGACAAAGTTGATTTTGTCCGGTGTATCGGTTTCTTTATGGTAGTGTGGGTACCGAAAGGGAGCGGTATCAGTAACCATCAATCCAACGTAACCTTCTTGCCAAAACGACCAATGGTCCGACCAACCTACGCCCGGTGTGGATTGCGGAAGCGACGCACCTTCGCTGGGGACCTTGGCATGCTCACGGAACTTTTTGATCACTTGTCGCTGCAAAGCACGCGATTGGACGTTAGAGACGAACCCGACAAAATTGCCTGTTGAAGGATAAAGCAAGTTCAGAGGTTTGGGATAATTCTGACTGTCTTCATCGTTCGTGTAATAGCCCATCGTTTCCAAACTGAGAACTGCGACGATCTCCTGTTTTTCGAGCCGGCACTTTTCCGCGTAGACCCACGAACCCATCAGTCCACGGTTCTGGAAATAGGGTGGCTCTTCGTTCGTCCAAGCCACAAATCGCAAAGTCCTTTCCGGTTCCGCCTTGCGAAAATGATTGGCCAACACCAGCATGGCAGCGGTACCACTTCCGTTATCGTTTGCACCGGGAGTGCCAACAAAACTATCGTAGTGCCCACCGATAATCACGATTTGCTCGGGCCGTTTGGTGCCTTTGATCTCAGCCTCGAGATTGAAACACTCAAGGTTATTCACCTCGTAACTTTGTCGTTCTACGGTGTAGCCGAACTCAACCAGTTTTTCATCAACATAGTCGGCCGCTTCACATAACTCTTCATAATTGTGCAAGTTGCGTTCACCGATCGTTTCCGCAAGGTGCACGATGTGAGTTTTTAATTGTTCAGCAACCGACTCCTCGTCATCTTGCTCTTTGTCCGCCTCTTGCTGCTCTTGCCCTCCAAGGGCTGTGTCGGAAGCAGGATCATACGATCGTCCTGGCATCCGAAAACAAGTGAACCAAACACTGAACAACGCCGCCACAATCGCTACCAATAGCAAAACGACCAGTGTTCGTTTTCTTATTGGCAACCAACTTTTGGATGCCTCTTTTTTAAAATTCACAACCGCTTCCATAGCTTCCACCATCGCTTTGCCTAGTAATTCAATAGCTCCAACCAACGGTACTTTTATACCACAGCTCACCTTAGTTGGTTTCGGTCCAGATTCTGGAAGTCAAAAAAAGCGGGCCGACAATGCGCTCCGCATTAACCGAAAATTGAATTGTCGCGTAGCACGCAGCAATGGGGGGGTAAAAATAACGTCAACGATCTCTGCGCGGTGATAAGTGATCCTCCATTTCAATTCGGCCAAAAACCATTTACGATTGCCTATGGACAGTTTCGCCTTTTGTTTTTGTTAGACTCAAGGAATGCTCGAAAACCTTAAAGCTAGTTTGACTGCACTGGTTTTCCCAGACCATTGCTTGCAATGCGAAGGCGCTTTGCCGGTCGATACACCTCGGCAGTGGTGTGACAATTGCTTCCATGATCTGATCGGTGACGAACCGGAGACTTGCTTGAAATGCGCAGCGCATTTGCGTCAAGCGAGCCCGTTTGAACTGGAATGTGCATACTGTCGTAACATGGCGTTTCGATTCGATGCCGCAATCTCGATCGGTAACTATCGTGGAGCTCTTCAGACCGCGGTGCTGGACATGAAACGGAGTAGCTGCGAAACAACAGCGTATCAGTTTGGCTCAATACTGGGTAACCTCCTACTCGAACGAACAGGAGACTCGGTCGCTGATTTGATAATCCCAATGCCTATTCACTGGTGGTCCCGATTGAAACGGGGCTATTGCGCTGCGGCAATGATCGCAACCGGGATTTCGGCTCAAACCAAAATCCCAATCAACGATTCAGCATTGCGGCAGATCAAAAAGACCAAAAAACAGGGGATGCTTTCCACCACAGCAAGGTTCAAAAACGTTCGAGGCGCATTTTCGTTACGGAATCCGAAAGTGACCCAAGGGAAACGAATCCTGCTGGTCGACGACGTGATGACTTCTGGGGCGACGGCAAACGAAGCTGCAAAGGTCCTAAAAAAGGCTGGAGCCAAGCATGTCTACGTTGCGATTGTGGCACGAGGCGTTCGCGCATCTTAACCTGCGTTTCAATAGAATTAATTTATGACAATCTACGATCACAACACACCTTTTTACGACCAGATCATTGAGGATCCGGAAAGTGACGAAGCACGACTGATTTTCGCGGATTGGTTGGAAGAGCAAGGTGACTTTAACCGCGCCGAGTTTATACGCGTTCAGTGTAGTGTCGAACATGTCCCTTTCTGGAAGCCCGAATGGAGCGAGCTTAAGGCGCGAGAGAAGGAGCTTTGGCAGGCCAATCAACAACAATGGACCGAAGGGATCAATTTGAAAACGATCAACTATCGGTTTCGACGTGGATTCGTAGACCGGGTGATTCTGTCGCGAGGAATGACGATCGATTCGGTTAAGAAAATGGTCGAACTGTTCCCCACGATTCAGTCGTTAAAATTGAAAACACAAAAGGATTTGGAGCAATTTGGAACACTGCCATGGTTCGGACGACTTCGCCAACTCAACCTCGCATGTACTGGAATCAAACAACCCGAGTTGGAAAAAGTCATAACGAAATCGAATCTCCAACAGCTTACTTCACTAAATCTACATGCCAACACAATCGGCGGCTCAGGCGCCTCGATGATTATGGATGTAGATGTGATGCCGAACTTGAAAAAACTAAGCCTCTCGTCAACGGCATTGAATAGCTCGCGGGTTGCCAAACGAATTTTCAACTCACCCAAGTTTCGCCAACTGGATTGGTTGGATATAGCGGGCAACTGGACGATGGACGCGGCGAGTGGGATCAACAGTGTATTTGACAAACAACCTTCTTCGAATCTGGAGTTCCTGGAAATGGGGTGGGGCACTTCAGCAGCAGGCAGCTTGCAACCGTTCATCCGATCTGAAGCGTTCAAGACGATCAAGCATTTGAATATCAACATGCCGCTGCAGGACAACGATGTCGAGTACATTTGCAACCAGCCTTCGCAGATCGAAACCTTGTCGTTGACCGATGCTTCTGAAGCTCAAGTCCGTATGCTTGCCACACGCAGTCCGATTTGGGAGAGCCTGAAAGTCCTGAACATTCCCTGTCGTTCCAATCGTTTGCCACAACTGCTTTGTTCTGACCAGTTTGGTCAGCTCCAGTGTCTCTACTCACATTCATTGGACAATCCTGCGATCCGGACGATTGAGCAAGAACTGGGAATCAAAGTCAACGATTCCAACTTCAAAAAACGCCCACAGCCGTTTTAGTCTCCTAGAGCAGTTTCTCGGCGCGCTCAAATAGAGGCGAGTTGTATTCGATCAGAAGCATTTAGCGCATGAAAAAGGGCTCGCTCACAATCGCGTGCAAAGCCCCAAATAATGGCAGATAGAATTTGGCTATTTCCAGTAGCAAGATTCTTTCAGAATATATAACAATCAGGCTCCAAATTTCTCAATCTTGAATCTGCGCCCGGATATCAATCGTCTCAGCAAATTGAGGGCGAGTCAAACGCAAATTCAATTGTTGATCTTGTCGTGACGTTTTGTAATCGGCAAAGAACACTTGTCCCTGAGATTCCAATACAGCAGTCCGTTCAGTGACATGCTGTACAGTGAACTTCATGCCTGCCGGGCGAATTGTCATCACGTTGTCCGACATTTCAATCCGTTCAAATCCTTCGCTATTGTGAACCGATTGGCTGTCAACGTTGATTGAGAGAATCGACCATTCTCCCTTTGGCATAGCAACCACGACAAAACTCCATTGAAAATAAGAGGCGAAATAAAAATCGTATGAATGAATGAATCCAAACGATGCAATCCTCGTTCCGCAATTAAAGACGCCGTGAAACAACAGAGCTTACTAAGATTTTCTCCGGGTTTTGATAGAGTTAGCTTTGCTACCAAAGCACTAAAACATCGTCAGATTTTTCTCAATCTGAGACTTGGTCTCAAAACTCACCGTGACGAAGGCTGGTTTACTCAAGGCTTAAGCTTGTTTTTCTTTGAGTAAAGCGAGGACTTCTCCATCATTGGGAAACCGTCCCAACTCCTGCTTGGAAAAAATGAGGTCGTCATCGAGATAGACCTCAAAAATCCCTCCGCCTTTTTTGATCAGGTCCGATTCCATATCCATCTCTTCCTTTAGTTCAGCCGCCAAACTGGAGGCCTTGGGCAAATAGTTTCACATGCCGCAGTATTCGATTTTGATCGCCATATTATTCAACGTCCTTTTTCAGCTTTAATCAGTTAAAAGAGTCACTCCAAAAACGATCGGAGTCTAATGTTCGTTAGTTCTCACTAAACCCCGGAGGGAATTTCGGTTTCCCGGTTTCGGGACCGGGCGGTTGCAAGTCCATCTTTTTCATAAGCAACTCGCAACGCTGCCACACATCGGTGGTCCGCAGAACCTGCTGTAGAAATTCGACACCCGGGTTAATGGAATAGCATATCAAGTCGACAAACATTCCAAACGGCAGCTCTGGATTAGCCAAGTTGGCAATCATATCCTCATCGAAATTCCCGACCGATTTTGAGTGTTTGAGAAACATGGAAACCAGCAACTTTCGACTGCGGCTGACTTGCTCAACCGTGGCATGGCAGGTCTCCTTGAACAGCTCGACTCGCCCAGTCCGGTAGGGCAGATCGCCAACGATTTCTTCAACCAAACGAGCTCGTTGCACCCCCATAACCAGCAGGTTGTATCGACCATCCTCCAGCAAGTTGTGAGTTAAGATCTTGCCAATACAAACATGCTCACGCAACGGCGGGGAAAGTTGCAAATCAACATCGGGCGTCATCTCGGGCAGAGACATCGTGATCAGCTGGTCACTAGCAACTGCGTCTTCGGTCATTTTCCGGTATCTGGGCTCGAAAATATGCAGCCCCTGAATGACTCCGGGAAACAGCACCACATTGGGCAGCGGGAAAAGTCGAACAATGCCAGTGAAATCTTCGGGAAGAGCATTGTCCGATAGAAATGACATCTCACTGATTCTTTTGCTGTTCAATAACCGAGCGACATGAAAAATCGAACGCTGCAACTGTGTCACCGCGTCCGATTCATACGATACTTCCCAAGCGTCTTGGTCTGTAAATAACTTACAGTCTATTCGCTAGCCATAAAGATCTGCAGTACGTACCAAAACAGCAAAGCGACCGAAGAGAACAAAGCCAACGATGCCGAAACATGCTGGTCAGTTCGATAGTGGTGCATAATGTTAGACGTTTGGTAAAGGATGCAACCAGCGGCAAGCACGACCATCGCTACCGAGAACCAGACTCCTAATGGAAATCCGACTACCAGTGAGCAGACGATCAACCCCATCGCGGCCAACCCTACGATCCACAAAAAATAACGCAGGAACGAAAAATCGGCTTTGGTTATGAATACAACCCCAGTCAATCCGGAGAACACAACCATCGTAACGATGCCGGCAGACATAATTGTTCCATGACCGCCAAATCGTTGGGCAATGAATAGTAGCGGAACGAAGATCAGGGCCTGAGCCAAAACATACAGTCCCAGCCCAGCATATTGAGTCTTTCGCGAGGCTCCCGAGTGCGCCCAGCGGTCCGCAATAAAGCTGACTCCCATAAACGCCCCCAAAACGACCAACCAGCTGATACCGCTGCTCATGATCGGCATTACGATCCCTTCGAGCTGCTGCCCAAACAACCCAAAGATGATTACCTCAATCAGTACAAAGGCTGCAATGGCACCCATGAGGTGCACGTAAGTATTCCGAACAAAAACCAAACGATCGTCCAGAGCGGCCGCAGACGCAATCGGATCATGACCGAACTTGGTAGCTGGGGTTTGATAGGGGTTTTCGTACTGGCTCATCAATAACTCCGAAGTTCTAAAAAACAAAAGGCAATTTGAAGTGGATACAGGAAACGTTCGCGTTGACCACAATCAGGTCTTTGTTGCTTAATGCTTCTGAACCGCAATACCTACGATATTATACCTCATTTATTCGTCAATCGAACATATCTCTTAGTCAGTAATAAACTTGTAACTCAAAAAAACAACACAGTTAGCATCGCAGACTGAGAACTGAGATCCAAAGGGGAAACCAAGGCTTTTTATACTCGACTTTCCCGGCTGTAAGGCTCCTGATCAGTAATCGCCTATTTGTTGCGAAATCAGGATTTGAATTCCAAAGTTGTTACTTGACACTTTTCCCAATCGTACTCAGAATCCCTTCACGAGTTCAGGAATCTACTCGCCAACCCTATTCTGCTTTGGAAACCCAAATGATCCTTTCTGGCGAAGAAATACAGAAAAATCTTGGTACGGACATCAAGATTGATCCTTTTGACCCCACCAAAATCAATCCGAACAGCTACAACCTCACGCTCCACAAAGATATTCTTACCTACGAAGAAATCGTGCTGGACATGAAAAAGTGCAACCGCGTCCGGCGGATGGAGATTCCCGAAACCGGCTTGGTGCTCGAACCGAACCGGTTGTATCTCGCACGCACGGTGGAGCGAACCGAAACCCACAATTTTGTCCCCATGATCGAGGGACGTTCCTCGATCGGTCGTTTGGGATTGTTCGTTCACGTAACCGCTGGATTTGGCGATGTTGGCTTCAATGGCTTTTGGACTTTGGAGATGTTCGCCGTCCAACCGGTAAAGATCTATGCCGGCGTTTCGATTTGCCAGATCTTTTATCACGAGATTACTGGCGATATTCGTGAGTACAAAAGTGGCAAGTACCAAAACAATCAGGACGTCCAGCCCAGCATGCTGTACAAAGAGCTAAACCCGAACGCAGAAGCCGAGGCAGCAGAAGCCGAAGCACAAATGACGTTCTCGTTTTAGTAGGTTAGAAAGTCGGAAAACTTAGAAGTCGCAAAAACGCATCACGCATTCGCGTGCACTTAGCTAGGAAGTCCTTAAACGGAACGGATGGGAATTCTGGCGAATCCCACTACGCTAACTAGACTCTGAGCCCTACGTTTCAATCCCATAATCAACGAGGCAACTGGCGTCGGAACTTGGGCTCCTCTTTCGGAGGTAATCGCAACCCGGTTTCGAAAGCCCAGAGATTTCGATCCTCATCCGAAGCGTAGTGCCGCAGCCAATACTCTTCATCGCGGTTTTCGTCCAGACAACGCCAATTCAACATCGTCTCTGGCAGCTCAACCTGCTTTTCTGGCGAAGGCAAAATGTCACGCATGATCAGGCAATAAAGCTGGCGATCAGATAGGTGATCAGTAAAGTGCAAAGAGATATTCTTCTCGTACAGCCGACCAATTGTCTGGTGCAAAGTTTGATGCAACTCTTCGTCGCTCAAAGTATCCGGATTCGGCATCACCAACTCAGGCTCAAACCACTGAGCGATCGGTCGCACAGGGGCTTTCTCCCACGCCAGTAGAGACTGCAAATACTGGTTCTCACGATCGGTCGACATGCTATCGAGATCGACAAGGTAAACCGACTCGTCCAGGTAGGGTTCGAGTTGGTCACGAAGTTGAGCGTTTTCCAGTAACAGGTCTAGATCGGACATAAGTCACACTTCAATTTGAGTTAAATCGTTGGGTCGGAAATACGAAAAATTTCGCATTCGGTATACAAGAATTTAACGCAGCAACCGGCCGCGACAATGCACAACTTTAGCGGTTTAGGTCGTTTTCGAAGAATGAGCTTTTCGGCGTTGTCTCTTTCGTTATTGATGGAAAAGTTTGCCATGCGAAGACAAAATAACTGGTAAAGTCCCCCGCGCTTATACAATGTGCCAGCAAGATTTTTCACCTGCATCTGGCCGACTATCACCAGCTTGCAAAAGACATTCGATCCAGCGGAATTCGATGGCAACCAATAATAGGCTCAGACGTTTCCGCAAAATAACATAAAAAACCCTACTTGGCATGAAACCAAAGTAGGGCTTTTGTTAGCGACATACACGCTCATG
>CAZDBA010000091.1:0-16025 GCA_964503615.1 uncultured Pirellulaceae bacterium
TATTCGCGTTTATTTGCGTCCATTCACGGTTTAAAATCAATCAATCGGCTCCGAAGTCTGGCGACATCGGCTACGCGAAAGCCGTAGCTGGGCTCGTCAGCGTTCAGGTCCGTCGCAAAAATCGAAGTCCGGCGACTCCGGCTACTGCCGAGCCTGAATTGCCCCTTCGGCTGTCGCCGAGGCAGTTGCAGCCGAATTCACTTTCTCGGAATCCTCAGCGGGCACGTCGTTAGATGTTTCCATCTCGGACCTGATCCTTTCGACAGCGTTCGCAGCGGTCTTGCCAACAAAAGGCTCACCGGCATTGGCGATCTCCTCTAGTAATTCGAGGCTGTCAACGGTCGCGACCGTTGCAAGTGCTTCGACGGCCGTCTTTTTCTGCACCCAACTTTCGGTTTTGGGATCTTGCAAGATCAATTCCAAGTGAGATCGTAAAATCGGCTCTGATTCAGGACCGATTTTCGCAAGTCCTGCTAAAATCCTGGAAATCTCCGCAGAGTTGAGCCCAGCTTGGTTTAGTCGCATTTCCAATAGAGGAAGTGCCCATAACTTGCCCGATTCAATCAAGATTTTGTCTGCCCTTAACTTCAAAAAATGATCTTGATCTTGAATTGCTGCCTCTAAGGCTGCAACGCCCTTGTCGACATTCAGCTCAGGCAAAGCCGCAAGTGCATCGCCCGAAACAAAAGTACTACTTGCCATCGTCAGGTGATGGACACGCTCAGTAATCTCATCGATCTCGGGATCAGGAGGGACATTCTTCAGGGCCGTCAAAGCCGCCTTAATCCTGCGAAAATCGCGAGAATTGAGTTCCAACAGAAGCCTTGCATACACCTTGGGAATGGGGACTATTTCGACTGTTTCGGCTGTTTCGGGAACTGCTACAGGCTGTTCCTGCTCCGTTTCCTGGGGCTGTTCAACTTTATATGCTGGATCTGATTCATTTACTTTGTCAGTTTTCGTTTCGTCTTCGTTCTTTTCAACCTTCAGATTGTCTTCGACTGAAGCGATACCACCTGACGTATCAGGCTTTGAATTCCAATCCAGGAGTTTGGGAAGTGTCAGTAGCAGCAAAGTCCCCACGGCCAACACAGAAGCCAGCAGCAACAATCGTTTAACAGCCAGAGAGGTAGGCGAATTCGAAACCGATGCCAAAGACGACCTGACTTCGGCGGCGGTCTCGAAACGGTGATCCGGGTCGTTGCTCAACGCCTTCATCACCACTCTGTCCATACCGGGCCCACAATTCGACAGCAAGGAAGGTTGCGAGAAATTTCCTTGAGGCAGGCGACCGGTCAACAACTCATAAAGCACCACTCCCATTGAGAAAATATCGGCTCGCCGGTCCACCATTTTTCCCGGAACCTGCTGCTCCGGAGCCATGTAGAACGGAGTGCCAATGATCAATCCGGTTTGAGTCAGCTCACTGACCGAATCCTGGTGTTGAACCATTCGCGAGATTCCAAAATCGGCAACGCGAATTTCCACCTCGGGCTGAGCGTTCACGACCAGAATGTTTTCTGGTTTAATGTCACGATGCACCAGTCCTTTCCCGTGAGCATATTCCATTGCATCACAAAGCTGGATACCAATGTTGCGAACTTCCTCAGCAGGAACTTTGCCGTTATTGATCAACCCTCGCAGTGTCATCCCCGCAACGTATTCCATGACGATGTAGAGAAACTGATCGGTAACTCCAAAATCGTGTACGGTAACGATACTGGGATGATTCAATTGGGCAAGATTACCGGCCTCTTGCTGAAAACGTTCTAAAGCGACCGAACGCGAAACGGCTCGGGATGTCAGCTTGATGGCGACTTGGCGAGCAAGTTGTTTTTGTGTGGCAAGAAACGTCCAGCCGCTACCACCTCGACCGAGCAACTCATGGAACGTGAAATCGCTGAATTGACTATTTAGGGATTCGATTGACGGGCATTTGCCGCTGACCACCATCGGAGCCAATGACGGATGGTCGTCTGCCGAAATGGCCTGCACTGCAGCAGCCAGCACACACCTTGGGCATAACCCGAGGGGCTGGTTAAACTCGACTCCACATTTTGGACAAGTGGGGCCGGTTGCATCTCGATCTTGAACGTTCTCGGACAAGCCTGCTCCTAAACAATTCGAATCATCACGATGCTACTAAACACTACCAGCATCTATTTTGGTTGCGAACAAATTGCTGAAAATAGTTGATTAATCTCATCTTCCAAAACGTCGTGCTTTCCCAGAGTATCTGCAATTTGGGCACAAAGAACCCGACGAAACTCGGCGCGCAACCGGTGAATTTTGGCTTTTAGCGTCGAAAGATTCAGTTTTAATATTGCTGCCGTATCGGTGTAGGAGGGAACTTGATCTTCCGGAAGCAAGTGGGCTTTGAGAACCTCAAACATTTCAGCATTCCCTGAATTGCTCCAATTCGCCTGAACCTCTTGCAGGCTTCGCTGAACAACCTCCAATCCCCAAGCCTTATCAAAAGCACTCTCCGGGGTTTGCTCGTGAAATGGTTCCAGCTTCATGCGTCGATCAGCTTCTCTGTAGTCGATTGAAACAGGGCACTGTCCACCCCCTCGCTTAGTCGCCGAATTTTTTTTCCACTGGTCGCGGATAAAGTTCTTCAAACACACCAACAGAAAATTACGAAACCGCCCACGGCTTGCTCCCTCAACGCTGGCGAGCATTTTCTTTTCAAGTAACTTTGTAAAAAAGCCCTGAATCAAATCTTCCGCTTCTTCAGCCGACTTGCCCGACCTGCGCACAAACACATACAGCGGAAACCAATTATCCTGCAACAATTTGGCTAGCGCTTCACGCTGCAGCGGCGAATCTTCGCCACTTGCCTGCAAAACGACACTCCAGCGGGTGGTTAAAAAATTTGGTTGCATAAAAAAGTTGAACAGCTCTAAAGCCGTCCGATACGATCGCTACTACTCACCAAGCTGAAGCATCTGTTGCCCGACCTCAAGGCCAAACGCCTGCCATTCTGGAACCTTCAGACGCGAGGAAACTTTCTGCTGGGACTTGATCTTGCGTTGAATTTCTGACGCCTTCAACTGCCGGCCACTGTCTGCAAGAGCTTTCATTTGTCGATAGGCTTTAACAAATGAAAGGCAATTCTTTGCTTCTGTGAACCAACCCTTTACTGTACTTCGGCGGTATTTTTTTAAAAGCTCTGAAATCAACTCTTCTGCTTCGTCTAAATCTCCCGACATTGCCTGCCGAACGCTCTCAAATGCGTTATCCAGCTCCTCTCGAACTGGCCCCGTTAAATCGGTGATCTCATCAAAAATTGATTCTTCGATCAACCCGTCCTCGGTAATCAGACAAAGATCGGTCAACGCTGCGAATCGACGGTCAGCATTTTGTTCATCATCTGGAATTTTCTTCACGTTCGCCAGCAATTTAGCACTTCGCGCGTATCGAGCCACTTCAGAATGAATCACATCAAATTTGACGTTCTCTTCACCAGCAGGAAGCAAACCCACATATGTGGTTTCCTCGACGGTCACTTTTATCTTTTGCTCTTCCGTGGAAATCGGGATCGAATAAGCCCCGCTTTCCCAACTTTCGACACTCGCATCTCCAACGGTCATTTGCACACCGCCAACACCTTCTTTAAGATCGTAAAAGCGATTGTCGTTCAGGTCCTTGTAAACAACTCCACCAGCCATACGTTGCGTGCCGCCTCCAAAGTTGTGGGTGACTGCAATGTTTTGATTTCTACCTTTTCCGTAAACCAGTGCCGCGACTCCAATCGATCGAAAACGCGGATTCAGAATGCTGCGTCGATGTCCTCGTTCTGGTTGCATCCCTCCAGGTCCAGCCCCCCAGTCGACTATAAAACCACAATGGC
Organism: uncultured Pirellulaceae bacterium; assembly: GCA_964503615.1. Taxonomy (GTDB): domain Bacteria; phylum Planctomycetota; class Planctomycetia; order Pirellulales; family Pirellulaceae; genus CAZDBA01. Next base: position 3,854 of record CAZDBA010000091.1, read on the forward strand.
TATACCACGGGTTCCTCCCTTTCGAGAAAACGTTTTCGCTGACATGGCGTTCCTGAAAACCAGCCTTGCGAGTTCGATCATTAGGCTTCACTCCGGTGAACCCAGAAGCACCTGGCTCCTCGAAATGCGTTTGCCCGTGTTTAATCTGATACCAACTGTGCCAACGAGCAGCCTTGACCAAATTAAGATTGAACACGAGTGGCGGTGCGGGTGATGCTTGTTCCATTTCCCGTTGGAACATCGCCGCATCGACGTTTTTCGGGACCCGCCCCGCTTCGATAATTATCGCGGCCTCTTGAGTAGGGTTCGCTCGACAACGGTTAATGTATTCAAGAATCAGCGTCTCTTGCGCTGTTGGCTCTTTTGAACGTGCCTGATAGACGCCCGATTTGTCTTCGGTCTGACAAAATCCAGTTGATAGTAATACGCAACAAACCAACCAGATCGATAGTGGAACAGTTATTTTCATGACTCAGAGAATTAGGGAGAACTAAATCGTTTGCGACTGAAAAGTTGTGATTTTCATTTGAGCGGCAAGGCGCTCACCCGTCTGGCACCAGAACGTAAAAATCATAACTTCTGCATGAAAATGGTGAGGAAAACAGAACTTGAGCTGGTGGAAACTTATCTTATGAGGCTGAGGCAAGAGTCTCGAGATGGGTCCATTTGATAGTAGCTCTACGAACATCTTACCATCTATCACAACCTGAAGCAGTATCAGCACCTACATTTCATCTCTATCCCCCGTACGAACTGATTCACTGAGTTTCTGAACCTGTTCGTTATTGTGATTTAAGTGTAAAATCATTATTTATTGCGCTCCTTTCAAAAGTTATTTCAGCCCAATTTATTCCCACCCAAACAATCATGAAATTTGTCATCGCCTCGTTTTCTGTTGTATCAGCCATCTTTCTAGCAGGGTGTGGCGACTTGCTGCCGAGTCCCGCCGAACCCTCCCAAAACGGTCCTGCGACGGCTTCAAAGAATGAGGACATACTAAAGGATGGCGCAGATGCTGAACCAACAGAAGAAAACAAGCCAAAGAACGTGGTATTTGGAGACAGGTTCCCTGAAGTGCTTGAAGCCAAAGCGAACAACATGAGCGGTGACAAATGGATTTTCGATGTCACGCTTTCCAGTACCTATGACTCGCCGCAGCGGTACGCGGATGCTTGGCGAGTTCTGGATGATCAGGGCAACGAACTAGGCATCCGAATCCTGGCCCATGACCACGCAGCCGAACAACCGTTCACTCGATCAGGAGTTATCTCAATCCCCAACCAAACCAGTCCCGTTTTTGTCGAAGGTCGAGACCAGAAAAATGGATGGTCAGGACAACGGTTTGAAGTCTCGCTGCCTCAGCAGACACCCTGACTTGCGGCAGTCGTCACGAATCTAACTACTTTTCTCCCAAACGCCCCGGCATGTCAGCCAAGATAAAAGCCGCGGTCGCCAGTGTAATTGTACAATCGGTAAGATCTTTCGGGGAGACTTTGTCGACCGTGTCAGCAGTCGTGTGATGTGTGTTAAAGTAGAAACGGCGGTCGACTTGCAGCCCCATACACGGAGTCCCCAGCGGTTTCAGCTTGGACACATCAACACCTGAAAAACCGTTGGAACTGCGAGATGCACCGATCGGCTCCAGCAAATTTACGATTGTCTGCAACTGTTTAACGGCGATTACCTGCTTGTTTCCATCCTCCATCTCAATCGACAATCCCTCAGGCCGGAATATACCCGAATCCGATTCGATTCCCGCAACATGCACCTCGTCCGCGTGCCGGGCTGCGTAGCTTTTTGCACCTGCGGCTCCATTTTCTTCGTTAGTCCACAATACGACACGTATCGTCCGGCGAGGCTTGAGCTCTAACTTTCGCAAAATGTTTAACGCCTCCATTGCGGCCACACAGCCCCCTCCATCGTCCTGAGCTCCTTGACCAACATCCCACGAATCCAGATGCCCGCCGATGACGACGATCTCTTCCGGTTTCTCTGTGCCTACGATTTCGCCAACCACGTTTGCTGACGGGACCATCCCTTCGTCTCGCGCTTCCATGTAGAGCTTTACTGCTGGCCGTTTTCCCCGTTTGTACAATCGGGCCAACATCATGGCCGATTCGGTGGTGATCGCAGCGGCAGGAACTTTCTTTTGCCCAGCTGCCCCTCCGTAATTCATCGCACCGGTGTGTGGACTTTGAAGCGAGTAAGCCGTAACCGAACGAACCAGTGCTGCGATCGCACCGCGCTCAGAGGCCCATTTTGCTCCATTGGATCGGTACTGAACCGCTTCACCGTAGCCAGTGCCTTCCTCGGGCGAAAACTGCCGCATGGGAAAATTGAAAAGCACAATCTTGCCCTGAATCTCTTCGTCGTCCAAGGCGTCCAACTCTTCTTTGCTGGCCACCACAACGATCTCTGCCGCCAACCCCTCAGCAGGTGTACCAACGCTAAACCCTAAACCCAGCATCGGCAAATCCAACTCACGCGGCGCGGTCATTTTACACCACTCGTTTCCGCGAACCCAACGCGGCACCATAACTCGCTCGGCTTGGACATTCTCGTGACCATCCGCTTCCATTCGCGATTGCGCCCACTCGACGGCCTGATCAAGTTGCGGGCTACCACTTAAACGAGCCCCAATGTCGTCGCATAGTTCTTGCAGTTTCAAGTAACTATCGTTTTCCGCACGAGCCGATTTGATAATCCGATCGACTACTGCTTTGTAATCTGCAATCGTATTCTCAAACGATTCGTTGGCGTCCTGAGCGATTATGCTTTCTGCAACCAAGTGCATTGCGAAGAAAACAATTAGAATAGAAAGGAAGCAATTCGATTTTGACATAACGAACTTTTCTCAGGCAGATAAAGCAAACAAATAACGGGCGAACCAATAGTTATCTTGGTTTCCGCACCCACAATCAACCGATCGGAACGGCAGATTTCTCAGATCGACCGGACTGAACAGTTACAACCTTTGAAATCCGCCCGTCAATTCTAAGCAAAAACAGGAACCCATTTCTCTCTCAAGAAGTTCGAAAGTATAGTAAATTAGCAGGAGATCCGTTCAAGAGAATTCGACGGACTTTTGCAGACAAAGGTAATCGCACCGCGTTCGATAAGAATCCGCTGGCCCAGCTTCCCAAACTAATACTATTCCTGCTTTTCGCAATTGAGGACTTAGCTTGAAATTGAACTTGGAACTCAATGAATTCCGCGGGGCTGAGATCATTCATTTCGCTTCTGAAGATTGGATTATCTCCTCCAATCGCAACGTGATTTCGGTTGCCAATGGAAACGAAACCAGGAAAGTGACTTTACCACAGAACGGTTGGAAGCAACTCCTCCTTCCATTTCGCTTGGCTCGTCGGGCGGCTCGGCTGGACAAATGCAACGTTTTCCCAAACTTTGTTGGCGATCGGCTGGAATCTTTGATTGCGATTCGTCAAGGATCTGTTTACCAAGTTGCATACCCATCCGGTGAACCGGTCAAAACTCTCCAACTTACTCGATGCCGCAACGTTCTTCATCAATCTATTTGCAAGACAGACTCAGGAAATATTTTTTTTGGTGAATACGGAAATAATGGAGAGAGAAAAAGTGTCCCCGTCTATCGCAGTACCGACCAAGGTAAATCATGGCAGGTGATTTATGAGTTTCCCGCCAAGTCTGTCAAACATGTGCATGGGTGCTACTGGGACCAATATGCAAAACGCGTTTGGGTCTGCACGGGAGATTTCGCTGGAGAGAACATTATTCTGTCAGCGGATGAAGACTTTAATGACGTTGTCCAATTTGGTGATGGAAGCCAGAGCTGGCGAACGTGCTATCCGTTATTTTTTCCCGACCACGTAATCTGGCCGATGGATTCTCAACTGGAAATTTCATACCTCTGTAAACTTGACCGAAAAACGGGAGAGCTAAGCCGGCACCAAGGTTTTCCCGGCCCAGTCTGGTACGCGAAAGATCTTACCGATGGCTGGTTTATTCTCGCCACGGCAAACGAAATCGGCGAAGGGGTTACCACCAACTCCTGCCATGTTTTCGTTTCGCAAGATGCCCTTAACTGGCAAGAAATATTTACAGTTCCGCACGACGGTTGGCCTAAAAGATATTTCAAGTTCGGCGTGATCGGTTTTGCTGATGGCGAGCAGTCGAGTCAAGATTTTTTCTTGTTTGCCGAAGCCGTTAAGGGAATGGATGGTAAATCGTTTCGTTGCCGAATAGTGAATGAATCATGAACTATTCAATAGAAAGCTCTTTGAGAATTCTGCGCAATGCAGATCTTGGCAACGAGATGCCTGACTTGCAAGAAGCGGCGAAAACTCTCACCGGAGAGGACTTTCCGGCTTCGAAGCGTCAACTGTCAAAGACCAACATTCGGTCAACGACTAAACCTGCCTTAAAGTCCCTAACCAAACCACTACTGGAAGAACTGCGTTCGACTCTTGCTTCCGATCCCGGAGACTCTGATGTCGATTGTTGGGCCCAAAAACTCCTTAGGGTATGCGAAGTCAGAAAATCATCACTTCGGGAACGACTCCTTGAGCAACAAATGAGCACTCGTGAGTTACAGCAAAAAACTCTGGCTCTGGTCTGCTTTTTCCTGAAGTACTTTGATAAGTCGCGAGACGCGCGATTTGTCAACGTCGCCCTCAAACTGGTTGATCAACGTTGGCTACTTCACCCGGACAAAGCAACTAAATTGGCGGATGGGAATTGCGATTCGATCGCTTGTTTGACACTGGCTTGCAACGTACTCTTGGACAAAGCGTTGTTCGACCTCGAAAATTCCGATGTCAACAACGATGTAAAAGTAGAGTTAGCTGCGATCACAGATTCAACCAACTCATATCAACCTATCCCGTGCACTACAAACAAAAGCGTGATTGTTTTTTCACCCAGCAGGTTTAGTTTGTACTCAATGGCTTCGACCGAAATGTTAGTCCGAAACGGGGTCAAAATCGAAGCGATCGTCGTACGTCGACTTTTTAATCCTCGCCGCGCTGTCTCAGAGTTCCGTCGTGATGGCAAACGCTTAATCAAGAAAGTCTGGAACAAACTGGTCTTAAGGAAGCGCGCCTACAAAGCTGAATACCAATACAAAACCTTGCCTCAAGTTTTAGAGTCTTTGAGTGTTGCGGAAAAATCGCTTGATGAACTCGCTGCCCGTCATGGCATTCCTGTTGTTTACTGCAACACTCTGAATGACGACGTGGTCCACAAGCAGCTTGAAGCGAGTCGACCTGATGCAGTTGTTTTTACTGGCGGCGGGATTCTCAGGGAAAAGACTTTGTCTTTAGCCGGAGATGGGGTGCTTAATTGCCATATCGGCCAGCTTCCTCACTATCGCGGAATGGACGTCGTGGAATGGCCGTTGCTGGAAAACAGAGTCGATTCATTGGGATTTACCGTTCATTTTATGGCCAAAGGTATCGATACAGGAGACATTTTAAATATCTTTCCGATAGGCATCGATCTCGCGTCCAACATCACCGACCTACGAAGAAAGTGTGAAGCCCACATGTCCTGCGCGATGGTACAAACGGTTACTCGGTTTCTAAATGGTCAATGCCCGCGGTTCTCGCAATCCTCGAAAGATGGCAAGCAGTATTTTATTATTCACGAGCGCCTCAGAGAAATCGCAGAGCGGCGACTGGAAAAAGCAATCCGCGAAACCGCATCTTGATGTACCTGAGGACACAACATCGCCGATGCTAGCGTCCTGCAACACAGTAAATTCAATATTTGCGGTGAATCGTTAAAGCTTGCTCAAGCCGCACAGTTTTAAATTCCGAAGAACAATATGTACGAATAGAGCAGGGGGTGCTCCATCGATAAGTGCGCTGGCATGCCAGCCACGATACCGTGTCCACAATTAGCACACAAACCGAACATCACTATCCGGATACCATTCCCGGTCGTTTTGCCAGTTGGCTAACGAGTTGGGGAAAAGGTGTCTTGGACAACGTTATCGCGCTGGGTGATTTTGGCTTGTTCGTTTTTCGGACGTTGTGGTGGATGATCAAACGAGGCGCCAAGCTTGAAACACTCTGGCCCTGCTTTCATACCGTTGGCGTGCTGAGCTTGCCCGTTGTCGCGCTGACTGGGACTTTCATTGGAATGGTCTTGGCCGTTCAAAGTAACTTTCAATTCAAACAGCTCGGCCTGGAAACACGTCTGGGAGCTGTTATCAATATGACGCTGGTCCGTGAACTGGGACCGGTTCTGGCCGCCACAATGTTGGCCGGCCGTGTTGGCAGCGCGATGGCTGCAGAACTGGGAACCATGCGTGTCACAAATCAGATCGATGCGCTGGAAGCAATGGGAGCGCATCCGATTCGGTACTTGGTCGTACCTCGCTTTATTGCCTGTTTATTGTTGATTCCTACCTTGACCATCATGGCCGATTTTATGGGGGTTGCTGGCGGGCACATTTACAGCGTCTGGGTTCTGGAAATCGACGTTCACCACTACATGTCCAACAGCGCGAAATTCGTAACCACTTTCGATTTGGGAGTGGGGTTGTTTAAAAGCCTCTTTTTTGGAGCGGCAATTGGCATGGTCAGCTGTTACCAGGGCTTCCATTGTACGGCAGGTGCCGAAGGGGTTGGGCGTGCCTCAACCGCCTCGTTCGTCTATTCTTTTGTCATGATTCTTGCCTTGGATCTTTTCCTGGGGATCTCGATCGATGCAATTTACCTAAGCCTGTTTCCCGAAGGCGCGAGTTTATTCTAATGAATCTTGACCAGTATTTTGATGAGACAGCCCAAGTTGAAATCAACGACGTTTCTGTGTCGTTCGGTAGAAATCAAATTCTGCGCGATATCAACTTGAAAATTCCGGCCGGACAAACCGTTGCTCTGTTAGGTGAAAGTGGCTGTGGGAAAACGGTTTTAATGAAAACCATCATCGCACTGAAACCAGCCTCGAATGATTATGTAAAACTGGGGTCAGTCATTTTTGATGGCAAGGACCTTAGTAAGCTGCGACCTGATGACCTTGCGCGACTTAGATTGCGTTTTGGATTCCTGTTTCAAAACGCCGCCTTGTTTGACAGCATGACAATCGAGCAAAACGTTTCGTTTCCTCTTCGTCAACATGGGCGATTCCAACCGGAAGAAATCCGCGAGATGGTACTACAGCGACTGGCCGAAGTCGGCTTGCCCGACAGCGTCCTGCACAAACGTCCTGCCGAACTGTCGGGAGGCATGCAAAAACGAGTAGGGTTGGCTCGAGCGCTGATTTTGAATCCCGAATTGATCATGTATGACGAACCGACAACTGGACTGGACCCAATCATGAGCGATGTGATCAACGAGTTGATCATTCGCACGCGTCGTCGCAATCCAGTTACCAGCATCGTTGTCACACACGATATGCACACCGCGCGAAAGGTCTCAGATCGGGTCATCATGCTATACCCTTTGACTCGTCTGGATCCGAATGAGCCGCAAATTATCTATGACGGACCACCCGCGGGGTTAGAAACCTGCCGTGACCGGCGTGTTCGCCAATTTGTAAATGGTGAAGCAGGTCAACGACTGATGGAACTACGCGCAAACGGAGTTTAAGAAAACGGTCTTATGGACGAACGAGTTTTACAACTGAGAATCGGACTTTTCCTGTTGATCGCCATGATCATCCTAGGAATCCTGATCGTGTACAACACGGAAGGCTGGAGTTCTCAGTATTCGATTCACATCAAAGCACAAACAGCGCCCGGCGTTGCTGCGGGGACTCCTGTGCGCAAAAACGGTATCCGCATCGGCCGAGTATCCCGCGTTGAAACACAAGAAGATCATGTCGCACTTACACTAAAAATAAACCAAAGGGAAAAAGTATTTGCTGGTGAAATCTGCTCGATCGGAGCCGATTCGTTCTTGGGTGATAGTGTTATCGAAGTTATCCCCGTCGATGCCCAACTGCGAGGCGACCAACTGATCGAAGGCGGTATACTGAATAGAATCGTGGTGAAGAGAAACCCGATGGAGCTGATCGACGTTGCAATCAATCTGGAAGGTGAAATCAAAGAAACTCTGGCTGTCATACGTGACGCGGGCACCTCGGTCGAACAGGCGGGAACCGGGATCAATTCGCTTGCTGACCAGTTCGATGGCCTACTCGGTGATGATGACAACGAACTGAGCCAGATGTTGGCCGAGTTCCGTACGATGAGTCAAAAAGCCCAGTTGGCGCTGGACAATCTCAATCGCATGTTTGAAAACGTAAATAACGTAGTTGGTGATCCCGACATCAAAGTCAAAGTCAACGATGCGCTGGCAACGCTACCGGAAATTTTCGAAGAAGTCAGAAATACGATCACAACTACTCGCGAAACGATTGACTCGTTTAGCGATGTAAGTGGAACTGCGGCAACTAACTTGGAGAATCTGGAGTCGTTTACCGCCTCTCTAAAACTGGAAGGCCCGGAGATTTTGACTCAGGTCAATGCGAGCCTGAAAAATATCGATGAGCTGGTTTCCGAGGTCAAACAGTTTGCCTCCAACCTGGAAGACTTTGAGCTCAACCTTCCCGAATTCCCTGATTTCTCCAAAGGCACGATCGGCAAGTTGCTGAACGAAACAGAACTGTACGACAACGCAAACAAGGCCGTGGAAAACGTAAAAGACGTGACTTACAAACTCGAACCCCTGATGAACGACCTTAGAATGATCGCCGACGGAATTGCTCGAGATCCGGGCCAGCTCGGAATTCGCGGAGCACTGAATCGCCGACCTGCGAATACCGGTTACAAGGGAAATACGAGGGGACGCGAAAGTGGCTTTCGACGATAAAATCCCATTTGAATTCGGTATTTCCGGGCGGGAATGAGAAAACTGGACTCGATTTCGGCAGTTTTCGATAGAATTAAAGACGCTTCAAAATATCATCACATCAATGACCTTTTCTAGGTTATCTTGCGTCTAAATTCCCTCCAACTATTCATGGCGAAATCATGTCGATCAATCCAACTAAAAGCAACCATCAGCATGCTTCTCTATCCCAGGACCTGCGTTCTGTCGACACAACCGGCAAAGTTGTATTCGGCATCGCCGGCATGTTAGTAGTCTTGTGGTTTTTTGGAACGCTGCTCTACACCTGTATCCCTCAAAGTTCAAAAACAAATGCACTCGCATCCAACTCAACCAATGACGAAGCAAATCAAACGAGCCTGACTGCGGATGAAAATGTCAACGAGCATGTCCTCGCCAACTTGGACAATTCAGAATCTAACCTGCCTAACCCAGAACCTAAACCAGCAGTGCCTGACTTTGCCGAAGTCGAAACTGACAGCGAAAAGATTGAAAGCTCCACAAAGCAGCTAAAGGAAACGGCCAAGTCAGAACCTGCCCCCAAGACAGAAACGGCTCCGATTCCTCAACCCAAAATCGAAATCGAACACTCGTCAACAACGAGGAGCAAACCGGCTAACGTTCCGCTCGTGCCAGTTGAACCCATTGCTAAAGCCGCACCAAAACCGCCAACGTTAGAGCCGGCGCCGAAACCGGTACCGATGTTGATTGAGCCTCTTGAACCAAAGATCGCCGAGAAGAATATCGAGCCGGAGATTGAAGACCCTGTTGAAACAAACTATCACATGCGAGATTGGATCTCGGACACAGGAGGCACCGCACGAATGGCGTATGTTGGACGAGCCGAGGATGGTGATGTAATGGTCATCAATGACAAAGGTAAACAATTCAAAGTACCGTTTTCTCGCTTTAGTGAACTTGACAAGAAGTACATCGAAAATTTAGAGAAGTAAACCGTTGCGAAAAAGTGCTTGGCTTTTTGTAAAACAAACAGACGGCCACGAAGGAGTTTAAAACCAACAGGCAAAACCAAATTGAAAAATTTGATTAGTTGATCGGTGCAGCGATGGTGCCGCGTTGGATATTGAACCTTGTGTCATTCGCTCGCTGCAACAACTGGCCTTCGTTGACCTGTGTTTTGGGAACCAGTTCGAAATCCATCACACGATCATCCCGCCGTTCTCGAAGACCAAAATTCTCGGTAAAAAAACTAACAGGAAATGAGTCAAAAAAGGGAGGAGCGATTCGTTCAGAAACATTGATCGACTGATAGCCTTCCTTTTCCAACTGAATTTGCCGGACGCCATAGTAGGTAAAAGGGACGCTGACTGGGGCGTGTCCGATCGGCTGCCGGTCGATGGTAACGTAAGCACCCTCTGGGTGACTGCGGACAATCATTCGCCGTTTAACACTGTTACAGCCGACTTGACTGACGGAGGCCGCTGCTAGAGTGATCAGCAAAAGGGCTCGACCGAAGTGTAAAATTGAGTTGGCCATTTGTTGAATAGCAAGTGCCGACAAAGCTGGTGAAATAGACGTCGGCGGAGTATAGAAACCAAATAAGTTGACCGATAGAGCGGTTTGTGACCCTCAATGAGTTTTGAGAAGTCGATTTAGAGGGTACAATTGCGGTAGTGACACATACAGTATGAATGAATGAAATGAGCGAAAGTCTCGTCAATTGGGATGCGTATTTGCAGGTCGCTTCGATTAGCGATGTCGGCATGAGGCGGACGACCAATCAGGACAATTTGTGCCTTTCGCCTGCCAGCAATCTTGAACAATGGCAAAAACGCGGCCACCTCTTCATCGTGGCTGATGGCATGGGTGCCCATGCTGCTGGTGAGCTTGCTAGCAAGCTTGCGATCGACCACATTCCCCACCTCTACAGCAAGTACGAAAATCTGCCAATCACCGACGCGCTGCGCAAGGCGGTCGAAGAAGCGAACAGCGAAATCTATCGACGAGGTCAGGCCAACGAAGAATTCCACAACATGGGCACCACATGTAGCGTGCTGACACTGTTGCCCCAAGGAGCTGTTGCGGCTCATGTTGGCGACAGCCGTATCTACCGCTTACGGAAAAACCGCTTGGAACAATTAACCTTCGACCACAGCCTTGTGTGGGAAATGGAAGCCAACGGTCAACTGACATCCGAAGAGGAACGAAAAAAGATCCCCAAGAACGTGATCACACGCTCGCTGGGTCCCTGTGCAGAAATCCAAGTCGATTTGGAAGGTCCATTCCCCGTCGAAGTCGGTGACACATTTTTGCTGTGCAGCGACGGACTGACCGGCCCTGTATCGGACGCAGAGATCGGAGCATTGCTGGCAAACCTGCATCCGGAAGAAGCAGTCAAAGTACTGGTCGATCTCGCCAATCTACGCGGTGGTCCGGACAACATCACGATCGTGGTTGCCAAAGTCATGCATCCACAACTGGTAACTACCGACACAAAATTTCGATCGCGCGACAACAAGAAATCACCTTTGCTAAACCCGATCACTTTCGGCATTTTTGGTATCGCTCTTCTGCTAACGATCCTGTTTTTGTTTCTCAGCGACAATTGGATTGCAGCCTTGATCCCTGGAATCGTGACAGTTGGCGCCTTGATCTGGGGCGTGGTTCAACTGGCCCACGGATTAGGTAGCGAATCAAAAGACAGCATCGGAACCGCTTTGGGTAAAGGGCCCCACACGAAAATCGATTGCGCATCTCCCTCGGGAGTTGTCGAACAGCTAAGGTCGATTACTGATCAACTGAAAGCGGGTGCCGAAAAACAAACTTGGCCTATCGACTTTGATCAGATGAAGAAAATGCTCGCAGCGTCTAATCAGGCTGCGGACCAAAAAGATTTCCCGAAAGCGATCAAACGGTTCTCACTTACCATCAGCTGGCTGATGGACCAATTGCGAACAAACAACGAAGCCAGTAGTTCGTCGATCGATCTTTAAATTCGCAGCTCGCGTATTATTTCGCACACAGTTGCCTTTCGGTTTTAGGCTATGATGTCGCTTATGATCGAAACGAACAACTCAGCTCCACCCACCAGTAAGCCCACATTCAGTATCGGTCAGATGATGTTTCTGATCGCATGGCTGGGCCTTGTTTTTGCCATGGTTCGCGTTTCGTCCAGTACGCCGCCACGAACATTTGGTCCCTGCACAGAAATCGTCGTATCCGATTCAGGGAAACATACTGCGGCGATTTACTACCAGGCCGTCCAACTCTTTCGCAACGGAAAGTTTGTCGACCAATTAGAGCTGGGGCTGGTCGACAGTGCCAAATTTATTGACGATGAGACCCTTGTTTTGGTCAGTCTCGACCGCAACTTGCCAGAAGTCCATTTTTACTCCATC
>CAZDBA010000091.1:16125-20970 GCA_964503615.1 uncultured Pirellulaceae bacterium
GCTCGTTCCTGATCACCTGCAAAAACGAGATTACCAAAATCAAATGGCCTTCTACGGAAAAGCTTTGGTCAATCCCCGGTGAAGAACCGTGTGGACATGTTCGTATCTCACGTGGGAACGACAGATTTGCAGTTCTGACAGGCGAAGACTCGAAAGATCAGGATCGGTTCTTGCGGGTTTACAACTCCGACTCAGCTGAAAAACTTTTCGAGCTCAACTTGAACGAAGACTTAGGCATCGGGTACAGCTTTTCGGGTGACGGCAAGTCCATTTGGACAGCGAGTCAGGACGAACGCGGGGTTCTGACGCAATGGGATATTGCTTCCGGTTCGATAGTAAATCAAGTAGGTTCGTCTAGTCGACTGAAAAGTGTTGCGTTTTACGCCTTGCTATTTCTTCTTTGGTCAGTGGCGTATGTCAGACTCGTTCCGAGCCGATTTCCCTCGCCACTTAAGCTTGGCAGCAGAGTTATATTGTTACCGAACGCCTTTTTACTTGTAACGGCTGGTTGCTTTTTCGCTTTCGCTTTCGATTCAGATTCTTTGACAATGATGTTATCTGGAGTCATGATTCTTTTTGGTGGAAACGTAAACTTGGTCGCGGTATTGCGAAGCCTGTTCGGCTCGGCGCCCGAAGAAACAGACACTGCCAGCGAGTGAGTCAACGCGGAGCGAACGAAAGGCGACTCTAGGACGCGGGTGTACGGCAGAGCCGTTTTTCGTGGCATTCACGGCGGAGCTGTTGAACGAGTATTTCCAGCCCAGCCTACGAAATCTTAAACGTCGATTTCGCTTGCGTATTCTGCTCGTTCCATTATGAAATTGAAACGAGCCGAAGCGTCGCGGCCCATCAGGTCGCTAATTACCCGATCGGTTTCCAGTTGATCGTCAACTTCGACTTTTAACAACCGGCGCGTGGCAGGATTGAGCGTCGTTTCCCACAGGACCTTGGGCATCATCTCGCCCAGCCCTTTAAACCGGGTGATCTCCGGGTTTGCGCGACCATCACCGTGCTCCGCCAGGATCCGGATCCGATCATCTTCGTCCGCCGCCCAATAGGTCGTCTTGCCAATGTCGATGCGAAACAACGGTGGGACAGCGATGTAGAGTTTTTCGTTTGTAATCAGTTGGGGCATGTGACGGTAAAAGAAGGTCAACAGCAACGTCGTAATATGATGTCCATCCGAATCCGCATCGGCTAACAGAATGATCTTCTCATAACGCAGTCCGCGAATATCGAACTTGGGACCGAATCCACATCCAATTGCGGTGACAAGATCCTGGATCTCTTTGTTGTCCATCATCTTTTTCAAAGTCGCGCTTTCGGTGTTCAACACTTTTCCACGCAGTGGCAAAATCGCTTGCGTATTTCGGTTGCGACCTTGCTTGGCCGATCCACCGGCCGAGTCACCTTCGACGATAAACAACTCCGAATCGCCTCGTCCCGAATTCAAACAGTCGCTCAGCTTTCCGGGCAACATCGACCGCTTACCACTCGTCTTGCGGGAAACCGCCGCCGAAGCAGCTCGCGACGCTGCCCGTGCTCGAGCCGCCGCGATAATTCGCGCGATGATCCCGTCAGCGGTGCTTCGATTGTTGTTCATCCACTGTTCAAGGGCAGGGCGGACCGCGCCGTCGATCACGCTTTGTACTTCTGGATTGTTCAAGCGGTCTTTTGTTTGACCTTGGAAAGAAGGCTCGGGGATAAAGATCGAAACGATCGCAACCATCCCTTCGCGAATATCGTCCGGCGAGATTTTGACTCCCCGTGGGATCAAATTGTGCATGTCAAAGTAGTTTCTGACCGCTTTGTTCAATCCAGCTCGAAAACCGTTCTCGTGCGTACCACCACTTCCCGTGGGAATCCCGTTGACGTACGAACGCACATGCTCGTCGGTTGAATCGGTCCACTGTAGTGTCAGCTCGATCCGATTCGGTTTTTCCAAATCCAAAGTGAACGGTGTTTCGTGAATCGAATGGACTTTGCGCTCAGCAAGAACTTTGGCCAAATAGTCGACAATCCCTTTCTCGTGAAAGAACGTCTCTTTAGTCTTGTTTACGTCGTCGACAAAGTGAACTTTGACTCCACGATGGAGAAAGCTGGAAATCTCTACACGTTTTCGAATCGTCGCCGCATTGAAACCGGTGCGAGGGAAAATCGTTGGGTCAGGTGAAAACGTAATCGCTGTACCGGTGCCTCGTACCGCGCCTTTCAGTTTTTGAAGTTTTGATTTGGCTAACCCTTTGGCGAACTCCATGCGATACTGTGCACCGCCACGCTTGACCACGGCCACCAACTTTTTGGACAAAGCGTTCACAACCGACGCACCAACGCCGTGCAAACCACCAGACGTTTTGTAGTTATTGCCGTCGAATTTGCCGCCGGCGTGCAAAATCGTCAGCACGGTCTCCAAGGCACTCTTCTTGGTCTTGGGATGTTTGTCGATCGGAATCCCACGACCATTATCTGATACCGAAATCGTCTCGCCGTCTTTGTGCAGTTGCAAAGTGATCTCGGTCGCGTGGCCATTCATCGCCTCGTCGATCGAATTGTCCATGATCTCCCAGATCAAGTGATGCAAACCGGTCGATCCCACGCCGCCAATGTACATGCCTGGTCGTTTGCGAACAGGTTCCAGTCCTTCAAGAACAACGATGTTCTCGCCATCGTATGACTTTGCTTTCGATGCTGTTTTCTTTTTGGCCATTTGTTGCGTTCAACTTTTTAAGTTCGTTTTGTTTCCGTACCTTCTCGGGCCCGTTCGCTACTTTTTCTTTTCCGGTTTCAACTCACCAGGAGATTCAACCAGTGGCCAAAGGATTTTTGAGATCTTGCCATTCTTTTGAATCTCATTTCCTTTTCCGCCTCGTGACGTGGTGCGATACTTAGTCGTCGATATCGTCTTTTTCGCGCCGCGATTCGTTTCGACAACCAGCAAATCTCGATCACCTGTCGACGGTTTGAATCCGAGCAGCCGATCCGTTTTGGAAAGCTTGATCAACGTCACTCCTTTTCCAGCCCCCGACAGGTAATTGATATCCTCCGCCGGGCAAATCATCGCGCGACATTCGGCGGAAATCGCCAGGATCGTCTCTGAGCTGTCAATCGGGTAGACGCCAATCAATTCGGCACCCGCTGAGGCACGCGCGTAACGTCGACCGCTACGGGTAGACGGCTCAACGAACGTCTCCAAACCGAATCGCAAAGCGTATCCATTACTTGAAGCGGCCAAGCCGTGTATGTCGGGGCAGTAATCGGGCTGTTTGGGGTCGGCGAAAACGTTGCCCACCACTCGGGGATCAAACGACATCACCGCGATAATTTTCTCGCCATCTTTGAACTTAAAGATCTTTTGAATCGGATCGCCGAAACCGGTCGAAGCTGGAATGTCAACCATCCGCGCGGTGTAACACACTCCGTGGGAAGAGAAGAAGCCGATCGTGTTTCTCGTCGATCCTCCCACACAAGCCAGAACTGAATCGCCTTGGCGGAGGCGGCTTTTTGACGGATCGGCGATGTTACGCTGCCGTTTTACCCAGCCGTCTTTCGTGATCAAAACGTGACAATCTTCGGCGACGATAAAATCTTCCGCGCTGATTTCGACTTCTTCGCCAACGTCCTGAATCTTGGTACGTCGTTTTGCGTCGGGCAGTTTGCCATACGTGGTAATCAATTCCTTGATCTCCTCGCGTACGATGTTCCAACGCCCCGATGCGTTCGTATCGGCAGTGTCTTCGTTCAGCAGCTTGCGAATTTCCCGGGCTCGTTTTTCTTTCTTCTTGAGTTCGTCCTGAACCAGATTGATTTCCAATCGGGCCAATCGATAGAGCTTTAACTCCAGGATCGCTTCCGTTTGTTCGGCGTCCAAACCGGTCTGTTTGCCTCGGCCTTCCTTTAATGGGAACCGCTTCATGATTTTGACGGCCGCGTCCGCTTTGCCATCACTACGACGAATGATTTTGATGATCTCGTCCAACGCGTCGAAGATCGTTACAAAACCTCGCAAGATATGAATTCGTTTATTAAGTGCCGCGAGTTCGTTTTCCAAACGGCGGGTTACCACTTCCAAACGGAACTGCAAAAAGTACCACAACGCCTCTTTTAAACCCAAACGCTCAGGCCGACCGACGTCCGGGTTTTCGGTCGGGACCAGGCAAGTCAGATTGACGTTAAAGTTGGTTTGCAGTTGCGTGTTTTTATACAAGTACGCGAGAACTTTGTTTTCATCCGCATCTTTCTTCAGAATCAGATCGATGCGAATGTCGTCGGTCGAAAGATCACGGACTTCGGTCACCAAAGGCAGCTTGCCTCCGTAGACCAGTTCGGACATACGCTCGACCAAGTTCGCTTTATTGACCGCGTATGGGATCGAGGTAATCTGCAACACGCGTCCGGTTTTTTTGGCTCCGCCGACGATCTTGCTCGTTCCGCGAGTCGTGATCGCACCTTGGCCTGTCCGATAAATGTCTCGCAATTCTTCTTTGGTGTTGATAACCTGGCCACCGACGGGAAAATCGGGGCCTTGGACCGCATCGTTGGCGACTAACTGATACGGTTTAATTTCTGGATCCTTCAGAAGTTTCAGTAGTGCGTTGCAAAGCTCTTTCAGGTTATGCGGTGGAATGTTGGTTGCCATTCCGACGGCGATTCCCGTGGCTCCATTGAGCAACAAGTTCGGAATTTTACTCGGAAGCACAACCGGTTCTTCACGACTGCCATCGTAGTTGGGACGAAAGGCCACCGTGCGCGTACTTAGATCTGACAACAACTCGCCGGCGATTCGGGTACGGCGACATTCGGTGTATCGCATCGCCGCCGCATTGTCCCCGTCGATCGAACCAAAGT
>CAZDBA010000092.1:0-20736 GCA_964503615.1 uncultured Pirellulaceae bacterium
CATTGATTCTTTCTTGACTGGCAAGTGTTGTAGT
This sequence comes from uncultured Pirellulaceae bacterium, assembly GCA_964503615.1. Classification (GTDB taxonomy): domain Bacteria; phylum Planctomycetota; class Planctomycetia; order Pirellulales; family Pirellulaceae; genus CAZDBA01. The sequence goes on from CAZDBA010000092.1 coordinate 35, forward strand.
TTCTCGTGCTATCATGCCGGCGCGCCCCTGAATGCCCTAAGAACGGAACTTAAAATAGAGCGATCCAGCGATCACAAGGCCTAGCACAACTGCGATCGCTATCGGAACTGGTTCACCGCTAGAAATACCTCTGATCAAAAAATACAAAAGCGCTCCCACCCCTCTTCGTCTCGCCAGTAAATTCATCGTTCATCTCTTTTAGTTTCAAACAAGTGATTTGATTTTATACTAAAGATACGAAAGCTACGAATCTTGAAAGAGCTGATAGAAAAGTAAAATACTTTCGTTGCAAAAACCTTGTTGATTTAAGACGATTTGGTTTACCATTGGGAAAGGAGATAACTAATTCAACTCAGTTTTAAAATGGCGGTTCAGAAATGGCAGACTCGGATGATCAATTCGCTCCCAGGATTGACGCGATCGAAACGCAATGGAGCATGGTTCGACGTGCGCATCATGGCTCACTTGCTTCGGGTGGCGATGCGAAAAACTCGCTTGTCATGCGATACTCACCAGCGATTCGCGGGTATGTCCGAGCTTTGACCAAGGACGATGCTGAGGCGGACGAGATTTCACAAGAGGCGGTTGTTCGTATTCTCAGTGGTGATTTTGCGGGAGCCGATCCGGAGCGAGGGCGTTTTCGTGATTTGCTGAAAGTCGCCGTGCGCAATATGGTTCGCAACCATTGGGCGAAACAGAATCGCCGCAAGGCTTCTGATATTGACGAAATTTACACTGACGATGTTGGACAAGAGGACGATCAGTTTGATCCCTGGCTGGATAGCTGGCGAGTAAATTTGCTGGAACTTGCCTGGGCTGCGCTGAAAGACTACGAACATCAGCGTGAAGGAAGGGTCGCCTATACGGTTTTGAAACTTCGTTCCGAATTCCCAACGGTTGACTCACAGGAACTTGCCGCAAAACTCTCAGAAGCGACCGGCAATGAGTGTCGAGCCGACACAACCCGTCAACAGTTGCGAAGAGCGCGAATCCGGTTTGCAGAATTTCTGGTCGAAGAGATTTCTCAAGGGCTGGCAACCGCTGAGCCAGATCGGATTCAGGAAGAGCTGATTTCGTTGGGGCTGTACGAGAGTATCAAAGACGTGTTACCGGAAAAGTGGAAAACGACCGAGTAGTTGCATGGCCATTCTTACATTGGCCCTTCATCTTTCGGAACCTCGGAAAGTCGTTTAGCTGTGTCGAGGAGGAGCCCACGCATATTTTTAATGCCCGCGAGAAATTCTGTATCGAAGTGGTCAAGTGGCGCTTTTGCGTTCATTTCACCATAAACCTCGATCGCATCATCAAAATATTTTAGCGCAAGCTGATAAGTTTCCGCGTCTGCGCTAGTTTCGGTAAGTGACCAAAGCTGAAAGTTGATAACTCCCAGATTGAACTTACACTGAGCTAAAGCTTGGCTTGCAGTAATGAAGGACTCCGCACGTTTCCTTTCGGCCAACAGAATGGCATGTTGTTCATCCAGTATGTCTTCAGCCTGTTCGAACTGAGAGTTCCGCATAAGAGCCGTGCCGAGCGTTGCCAGATCGAGTCCAAGCCCTTGCCTGTACGTTGCGTTATCAGGATCCCTTTCCACAAACTCTCGTCGAATAGCAACCGCTTTTTTACTGGCACCAATCGCCAGTTCCGGCTCACCCATGAACTCATACAGGGATGCTTTGCGGATAAGAACTAACGCAAAACCTTGTTTTGCCTCAACATCGTCTGGATTCATGTCAACTGCCTGTTGCTGAACCGTTTCAGCCAACAGGAAGGTTTTTAAAGCCTCATCTGTTTGTTCCAGCTGAACTTGGAGGTCCCCCAAAGGTATCAAACATCCTCGATACCGATTTGCCATTCGTGGATCGTTCGGCTTGGCCTGATAAGTCTTCTTTGCGCTGTCGACCGCGTCGACCAGTTCGAGTTGGGCCTTTTTAAAATCCCCTTTTCGCAGGTAGGCATCGGAGCGACTGCGACTCAACCAAATCTCCAGATTTTCTTTTTCCAGTTGCCACTGCTCCTCACTGACGTCGATTTTTTGGCTTAACGATTCGATCTGGTCGCAATACTCGAGCATTTCATCGAATTGATGTCTAGCAAGTCCTATATGTACACGTTGTTGAAGGTAACTGATCTCCAGCCGACAAAGTTCGTTGGGCTCTTTTGATTCGGTTTCAGATTCTTTTATCTCTTCCAGAATCTTCTTTACCTTTTTAAGCGAAGGTTCTGCTTCAGAAGCCCCCTTGAGGACGAACAGCATCTCCGATTTATTCATCAAATCTTGGGCAAGCAATTTTTTCGTAGTGATATCGTCCGGATCTGCTTCAAGCGTTTCATTAAAAATAGTGATCGCACGATCATAATTTTCCATAGCTGAATCGGTTAGCCCAAGGTTAGAGCGCCCCGGATAACCTTGTACGCCCGCGAGCGCCGAGTAGGCTTGGCCATGTCGTCTTCGAAACTTGGCCTCATCTGGCATGTGTGGAGTGGCTGCATCCAAATATTCCTGTATCCGTGAGGCTAATTCCAGCTGTGCCTGATTTGAGCCTCCCAGCCCAGTTAACGCTTGAAAATGGTTGTAGATAATCCAGGTGGAAACGTCACTGCCCTCGTCAGCCAGCTTGTTTGAGCGAGCCAATTCCGCGTCGGCGATTTCCAAAGCAGCGTTCTTCTCCTTCAAAGCTTTGTTAAGTTGATTCGAGTGATAAGCAAGTCCGGCAATCGTCGCCGGAATCATGACGGCAGTCGCGAACAGAATCGAAGCGATTGCGGGTTTCCTTCTTGCCCACTTGCCGACTCGTTCAATAGATGAGACCGGGCGAGCGTGAATCGGCAGGCCGTCCAAAAAGCGCCCCAGATCATCCACCAGTTCCTTAGCTGTGTGATAACGTCTGGTCGCCTTTTTCTCCAGGCACTTCAGACAGATCGTTTCCAAGTCTTTGGGCAAACCTGATTGCAGCTTTTTTGGTGCGACCGGGTCGTCGGACAACACCATCATTACCGTCTTTAAAGGATCGGGGGAGTAAAATGGTGCACGACCGGTCAACATTCGATAAAGGATCGCTCCAATCGCGTAAACATCACACGCCGGACCGATCGTTTTCACAACTCCGCTCGCCTGCTCCGGTGCCATGTATCCTGGTGTACCCAGAATCTCGCCAGTCTTTGTCGCGTCGTGGTCGGATTGAAGCGACTTGGCCAATCCAAAATCAGCGACTTTTGGATTTCGATCCTGATCCAAAAGGATGTTTGAAGGTTTAAGATCGCGGTGAATAATGTTCTTTTGGTGGCAGAACTCTATGGTTTCGGCGATTTTCTTTACCAGCTCGGCACTAGCGCGCGGAGAGGGTGGCGAAAGTGCAACATAGTCCTCCAATGTCTCGCCATCGACAAACTCCATGACGTAATAGGGTTGCTCTGCGAACATGTCAGCTTCATAAAGCTGAGCGATATTCGGGTGGTTTAACCCCGCGACCGATTTGACCTCACTTGCAAAACGGTCAACCAGATTCTTCTGACGACTGACCTGTTTAGTAACGATTTTGATTGCGACTTGCCGGTCAAGGCGGTCGTCGACGGCTAGATAGACGGTCCCCATCCCACCTCTACCCAGCTTTCCAGTAATCTTATAGCCAGGAATCGTTGGGAATTTTGAGTCTTTAAAATGGGGAACTGGGGGCTGGCCTCCCAACGGCTCCTTAGGGTAAATCGTTTGGGCCTCGCAATCTTCGGAGCCATCCAGTGGTGGAGGAAGCAATAAATCATGGACCGTTTTGGGGCGAGTCGTTTGCTCGTCTTCCAAAGGTGGAGGTAGAAAGAGGTCCGTGACTTTGGCACTTAGCTTTTCTGTCTTCTTGTCTTGTTTAGGCTTCATAAATCGTTCCAAGAATCCATATTCCGTCTACTGATATAGATTACAAACTAGGCTGCCATCTGTGACATTTTTTTTGAAACAATTTTGGACCATGGGGAACAAAAAAAGCGACGCCTCTGGTGGAGTGGCATCGCTTTCAGTTTCTCAATCTAAAATTTGAAATCAAGACTTAGACATCGCAGGCATTTTGATCTCGTAACCTTCTCGGTAAGGCCGCTGGAGGAATGCGTTCGCTTGGTCATCGCCGACAATCTGCTCATTCTCAGGATCCCAGTTTAGCTTGCGCCCCCCGAACCGAGCCGAGATACCGGCCAAGTGGCAAATGTTAAGCATTTCCATATGTGAATGAACATCTGAGATCGGTTCGACTTGTTCACGATGACAATGCAGGAAGTTTGCCCAGTGGGCTTTCCTCTCGTTACCTTCCATCGGCAGGCCCTTGTAAACCTTCTGAATGGCATCATCAGGCAGTGGATTGTCTTTAAGAGCTTCCACGGGAGCGCCGACCAGTTTGCCACGGTTGACAAAGATTCGGCCTTTTTCTCCTTCGATAAAAATTCCATTGTCGGTGTCATTTCGAATGATAAGTTCGGTTCCATTGGCATAGCCAACATCGAACTTAAAAGAGGTTGCCGTGTTATACCTGTTTTTCTCGACGGGGAATCCATCCTCAAAATCGACTGGATGTTTTACCGTTCCACCAATTGAAATCGGACCTTCAGTCTGGCCATTTACTTTGAGGGCCCAGTTCGCAATGTCGACATGATGAGCTCCCCAGTCGGTTAGCTTGCCGCCGGAGTACTCATACCACCAGCGGAACTCGTAATGGCAGTTCGTTCTGGGTTTTGGCGCGCGTTTTGCGCCTTCTCGTTTGGCCACCGACAAAAAACGGTAGTCAACTTTTGGAGCCGGTCCCAACCAAAGATCCCAGTCGAGTCCCTCAGGAATGTCTGCAACGGGAATCTCAACACTGGAAGGCCCGCCGCCAATAGCACAAGTGATTCTCTTGATCTTGCCAAGACGCCCTTGTTGGACAAGTGCAACCGCTTTTGTGAACAAATTAAAAGTACTTCGCTGCTGCGTTCCCACCTGAACGATACGCCCGGTCTCTTTTTGGACCTGCCGAATTAATTTGCCTTCGTCGATTGTGAGTGTCAACGGTTTTTCACAGTAGACATCTTTGCCTGCCAACATGGCTTCGATCAGCGGTTTGGTGTGCCAATGATCGGGCGTTGCGATATGGAGGATTTTAATATCATCCCGGTCAATAATTTCCTGATAGTGCTTGTAGGTATCTGCTTGGCCTCGGCTTAATTTCCTGCTCGCCTGTTTCGCCCGGCCAGCATCAGCATCAGCAATAGCGACCACTTCGACCATGTCCGCAGCTGCTCGTAAATTCCCTACGCCCATGCCCCCAGCTCCGATCAAGCCGATCGGCAATTTTTCATTTTTGGAGCGAGTCTCGCTGGCCAGCGTTTGCTTGCCAGAAGAGGTGAACGGGATCGAAAGAGCAGAGCCGGCAATAGCCGATTTTTTCAGGAAGTCTCGACGGTTGTTGGTTTGTTTAGACATATTCTTTCTGTGAGTTTGTACCGTGAATTTGTTGTTCGCAGTTTGAGATTGTGGAAGGCTCATTGTAACACGGTCTTTTCATCAGAGATGTGATCAAAGACAGCTGTTTTTTAGAGAAAAAACTGAAACGCTCCCAATTTACAGGCAACTGCCAGCGTATTACTTCGTCTTTAATTGTTGTAACAGTTTCTGAGAATTCCCGCTGACTAAGCAGAGAGCAGAGAAAAACTCCCCAAACCTGCAACCCATATGGTTGGTTAGTTCGTTTTGAGCGGAGGCTCAAAGTTGACTTTTTTAGAAAAAACGAAGTTGGAATGGTCACATACGGATTGTTGACTTGTTTTGTATGTGTCAACGGGAAACCAAGCAATTCATAAGGAAACCAAAAGATGATCCAAGCTACAGGAAAAACACTAATCGTTACCGCTATATGCATCTGTTTTGTAACAATCTCAGGGGCCGTATCAGTGATCCGAACTTTGTTACTTGTCTGATTGATTCCGATGCAGAAATTGCAGGGCCTGTTCAAACAAAACACAGCGAAGGCTTGCGATCTGGCGACAACTATTCAGTCGGTTCCGTTTGAAGTTCCAGACAGATTACCGGGACCAAGGAATCAGGTTTTGTTTCGGGCAGTCTTATTTCAGTTGATTCGTCCGATTGAGTGACTTTGAGTGCGGCTAAATCGGAGCCCAGAAAATAGGCTCGCTCTATCGTCGAGTCTACTTGCGGAAGGGTTATCGAGGCTTCGGGCCATTCGAGCACGTGGATGTAGATTTTGCCTGTTTGCGTGGTTGCTCGCCAAGGCAATTTTTCAACGACTTTTTTCTTTCCGTTTTTGTCTTTGACTTGCTTGCCAAGTTCAATACCAAAAGGCGTTGGTCCGCATCCATAAATCGCTTCGCTGTGGACGTCCATCCAGTCTCCGATTTCAGACAGTCGTTCAACGCTTGGTGCCGGGATAACTCCCTCGCCAGTCGGCCCAACGTTGAGTAACAGGTTTCCACCTTTGCTTACAATATCAACGAGAGTTTCGATCATCTTCTTCGAGCTCTTCCAATCCTTATCCGCCTTGTTATAGGCCCAGTGGCCATTCATCGTGATGCAAGATTCCCAAGGTTCGTACGAACCATTCTCCGGGATTTTTTGTTCTGAGACTTTATAGTCACCCTGTCTGTGTCCGATCCGCCCGTTAATAATGCAATTCGGTTGCAGCTCGCGGATGATTTGCTTCAGCTCGACGCTTTGCTCTTTGGTGATCACCTCATAGGTGTCGAACCATAAGATTCCGATCGGACCGTAGTTGGTCAGCAGCTCACGAACTTGAGGTTTGACCTTTCTTTCAAAATATCGCGAGAAGACTTTCTCTTCCTCGTTTGGATAGTCGATCAGGTTGCTGCGCCGGGCTCCCTTTGTGGGTACATCGGGATCTTCCCAGTCTCGCCCGAGCGAATAATAAACACAGAATTGAAGTCCGTGTTTTTCACAGGCGTCAGCAAGTTCCTTTAATGGGTCACGGCCAAACTGAGTGAGGTCGGTGATATCATGATCACTACATTGGGAATCGTAGATCGCAAAGCCGTCATGGTGTTTAGACGTGATGACCAGGTACTTCATCCCGGCGTCTTTGGCGATGCTCACCCATTGATCTGCATCGAATTGGGCCGGATTAAACTTACTTGCAAACTCAGTGTATTCGGCCAGTGGGATTTTCGCTGTCAATTGAAGCCATTCGTGATGATGCGTTTCGCCATTCCATTCTCCTCCCGCCATGGAATAGGCCCCCCAGTGGATGAACATGCCGAATTTTGCTTCCCCGAACCACTCCATTCGAGCTTCCTGTTCATTGGCTTCTTGGGATTTTGCATCTTCGGACCTCGCTTTGGTTTGTGAGAAAGAGGTCGAACCGAAAAACAGAGTGACAAGTACAAAAGATATTGCGATGTAAGAACTGAAACGATTCATTTGTTTTGCGTAAAGGAGAAGTTGGTTTCGAAAAGTAAAAAATAGATCAGTCGTCTCAATTGGACAAGTAGCTTAATTCCTGAAAGCCATTCGAAAACGCCAAGCCCTTGCGCGTCGGGCTGGTATTTTTCAATTGAGCCAAGTTGGTTGAATGCGGTACAACAAACTACTCCTCACTTGCGACTGTCTGAGGCGAAATTGTTTGCAATTCGAGTCTTCCATGCTTTGCGGTTGAGGCAAGGTGTTTACCATCGGGGCTCCAACAAACGGTGTAAGGAATTCGTTTGTGGAGCCTGAATTTTCCGCAAAAGGCGAGCGAGTCATCGTCCCAAATGCAGATCGTACCGTCGTCGGCAATGGCAGCAATTCGTTGTTGGGAACTGCTCCAGGAAAGGTCGCGCACCATCGCGGTGGGACCATCGCAAAAGCCTATCTCAGTTGACGATTCCGCATCCAGAATCCTCACGCTGCGCCGATCAGAAACAGCGATACGTGTACCATCGGGGGACCAATCAAGTCCGGTCTTCCAGCCGTATTGAGTCAGATGAGTGACTACTTTTCCCTGACTGGGTTGCACCACGAGGACTTGCTCCCCTGTGCCAGCGATCGCCAAGGCTTGGTCTGAAGCTCTAGCTGTCCCGTTGCCTTTCTCGTTATCATCGGCAGAAGAATGGCGCCACGCTATGACCAACGGTCTTCCCGTCTTTTTTTCCAACGTTGGCGTAAGGTCCTTGCCGCTGGCCAATTCCCAAATTCGAAGCTTCCCTCTCGATCCAATGCCGGCCAGGAATTTTCCATCCGGGGACCAAGCGATTGATTTTGGTGTGGGTTCGGGAAAGAAGGTTTGTTTGCTACCTTTGTCGAAAACATGAATTCGTTTTCCGGTCTGGGCGTCGATCGTCCAGATCCGACCCGCGACCGAAACACATGCAATTTCCGAACCGGTTGGGTCAAATGCGAGCCCTCGAATCTGTTTCCCATCGAGAACATTCTCAAGCAATTTCGATTGACCATCGGTGTCAATAATGCGAATGTCGCTCCCCGACGCCGTCGCAATGGCCGATTCGGTAGGATGAAAACTGATCGCTGGTTTTTCCTGAAGTTCACGATCGAACTCGCTTTTACCAACAGTCGACGCGTCCCACAATCGTAGCCCATCGTCTGGCAAGCCTCCTGAGAGAATTCGGCTGCCATCGTGATTCCAGGCACCGGCAAAGACGGCATCACGATGTCCTAGCAACTGTCGAATCTGAACTTCGTCATCGATATTCCAAATTCGCATCGAACCATCAGCGCTAGAGCTTAACAGGAAATGCAAATGAGGATGCCAGGAAATGGTTTCTACAAACAGCTGGTGGCCTTCGAATTCCGTGCGGGTGTTCGCTTGTGGGTCTTTTACTACGATCACATTGTTGGGGCCAATCCATGCAAGAAGCTTGCCTTCGTGGCTCCAACATGGATTTAGGATCCAGTCGTCCTCGGCAATGGTTTGTTGTTTGCCGCTTTCTACGTCCAATTCACGAATTGTTTTTCCTGTTGTCCAGCACAAACGCTTACCATCGAACGACCAGCTCAAAAGTAGCTTGCGCGGCATGTTCAAAACGCCGCTGGAAGAAGCGACGACTTTACGCTCGAACCATTGCCAAACCAACAGTTTTCCTGACGAGTCACTGGCTGCGAGGTAATCACCTCCTACATTCCAACGAACATCGTTAACAGCGGTCGCCAATCCCTTGAATTCTGCCGTAGTACTTCCATCTGCCGTATTGAAAACGACAACCTTTCCTGTTTCAAATCCAAGTGCAAAAAGAGATTGGTCGCTATTGAAATCGGCACAGGTAACCCCTTTGGGCAGTGACTTCTGACCCGTAATCCGCTGACCGAGCGGGTCAATAGTAAACATTTGCCGTTGGTCATAATCGAAGACCCTTCCGACGGATTGATCCTTGGTGAATACAATTCGATTGGTAGTCGAATTTGTCTTGGCGGTCCACAGTTCTTGCTTTTCGAGTCCACTTAGGTGTTGCCACTCCCAGCCAGTAAATGCAAGACGTTCTGGCGTGTTCCATCGTTCGACCAATTCAACCATTCGACCAAAACCACCTGGTTCAGATGAGGCTTCACTGGCCTGCAGCATCTCCATTTGATGGAGACGCTGTTCCCGTTGAAGATTGACCTCTTCGAGTTGATTGTTCGCGACGGCAAGCTTGGAGCGCTCGCGATTGATCCGAATCGTAATTAAAGCCAAAGAGAAAAAGCCAACCAAGAGCATCCCCAACAGCGTCGTAAAGGCCGTTCGATGTCGCTTGCCGAATCGGATGGCACGATCGAAAAGTGGTTCCGAATAAACGGAAACGGGTTCGCCCGCGAGAAAAGCATCGATGTCGTCGGCGAGTTCTCCGGCTGAACGATAGCGATCTTCTGGGGCAAAGGCCATTGCCTGGTGGCAGATCTCGACGAGCGGTTTGGGAACTAACGAGCTGACCTGATCGACCCGGCGATGCTTCCCTTGGCGAACAGCTTGGATCGCTTGGTTAAGATCACGGTTTTCGAGGGGCAATTCGAGCGACCTTTCGTTGGTAAGCAAATTGAAAAGGGTTGCGCCGAGCCCAAAAATATCACTAGGCTTACCAATACTTGAGATGTCCCCTGTGGCTTGTTCCGGGCTCATAAATTCAAGGGTACCCATTACTGTACCAGCGAGTGTCCTTCCTGGGTCGACCTCTACACCGAGGATCGCGGCCAGTTCCGGGTCCTCAATCGTATACTTTTCAACAACGTCAGACTCGCCTTCGGTTTCCTTAGCGCATCCCCAATCGAGAACGATCGTCTGTCCTTGGGTGCCGATCATCACATTTTCCGGCTTGATGTCGCGGTGCAACACATTTTGGGTATGGGCGTAGTCGATCGCATTGCAAACGGCAATGAAGTGCACCAACAGCGGTCGCAGCATTGACATCAAAGCGGCGCCTGAATTGGCTGTTGCTTTCTCGTGAGTTTCACGAATCAACGACGCAAGGTTTGAGCCTGAAACCAGCGGCATCGTATAGTGCGCGTCCTGACCAACCATTTGGAAATCGTAGACGGGCACGATGCAAGGATGTTGCAGCCTTGCCGTGATTTCCGCTTCGCGAACAAAACGTTCGAAGCGAGGTTTTGTCATTGGAAGGTCTTTGCGAATTCGTTTGAGCGCCACCTCGCGAGACAATTGATCATCAAAGGCCACATAAACTTCTCCCACAGCGCCAGTGGCATGAAGCTTGACCAAGTTGATTTGCCTGCCTGGACCATCTAGTGGGACAGATTTATGATGCTGGTCGTTGGCCTTATGTTCGTTGGGCTCGACAATGATTGTCGCCGGAAGTGTGTTGTAGGATGCTCCCAGGTCTCGGGTTGTCGGCGTGTCGCTTTCATTGACATTGAAGCGACGGTTCTGGTTCTGTTTCTCTTTGAGATACTGTTGCAGTCGCATTCGCGCTGGCAACGACAGGAGAGGCGCAAGTTCGGTAAGTTCATCAAAGCTGAGCATTTCAGCGATCTTGACGATCGCTTCATAATTGAGATCTTCTCCCTCAGGCATGACAGTTGGCCCTGAATACTACTTTGGCGACCGAAAGTTCATTGCCGAAACGGTGCCGAGAACTGCTGGATCGCTTCTTGGTTAAGCTCATCACGGAACTAAGTAAACCTTCGGTGTGTAAAAAGGCGCCACGTCAGTTAGCGAGTTTGCACGCGGATTGGCAAAGTAAAATACTTGAGTTTTGCACAGCCAAGCAAATCCCATGCAGTCTTAAACTCTCAAACCGTTTATTGCATTTGCTATGTCAATTTCCAGTGTAGCTCATTTCACTACCTTTGAAAGGGTTTCCAAAAGCCTCCACCGTGGGGATGCAAACGGCCGAGAATCTTGCAAATTCTTCGAACTTCCTTCGCAAGCTTGGTAGCAGAACTCTTATGCGCAATTCTATTTTGCCCATACTGCTGAAATGCGCATCGCTCGAAGAGTCGCCTTCTGCTTGGCGAATGCAAACCGGTAACGAAGAAATCGTCGGAGCTTACTGACCGATCGTGGACATATCTCGATAGGCCTGTATGTCAATTTGATCGGCGATGAAACTAACATGGCCGTCACCGTAAACAAAGTTAGCTCCGCCGGGGTGTAAACTACCAAACGCTCCGTTTCTTCGTTCAACAACAATTCCCGAACCGGGAAGAGTGTTGAGAGGATTGGTTGTTGTTCGCAAAGAATCCGAGTTGGCAATAGCGTAGGTCCAAACATTGGAAGAAGGCCAAATCTCAGGGCTTCTAACCTCGCCCACGAAAAAAGTCTGGGAGAGTCCGTCTCGAATGTCAGCGTTTTTTCGAGTCGCGGTGTATAGAAACGGTCCAGTGTTACTATATTTCGTAACTTGGACCAGATTGTCGGGGCCTAAAGATCCGTTGTTAAACGCATAAGTCGAAGTTGCTGCAACAATCGGATCGTAAACCTCACTGACTTGGCTGGTAGCAGGAGTACTTGGGCACCACAACACTGACAGATGTTGCAAGATCCCTTCTCGCTTGCTTGGAATCTCCAACCAGGCAAGATCGTCGACGTCGCGATTCCACAAGCCACCATCTTGAAGAGCGAGATCGTCGGCCAAATTACTTTGTTCAAGTTGCGGAAGCATCTGTACGAAACCGCTTGCGCCGTTGTTTGATTCGGGAGTAAGTGCACGCGCACAGATTTCGATATCCATCACTTGGCCGGTTTCGTCGCAACCTACTCTGCCTGCCGGATAATCGGTGATTGCCGATTCGTAATTTGCGATCGCAATCCCTACTTGCCGTAAATTGTTCTGACAACTCACTCGTCGAGATGCTTCACGAACAGCCTGCGCTGCTGGTAGCAACATAGCGACCAGAATACCAATAATCGCGATTACAACTAGCAACTCTACCAATGTGAATCCATTCTTGAACTTGGACACTTGGCTCTCCTAAAGGTGGGGTCTTGAGGATTATCTCTTGAATACGTCAAATGTTTCAAAACGTTCGCGTTTTTGTGTTTCTGGGGAAGAAACGGGCAATTGCACGTAGGGCGGGAGTGGGACTTTCTGTACTAAACAGCGTCCAACCGAATTAAAATTAAGAAACTTTTGAGTTCTTTGCAAGATATTGTCTCGTCAGAACATGATAAAGGTAAGTAGTCAACAATGATTCATCCTAGACGATGCAAACTGTGAAAAATTACTAACCCCAATTGAAATTGGTCCAAAAAAACAGGAAATGGTAGTTCGCGTTGGAACTAGACGAATCACAAAACGTTCGCGCACTTTTAGCCCGTTGCGCTCACCGAATTCCGCGTTTGGCCACAATCGCGACGGGTGTTATTGGTAGCAAGTCTGAAAGCGAAGATATCGTGCAACAAGCAGTCGAGATTGCGATTCGAAAAGACCAAACTTTTGAAACTGAAAATCAGTTTGTTGGTTGGCTTGCAGGAATTGTGCGAAATTGTGCCTTGAATCACAGACGAAAACTACAGAGAAGAAAAACTTTTGCGACCGACCCTTCGACGATGGCGGTGGCGGAACCGAACCGAACACTGGAAAGTCCTGTTGATGCGATGGCTGGAGCCCTCAAACCCCTTCAACAAAACTTTGATGATACGCTTGCGAGTGCCTTGATGAACCTGGAAAACAAAATGAGAGTTTGCGTGTTGCTCCGGATTGTTGAAGGCTTGAGCTACAAAGAGATTTCTGAAACGATGGAAATCCCCGAACAGACCGCGATGAACCTGGTTCACCGCGGAAAGAAAAAACTGCGTGCCTCAATTGGCGATCGCGAGTCAGGGGCGCTTTCATGAACGACGAAAACAAGAATGCAAATCCCACGGATCCATTAGAGCGGTTTTTAGACGGCCAAATGGATGCGGGAGAGGTGGAGCAGTTTCTGGCCAATTATGATCCAGAACAGCTTGAAAAGGAGCGTGCTTTAGATTCGGAATTACAATCTTCCTTGAAAAGAATGTTTGCAAGGACTTCTGAAGAAGATGAGTTACTGATCGAGTTGGCAGCATCCACTGCAGAGCGAATTGAATCAACTGAAAAAGAACCGGCCACCATTGGGGTAAGTTCTGAGCGTCCGTGGGTCACAAAAATGTTGGGAAATCGGCTGTTTCAAGTTGCCGTTGCCGCTTGTTTGTTGATCGCGTTGACTTTGAACTGGACGATGTTCTCCAGCTCAGGAACTGGTACCGTTTTTGAGCCTCGTCAATTGGCTTCACTTTACAAAGAGATTCAAGCACACGGCTTTCGCCCCTACTACAATTGCGAAGACCCAGTACGTTTTGCGAACACGTTTGAGAAACGGCAAGGACAACGACTGGCCCTGGCCGAAATGCCTGAAGGAGTCAGGATGCTTGGCCTTTCCTACTTGGGAGGCCTGACTCCAGATACTACGGCGATGCTTGGCGAGGTAAACGGGGAACAAGTGATCGTGTTTGTCGAAAGAGTCAGCAACGAAGAACTGCTGCAATCCGTTTTGGAATCCAACGATACCGATCTCAAATCGTTCGTCCGAAAAGAACGGGGTTTGGTCTTTATTGAAATCACTCCGCACGACGAGCCAACACTGATCAACTTTTTTGAATTTGCGGATCAAGTTCCCAAGGATTGATCGCAGTTACTTTAATCAGAGGAGCAGAACAGAACGCTCAGGCTAAAGCGAATATGCCAGGGCGTAAGGGCCCGGATTAGAACGACATCTTTGATGATTTTTTCCACGGTGTTTAATGAGATGAAAGTTGGTCTCCAATCGACTCTCGTTGGACTCAAATTCCCTTACGCCTTGGTTTTTGTCTATGAGGTTCTGGTTGCAGATTAACGCTTCGGAGAGACGTTCTACTTTGACGCGTCTTGGAACCACTTTAACTCTCGCGTCACACATCGAGCGAGCGACTCATCCTGCAATTCTGACGGCAGCACATTCCAAGCATACGTTTCGACTTCCAAGTTCGGTTGCAGACCAAGCTTCTGCATGGTCGCCAAAAACGAAAGGATGTCGGCCTGCGTTGATCCGATCAAGCCATACTGCTTCTCAAAAATCGGTACATGGAAATGAACCCGCCACAAGCCTCTGGGAACTTCGCCCGCTGCCCGAATCGCATCGGGAAGGTCATCATAAAATTCAAATTGTTGTTGCCCCTCTGCCGAAATCTTTTTAATGGAAGTCTGATGAAGGTAGCGCGGTTCAGCGAATTGCCGTAACTTGCCAAGAAGTTCCCGGCGCTGCTCATCCTCCAACGTTTCAAAATCGGCTTCGATCGCCGAGGAGACTTGCACCTTAGCCACCTCGATTCCCGCACCCACATAAGTCGACAGAGCTGATTCTTGGGTTTCAAACATAACCGCGGAATGACAAACGTCATGACAGACGCCCAGATAATTGCGCAATCGGGATTCGATTTCTGGCGTCGCGCTGGCAAACAGGAAGTTCTCAAAGTACTCGACCAGCCCAACGGCTGTATCAAAAACGCATCCAGGTTCGGGCTCAAGACAAACCACGATCTGCTTGCCCGTTGACTCATGGATCCGGGCTAAGTGCTCGGTCAAAGTGATCAAGTTTTTCCCACAGGCAGTCTTAAACTCGTCCGTTCGGTTTTCAGGGTGCGGCCAACCCAAAGGCAAAGTCGAAATGGTGGCGCGATCATCGTCAAAGATGCCCGCTTGGATGTTAGCCAGGCGCCGAGTGTACTCCAGCCGTTGTGGGTCCGCCCAAGTTGGCTCATATACTGCTTGCTTGACGACACTTTGGTGAAAATTTCCGAAGGGAAATCCGTTAAACGTATAAGGTGTCAAACGACGTTCGGCCAACCAATCGCGAAACTCCGCAATGGCGTCCGAACTCAACAACTCTTCGGTCGTCAAAAAGCTCAGCCAAAGCCCAACGCCCAGCTCGCCTGACTCTCCTGCCAATTCGTCGCGCACTGGTACGGCAAATTTTTCCAGATTCGTTTTGACTTCGTCCAAAGTCATTCCAGCATGAACGTTAGTGCAATACCCGATACGCTTGGATGCTGATGCGGGTTTATTGCTCATTCGATTGCCCCTTGCCGATCGCTAATGCAAAGCACAGCCAACCGAGGATAAAGCTCAAACCGCCAAGCGGAACGATTGCTCCCAGAATTTTTATGTTTGTCAGCACCAACACATAAAGCATCCCAGAAAACAACACGATCCCGATAGAGAACAGGATCGCAGCGAACTTGCAAAGCGTTCGATTCCCACTGACATACAGCAATCCCACAAATATCAATCCCAATGCGTGATACATCTGGTATCGCGCTCCGGTGTTCCAGTTTTCCAATCTTCGATTGACAAACTGCTCTTCGGTTTCCGGATCTTTATCGGTTTCTAGAGCTTTCTCGGTATCGGTATCGCTAACCATATTCGAATCCACAGTCGATTCGACCTTGTCTTGTTCAGCAGAGACAAAAGTTCCCGCAATCACGCCTTTTAGGCCATGCGCGCCAAAGGCCCCCAAACCGACAGAAAGAGCCGCAAACAGAGCCCCAACGACGATCCAAAATTTACTCTTCCCACCAAGTGTCATTCCACAGTTCCGCTGGTAAAATTTGACTTTGGATGTTGATGATAACTTATTAGTCGTTACAGGCACACACGATGCAGCAGCGAAACTTTTTTTACGTTTTGAATACGAGCCTTATTATACTTCTCGGGAGTATTTTTTCGAACCAAGTCGATGCTCAAGAATCGAAACCGACTCAAGACGATCAGGATAAGGCCACGGCCCTAATTGACTATGGCATGATCGATGGCCCGCGAAGCCTGTTAGCTGATCTGCCGGACGCACCAAGCTGGCATTCCAAAACAGCAAAGTACATCATGAAAAAAGGGGGCCAGGATTTTCTGGTCGATCCAGAAAGTGGTGAATTCGAAGGCGAGGTAAAGGAAAGCCAGAAACCGGAAGGATTAGATGATGCAATTCAATCCGCATTATCCTCAGCCAAAATCAAGTTCCGTGAGAGACGAATTGGCGTCTTTACCAAGCCCAATCGCCGAATTCTGAGCAGTAAAACGAATCGGTTTCAGATCTACTCCAGTTTTGGCATTCAGATCCTGTTCGACGCCGAATCGAAATCGGCGCAAGTTTTAAAAGGCTCCGATCCAGAAACAGAGCTGTTTCAGTTTTCCGCAGAAGAAGACATGTTGTTTTTTGTGATCGACAACATCCTGCATGTCATGAATCTTGAAACAGGTGATTTGATTAACCTGCGAGAGGCGTGGCAAACGCTGCAAAAGGCTGGCAAGTTGCAAAACGGGCAACGCGATCTGCATGTTTTTGATCACTGGGGCAAACTCGACTGGGTCTACCAGGAAGAACTGTACGGGCGTGGGAACTTTAAAGGGTTTTGGTACGACGCAGACACGCGGCAACTGGCAGTTTTGCTGCTAAACGAAACAGAGGTCGACAAATATACAATTGTCGACCGCATTCCGACTCTTGGTCGCAGCGAGATTACGGCCTATCCCAAAGCGGGTGAGCCGATCCCGCAAGCGGCATTAATCTGGTACCAGTTTCCTGAAGTCGAAAAACAAAGTCGCGACGCCCAAGCTCCACCAGCAAGCAGCGTTGCACCCGTGATCGCTCAAATCGATCCCGTCGATGCAAAAACTGCCTCACTTATCTCTAACGTAGCGTGGACTGGGCAAGGCAGTTTGACCGCGCAGATTCAAAACCGAGAACAAACCAAGATGACTTTGGTGCAATACGATCGCACCGACGATTCAAACGAACCCGTTACCCAGCGGACACTCATTTCCGAAGAAACAGGTGCCTGGATCGAGTCCTATGGCACACCTCACCTGTTTGAAGACGATAGTTTTCTCTGGCTCAGCCCTGTAGGTGGCTTCACGCATTTGTACCACTACAACTCAGACGGGCAGCTCCGCAAAGCGTTGACCTCTGGCGATTGGGAGATCCGTGAGTTGCTGGGCGTCGACCCTGCGGGCAAGTTCGCTTATTTCACTGCGGCCAAAGAAGATGCGATCAACCTTCACGGTTTTCGAGTCGACATCCAGTCCGGCACTCTGGAACAGATTACATCAGGACCGGGCACTCACTCACTTGATTTTTGCGAAGACTACAGTTTTTTCATCGACACGGTTTCGACTTTTACGACTCCCAGTAAATCGTTTGTCTGTCGAAACGACGGAACGCAAATTCGTGAGATTGAAAACGAGGTCGATACCGTTCTTTCAAAATTGAATATTAGTGAGCCAGAGTTTCTGGAAGTTCCCGTTAATGGAAACATGCTCGACGCGGTCATTATCCGCCCACCTGATTTCGATCCAGCCAAAAAGTATCCGGTTCTCTACCACATCTATGCGGGCCCACAAGCACCGCGAGTTCGAAATCGATTTATGGGCAAATCCTATTTATGGCACCAAATGCTGGCGCAAAAAGGATACGTAATCTGGATGTGCGACAACCGGTCGGCAAGTTTTCGCGGTAAGAAAGGGATGTGGGAAACGCATCGGACTTTGGGCAAATTTGAAATGGCCGACATCCAAGGCAGCGTGGATTGGCTCAAGCAACAATCGTGGGTCGATCAAGAACGAATCGGAATCTGGGGCTGGAGCTACGGAGGTTACATGACAGCCTACGCGCTGACACACAGCAAATCATTCAAGATGGGTATCTCAGGCGCACCCGTCACCGATTGGCGGAACTACGACGCGATTTACACCGAGCGACTGATGGGGCTTCCTCAAGACAACCCAAAAGGTTACACCGAATCGAGTATCTTGCCGGTTGCAAAAAACTTGCACGGTAAACTATTGCTGATTCACGGAACGATGGACGACAACGTACACATCAGCAACTCGATGCAATTCATCTACCAACTACAAAAAGCCAACAAGCAATTCGATTTCATGGTTTATCCTAAAAACCGCCACTCCGTGCAGCGAAGGGAACAAGTCGGCCACATGCGACGGTTAATGACTAATTTCATTCTGGAGAATCTGTAGCCGGTCGATTTGTTACTACCGTATTTTACTCAAACTAAAGGCCAGTTTCCCATTGAGATCGCCGACTAATTGCCAAAAGGCAATTGCGAATCTGGCCATTGTTCGGATAATGACTGCTTGTCTACGAAAATAGAGAAGCAGTTTTTGAATCTGGAGAATACAGTTGTCGAATGCAGACATTGGCCTGGTTGGCTTGGCGGTAATGGGTGAAAACTTGGTTTTGAACATGGCCAATAATGGCTATACCGTCGCGGTTTACAATCGAACGACCTCAAAGGTGGATGACTTTGTCGCCGGTAGAGCGGCTGGCAAGTCGATTGTTGGGGCTCACTCCCCGGAAGAACTGTGCGCTCAACTCAAACGACCACGACGTGTCATGATGATGGTCAAAGCGGGTGCCGCGGTCGACAAAGTAATCGATTCAATGCTGCCTCACCTTGAACCGGGCGACATTTTGATCGATGGCGGAAACAGCGAATTCCCTGACAGCATCCGCCGCACAAAAGAGTTGTCTGAAAAGGGAATCTTGTTTATCGGTACGGGTGTTTCCGGCGGTGAGGAAGGCGCTCTTAAAGGGCCCAGCATCATGCCCGGTGGAAACCCGGAAGCTTGGGAACATGTCAAACCGATCTTCCAAGCGATCTCGGCCAAGACCGATGCAGGCGAGCCCTGTTGTGACTGGGTTGGTAGTGGTGGAGCGGGCCATTTCGTAAAAATGGTTCACAATGGTATTGAGTACGGTGATATGCAGATGATCTGCGAAACGTACCATGTCATGAAAGACGGCTTGGGCATGACCAATGACGAAATGCACAAAGTCTTTGCGGGATGGAACGAGGGAGTACTGGATAGCTATCTGATCGAAATCACCCGAGATATTTTAGCTTACAAAGACGAAGACGGAACTGAAACGGTCGACGTGATTCTGGACAAAGCCGGACAGAAAGGTACAGGCAAGTGGACTGCGATCTCCGCATTGGAAATTGGCCAGCCACTTACTTTGATCGGCGAAGCGGTCTTTTCACGGTGCCTCTCAGCATTAAAAGACGAACGAGTTGCAGCTGCAAAAGTACTCAATGGCCCCGGAACCAAATTCGAAGGCGACAAGCAGTCGTTCATTAACGATCTCGAGCAAGCGTTGTATGCTTCGAAGATCGTTTCCTACGCTCAAGGTTACCAGTTGATGCGAGCGATCTCTGACGAGAAAGATTGGAGCCTGAACTACGGTGCGATCGCATTGATGTGGCGTGGCGGATGTATTATCCGATCGGCGTTCTTAAACAATATCCGCGACGCGTTCGCCAAAGACGAAGGGTTGACCAATTTGTTGTTGGATCCGTTCTTCGAAAAAGCGGTCGAAAATGCGCAAGCTGCTTGGAGAAGAGTGATTGCAACAGCGGTTACTTTAGGGATCCCAATGCCAGCCATCAGCGCTGCACTCGCCTATTTTGATGGCTACCGCACTGAGCGTCTGCCTGCGAACTTGTTGCAAGCCCAGCGAGATTACTTTGGCGCCCACACTTACGAGCGTGTCGACAAGGAACGTGGCGAGCATTTCCATACAAATTGGACTGGAAGAGGCGGCGATACTGCATCGTCAACCTACAACGCTTGATACCACGGATGAACCTAGTCCGATGGGACGAGTGTATCTAGCCTCGGGCGTGAACCGACTCACGCCCGATAACACTCATTTTAGACGCGAAAGCGTCTGTCCATGGTAACCCGCCGCGAAAACGTCTGTCATGGTAACCCGTGGCGTAAGCGAGGACGGAGGCAAGCTGTTTTCTCGCTAACGCGTCGGGTTTTCAGTTACGGCTTTGCTGAAAGCAACTGGCTTGTCACGAACGCTACTGCCGCATTCGGGCTTTGCTGAATTCTTGTTTGCCGAATAGCACTAATGTTCACGAACGAAGTGAGCCATGCGCTGTCGATTCGCGACTGAACCGCCGAGGAGAGGTAAGTTGAAATCCCTGCTTTCGCGAAGCAGTAAGCGCGATTGAAACCATCCCAGCATAGATCCCGATTATTGCTATAGCTCCCACAAAAAACCACATTGTTAAAATGCTGCATATAAGAACCAACAAAACAAACAAAACAAAAGTGTAGGCTGCGGTCAGAAGACAGCCAAGCTCTTTGGTGCGAAATGTAAGGGGGACAATCGGCAGGCTCAGTAGTGAGATTCCGAAGCTCCACAATCCTACAGTTGCGTATCTGAACAACATGTCAAAGCGAACCGTCCGCTCTAATTCAAGCGCGCC
>CAZDBA010000093.1:0-20694 GCA_964503615.1 uncultured Pirellulaceae bacterium
CCGAATAACGATCTACCAGTCGCCCATACGACTCGGTGTCGCCCGATCGACTGGCTTGAACCCAACGGATCTCTTCTGCTGAAGCCATATATAAAACTCTCTACTGTCTAGGTTTCCTGCGAATTGGTACGGCAACAGTAAGTCGTAGCGGTTGGCCACAAAGTGACACAAATTGGTAAAAATTGGCTAGAGCAGGCGGTATGCGGGCAAATGATGGAGATAGCTGCTGATCATCTACCGGCAAACAATGACCTCGTTTTCATTGCTCGACCAAGCCATGTAGCTTTTCGGCTAGTCGGTGCTTTCTCGCTTTACGAGACGGGTTGGAAACGACAAGAAAGCCGGTATCCGCCCAGTCGGCAAGCCGAGCGCGAACGGTTCTCGGCTGTATGCCAAACAGCGATTGAACATCGGACGCAGTGATTTCGTTTTGCCGTTGAAAGAGTGAGCGCGCTTTGCGTTGACGTGGGGACAAGGCCCGTAGGTAGTTCTGCTGAAACATCACCGTCGCCTGCTTGGGCAGATTGGCTAGCTCGCGACTTTACGTGAAAACCAATCAAAAATACTTGATCTTGATCTTACTTAGAGCTTATTGCCCGACTTTGCTTGGCGGTTGGGCATGAATCGACTCGCGCTCGAATCCGACTCGCATCGTTTCAGCGATCCCGGCCGCATCCAGTTTCAGATCGTTGTGTAGCTCGGTTCGAGAAGCGTGCTCGACGAACTCGTCTGGAATTCCGATCCGCTGAAGGTGACTGGCATTGAGCCCCATTTCATTTGCGGCTTCGAGCATCGCGCTTCCAAATCCGCCCATCAGCATGCCTTCTTCGACCGTCACAACGACCTTCGTTTCGGTCAAAGATCGGCGGACCATTTCTCTGTCGATCGGTTTTGCGAATCTTGCGTTAACAACGCCTACGTCAAATCCTTCTGCTTGTAAAGTTTCAGCGGCTTTCATGCTTTCTGCCAATTGAGTTCCGGCAGCGATAATGACACCGTCGCTTCCCCAGCTGAGGATCTCCGATTTTCCAAGCTCAACAGGTTGAAGCGTTCGGGCGATTTCTTCGGCAGTCGTTTTGGGATACCTCAGCGAGCTGGGGGTATCGTGTTTGATCGCAAAGTCCAACATTGCTCCGATGTCGTTGGCGTCACCGGGAAGCATCACGACCATATTGGGAAAGACTCGCATGTACCCAATGTCAAAGGTTCCATGATGAGTCGGTCCGTCCGGGGCGGTTAGGCCTCCACGGTCCATTGTGAAAACGACGGGCAAGTTCTGAAGGCAGACCTCTTGGAAGATCTGGTCATAGCTCCGCTGCAAAAACGTGCTGTAGATGTCGACGATCGGGCGAAGTCCTGTTTTACACTGCCCTGCCGCAAACGCGACTGCATGGGATTCGCAGATGCCGACATCAAAAAAGCGGTCGGGGAATTCCTCTCGGACTGGCTCCAGTTTGTTGCCTTGGCACATTGCGGCGGTAATCACAGTGACTTTGTCGTTGTGTCGCATTTGGTCAGCGATCGCGTCACGAGCGTGGTGTGTGTACGCCTTTTTCCCCGAGCTGGATTGAGGAACGGGAGTTTCGCCTTCCAGATCAAATGCGGGAGGAGTGTGGAAGTAAACGGGATCTTCAGCCGCCGGTTTGAATCCATGTCCCTTACTAGTGATGCAGTGCAAAAGCACTGGGCCGTCAATATCGCGAACCATATTGAGGTACTTTTTGACAACCTGAATATCGTGTCCGTCGATTGGGCCAAAGTATTTAAAGCCGAAATCTTCGAACATCATTCCGCCGTGCAAGCCAGCTTTGACACCCTCTTTGATCTGCGCGAACAAACGTTCGGTTGGATCACCGAACATCGGGACCTTGTCCAAAATCTTGCCGACTTCGTTCTTGAGTCCTGTGTAAAACGGATTTGCACGGAGCTTGTCCAGATACGACGCGACGCCACCGACTCGAGGGCAAATTGACATTTCGTTGTCGTTCAGGATCACAAGCAACTTGCTCTTCATGTGACTCGCGTTGTTGATCGCTTCGAACACAATGCCAGAGGGAAAGGCGCCGTCTCCGATGACCGCAACGCTATGGTTGTCTTTGCGCCCCATTAGATCGTCACCACTGCGAAGCCCGACAGCGGTTGAAACACTGCATCCTGCGTGGCCTGTCATAAACAGGTCGTATTCGCTCTCGTTGGGATTGGGGTAGCCCATTAATCCGCCTTTGGTGCGAATCGTTTTGAATTCGTCGTAACGACCTGTAATCAGTTTCTGAGGGTAGATCTGGTGGCCTGTGTCCCAAATCAATCGGTCGGTCCGAAAGTCGTAGGTGCTGTGCAAGGCAAGGGTCAGTTCAACAACGCCCAAGTTGGATGCAAAGTGGGCGGCGCGGAGGCTGAGCAAATTACACAGCGTTTCACGAATTTCATCAGCGACTTGTTTAAGCTGCTTGGTGGTCATCCCATGCAGTTGCATCGGTGATGTAATGCCAGGAAGAATGGGTTGCGGTTTTTCTGTTTTTGTCATTGTGACCTTTCAACTACGAACCGAGCGAGGTAGGTAAGCGGTTCGGCAGATTGTCCAAACGGTTGAAGTGCATCGATTGCCGAATCAATCATCTGGTGGGCTCGCAGTTCACTCTCTGCGACACCCAGTACGGAGGGGTAAGTTAGTTTGCCTAGTTGCGAGTCCTTGTTGGTCCTCTTCCCCATTTTGACTTGATCACCCTTCAAATCCAACAGATCATCGACGATTTGAAAGGCTAAACCGAGGTGTTTTCCATATTTTTCCAAGCAAACGAGTTGTTTTGCGTCTGCTTTGGCAGAAATCGCCCCAAGTTTCAAGCTGGCAATTAGCAGAGCGGCTGTTTTTCGAAGGTGGATTTTCTCCAGCAATCGAATATCAGCCTCGGCAAATTGATTCGACAAATCGTCGACTTGTCCGCCAACCAAATTCGATGAACCTGCCGCGACTGCCAAGACGTGGCAACTGGCGGCTGCTACAGAAGGATCAGAAATCTCGGTAGCAAGTATTTCAAATGCTCTGGGAATCAAAGCATCGCCGGCAAGGATCGCTGTCGACTCATCGAATTCGATGTGACAAGTTGGCTTGCCCCTACGCATGTCATCGTCATCCATTGCTGGCAGGTCGTCATGGATCAGCGAATAAGTATGAATCATTTCCACAGCACATGCGCCGGGAAGAGAGTCTTCGATCGTACCTCCACAAATCTTTGCGGCCGTAACGGTGAGCAGGGGCCGCAAACGTTTGCCGGGTGCCAGTAAACAGTATCGAATCGCATTGCGTAATCGTTCTGGACAGTCAGTGTCAAATTGCGAATATTGATCAAGTCTTTGATCAATTAGCTTTCGAGCCGACTGAATTTCTGGCGGGAAAAGCTCGGCTTTAGAGATTGCCATCTATTTTTTCCATGACTGAGCAGCGGTCTATTAAGAAAACCGTATCTTTGAGAAAGCGATAACTTCCGAAAGCGATAACTTCCTTGTAGGGCTCATTTTAGTCAAACGACCCAGAAACGTCCACGTGGTCCCGGCCAGAGTATCAAAGTACAAGCCGACAACGGGCGACTCGTTCAATTTGTTCGAGGTAGACATTGTGAAAATGAGTCGACAAAACAAAAATAGGGCGTTTTGGGAGGATCCAAAACGCCCTAATGAAGGTTAATTCGTACGAACTAACCTTGCCACTGGTTCAATGAAGCTCGGCTCATTCAATGGAATCAAAGACCTCTGGCTCCGGCTGCTGTTTGGCAGTTTGAGGCGGCACGGTAGCTTCGATTCGTTTCGGATTCTTGCGGTTCTTGGCATCTTCTTCGTAGTACTTTCCAGCATTACCTGCACCTGCACCGTAACCGTATCCGTAACCGTATCCGTATCCATAACCGTTGTAGGCATAGCCTGCACGGTAGGCACCGTAGGTGTACTGGCTACCGTAGCCAGTTTGTTGACCAACACCGTTGACAACCAAGCCGATACAATGAGCTCCCACATTGCGAAGGATTTCAGTCGAACGCTCAGCACTAATCTTAACGTTCTTTTTGATTCGCAAGCAAAGTACCACACCGTCCACACGTGCTGAGATTGGGCACGGATCAGTAACGGCCAAAAGTGGTGGCGTATCAATGATCACAAAGTCGTACTCTTCACGCATTTGCTGAATCAATTCAGAAACTTGTGGAGAAGTACTCAGCTCAGAAGGATTGTTTGGTTTTGCACCACAAGGCATCAACGCCAAGCCTTCGATCTCTTCAACTTCGTGGACACAATCTCGCCAAAAGCTCTGGCCGCTCAACACAGTTGCGAAACCTTCATTTGACTTGATGCCAAACGTAGAGTGTTGGCGGGGACGACGCATATCGCCATCAACCAACAGGACTCGCTTGCCCGACTGTGCAATACACACAGCAAGGTTGGATGCAAGTGTTGATTTACCATCACCTGGTGTTGGGCTGGTGACCTGAATGACCGAATGCTCTTTTCCTTGCGTGTTGAAAAACAAAGAGGTTCGCACAGCTCGGAACGCTTCGGAAACCTGAGACTTAGGCCGATGGTAAGTACATATAATCGGTTCAATAAGTGAGTCCTCAACCAGATATCGCTTGCTCTGGCTGATAACAGGAACGTGTCCCATAAGGGGCAGGTTCAACTGCTTCATGACTTCGTCTGGGTTGTGGAACGTCTTGTCTGCAAGTTCAACCAAGCAACCAAGTCCGAATCCAACGAGACTACCAAGCAGTCCACCAATCGCTAAAAGAATGGGTAACTTTGGCCAAACTCGATTACCGAAACTAGCCTCTTGAAGAGACAGGAATCGAAATCCTTCACGTTGGTCGACAGAAGAAAGACTTCCTGTTGGATCAATTTCCATGATCTTATCTTGGGCTGTCATCAATAGCCCTTCGATGTGAGCACGCTCACGAACAAGATCGTCACGTTTCTGGTTGACTTTCGCCAGTTTTTCTTCGGCTGCCACATGTTGCCGATACTCAAGCTCTTCGTTTTTGATGTCGATTCGAGTATCTGAGATTTGGCTTTCTAAAGAGGCTAAATAACGTCGCAAGATAACTTCGTTGTCCAAGCCAAAGGCGACGTCAGTTAACGCGTCAGCTTTTTGAGCTTCTAAAGACTTTTGAAAATAGTCGATTTGTTGCTTTAAGCTTTTGATTTGAGGATGACCATCTCCTAGGCGCTGCAAACTCTCGTTTAATTGTAACACCAAGGCATCAATGTTCTGCTGGGTCCTTGCAATGGTATCTTCATCTCTGTGGGTTGATGGCGTTGACTTTTCAGGTCTCAGGTCACCAATTTGAACTAGAGTCCAAACCATCGCATCCATTTGTTCGGGACCACTCTGGATCGCTTCTGAGATTCGTCTGGCAGAGGCAAGCCACCTATTCATTGAGTCTCGACGTGCTCTCAAGTTCTTGTTCAGCACTTCGATGTTGATTGAGTGGATGGAGCCAGAATTGCCAACTCTCGGAGCTGTGATTGAGTCACTGACCATCGCAATTTTTTCGTTGATCGCAAGGTAGTTGCTCTTAAACTGAGTCTTGACATCTTTCAGGAGATCAACAAACTTGTTCGACTCGTCCTCATACATTCGCTCGAGGTTGTCCTCGTAGGTCGAAAGCAAGTTGCTGAGAACAACTCGAGCCTCTGTAGGTTCGTATGTTTTAAAGTTCAGCTTATAGACCATGGGGTCTTCTTTGTCCGGCATGACCACCAGATTTTCCAAGACGTACTTGATTACGTCTTCTTCGCTCATGTCTTCGAAAGAAGCAAGTTGGTAAAGATCGTTCTCTTCAAAGCAACCACGGATGGTCAGTTGTGTCGGAATGATCTTGTCATGGCGAGTTATCATTTCTGCGGTACTTGGCAGCATGACGTCACCCTTGCCAAAAGGCATCACCAATGGATCCTTAGGTTCGATTCGGACCTTTGCTTCTGACTCGTAGATCGGAGCACTTTGATAGTGAACCAAAGTCCCCAAGCCCATCCCAGCGATGAGTCCAAGAAATACAATCCACTTACGACGGCCTAAAATTCCCCAGAAGTCAAAGCCGCCCTGTTCCTCTTCACTAGTACTGTTGAAGACAAACTGAGTTGGCCCGGAGCCCGGATGGCCCAAGGGTTGGTTAGCATGATTTGTTGAAAGCGTTTCCATAGTTATCCTCCAGTAGCATGTCAGGGAAACGGACCGGAACGCAATTAAACCTCATTGCATTTCCGATATAAAAATTTTCCAGTGGTGAGGAACAGTATAACCTTGCGGGTTTCGTTTCTCAATCAATCAAATCTGGCAAATCTTAAATTGTCGCCCTCTCCTAAAATACCCAACGCGAAAAATCGTAAAAGACACGACGAGCTAGACATTTAGGTTGAGAATTGTAGTGATTCTAACGAGCCGCGCTCAAAGAAATCACCCAAGTCTTTACTGTTCAATCGGTTGGAGTACTCGAAAAATGCAACGAAGACTGCTAAGTTTCGAAGATGTCAGATACTCCAATGATGCGACAGTACCAGCAAGCAAAGTCCGAAGTGGGCGAAGCGCTTCTTTTGTTTCGAATGGGCGACTTTTATGAGCTCTTTCACGAAGACGCTGAGGTTGCCGCTAAACATTTAGGGCTAACGCTAACACAACGGGACAAAAAGAATTCTATCCCCATGGCAGGGTTTCCCTACCACCAACTGGACACTTACCTAGGCAAGTTAATAAAAGCTGGTTTTCGAGTTGCCGTTTGCGAACAAGTCGAAGATCCCAAAACTGCAAAAGGTTTAGTCAAGCGCGAAGTCACTCAGGTCGTTACGCCTGGAACGATTACCGATCAAGGTATCCTTGACCCTGAACAAAGTAACTACCTTGCAGCGATCTGGCTGAACACCACTGCCAAAAAAGTCGCTAGCGGAATGGACGCTGCCATTTCGTGGGTCGATCTATCGACTGGCCAATTCGCTGCCGCCCTACTATCAAAATCCAAGCTGCCAGACTTGCTCGCTCGCTTGAATCCCAAAGAGCTGATCATTAGTGAAGAACAAGCCGACGCAATTTCTGCGTTAGTCTATGACACCTACATCACACGGCGACCCAAATGGGCGTTTGCGGAAAAGCTCACAACACAATCACTGTTGAAAAAGTTCGATGTTGGTACGTTGGCCGGTTTGGGCTTTGACGAGCACGAAGCGGACGTGTTTCGCGCCGCGGGTGCTGTGATGGAGTACCTCAGCGAGACGCAGAAATGTGAGTTGGGACATATCCAAGTCCTTTCACCCTATCGCCAAAATCAGTTTGTCGAAATCGATCAAGCCAGTTGGCGAAGTCTGGAAATTAGTCAAACGATTCGCCATCATTCCCGACAGGGCGCGCTGCTAGGCGTAATTGACCGTTGTACCACACCAATGGGATCGCGCAAGTTAGGCATATGGATTCGTACGCCTCTTACAAACCAGCAAAAAATCGAACAACGCCAAACGGCAATAGAAGAAGTTGTCGGCGATCAAAAACTGCGTGACAAGCTGCGAGCCGAGCTCAAATCGATTTATGACCTACAACGTCTACTGGCCAAGGTCGCTACAAACCGCGCTGGTCCGAGAGACCTTAGTCAGATTCGCAATACGCTTGGGGTGATTCCAAAAATCAAAGCTTGTCTTGCTTCGCGAAAATCAAGCTGGCTGCAGCAAATGGAAGCTGACCTCGACCTCTGCGCCGACTTGCGTACACAGTTGGATAAAGCTCTGGAAGAAGTCTGCCCAACCCACTTGGGAGATGGCAACATTATTCGAGAGGGGTTCAGTGAAAAACTGGACGGCTTGAGAAAATTGGCGGCCGGCGGCAAGCAATGGATCGCCAACTACCAGCAATCCATTATCGAAACGACAGGCATCCCCTCTTTAAAAGTCGGCTTCAACAAAGTCTTTGGTTACTATCTTGAGGTAACTCATAAACATATCGACAAGGTTCCCAAGGACTTTATTCGCAAGCAGACTTTGAAGAATGCCGAGCGCTACATCACTCAAGAGCTGAAAGAGTATGAAGAAAAAGTTCTCACTTCCGATTCTGCTGCGAAAGAGTTAGAAGCCGAACTGTTTGGTCAACTAAGAGACTTGGCCGCCGCCCACTCAGGGCGACTGTTGGCCATCGCAGAAATTGTTTCCACGATCGACGTCGTTGCCGCGCTCGCTCAACTGGCTGTAGAACAAAACTACTGCAAGCCCACGTTGTCGACAGAAAGCCAATTGCAAATTGTGGGCGGACGACATCCCGTCTTGGATATCACGCAGCCGTTAGGAGCTTTTGTTCCCAATGACACCACGATCGATGATGAAGCTGGCTTTATCCATTTGATTACTGGTCCCAACATGGCAGGAAAGAGTACATATATTCGCCAAGTTGCATTGATCACGTTGATGGCTCAAATCGGCAGCTACGTTCCGGCCACGTCAGCGAACATCGGCATCGTTGACCAGATTTTTGCCCGAGTCGGAGCCAGCGACGAGTTGTCGCGAGGTCAATCGACATTCATGGTCGAAATGACTGAGACGGCGCGGATTCTGAACACCGCTACCGATCGCTCGCTTGTGATACTGGACGAAATTGGAAGAGGCACCAGTACCTACGATGGAGTCTCGCTTGCGTGGGCAATCGTCGAATACTTGCACGACCATTTGGGGTGTCGGACTTTGTTCGCCACTCATTACCACGAACTGACCGAACTGCAACAGACATTTTCGGGTGTGAGAAACTGGAGTGTTAAAGTTCAAGAGTGGGAGGAGAAGATCATTTTTCTCCACAAGATTGTGTCAGGCCCCGCAGACAAAAGCTATGGAATCCAAGTCGCTAAACTCGCTGGCGTTCCCGACTGGGTCAATCGGCGGGCAGATCAAATTCTCAAGAACCTTGAGTCACAATCCCACGATGACCAGCAGCAGGTCAGCGCAGCGACCAAACACCAGTCTTCTCAAATGCAACTTTCCCTGTTTGGCTATGCCGACCACCCGTTGCTGGAAAAGATCAAAGGGCTGGACACAAACAATCTAACGCCGATTGACGCGTTGAAGATGATCGATGAGATGCAAGCAGAAGCTAACGTTGATCCAGGCTTGGATAAAATCTCCTAGCGAAAGGCGGCTGTGATGAAGTATCCGGCCTGAAATCGTCGAGAATTACCCTTCATTTCCCATCGCTACTCGGTGAAGTTATGAAAAAAGGATACACCTTGAGGTGTACCCTTTCCGCATTGTCGAATCACAAAATCGGATTCTGATGAACCGTTGCAAACCGCTGTTTAGAAGTTGAAGCGGAGTCCGGCAAAGACACTGTCTTGATAGCTCGCTGCTTTAAATCTAACGCTGTCTGGGCCAAGCGAACCTGACGCAGTTGTGCCAAAGGTTCCGAATCCCCGATACTCAACGAACAGATCCGATCTTTGATTCAGTGGCGACGAAACACCAGCCATCCACTGATATATTACGGTCGGATAGTTCAATTGTACTTCCAAATCGTTATCCTCCTCTGTCAGTCTGTTTCCTACAAACTGCACACCTGTGCCGAAACCGACGTAAGGATTGATTTTCGCGCCACGTCGGAAGTCGTAAACCAGGTTGGTCGCGAGAGTGTAGCTGTTAACTCGAGCCGAAACTCCATCGAGTGCATCTGCCACGTCATCGGGGTCGGCGCCCAGGAAATCGACTGCCAAGCCGCCTGCATCGGTGACGATATTGTCTAACGAGTGATTTCGGAAAACAAACTCGGATTCAAGCCGAAGATTATTGGAGAATCGACGACCAATCGCTGCTCCAATGCCGTAACCCGATTCCGTGTTTATATTGATTCCGAAAGCGTCATCACCGATCCCTGGGCCTGCGGTATCCAAACTGAAACTGTTTTCAACTTCGCCTGTCCAACCGCCAAAGCCACTGATGTACCACTTACTCGCGTTTTGATTAAAATAATCTTGCGACCTTGCTTCGGTTGAACTTAAAAGTGCGATACCCACCACTGTCAATGCAACTAGTTTTCTGATCATCATTTCCTTGATTCCTTTCCATTGAATGATGTTTTAGGTCTCCTCTCGTTCCAAAGATAAGACCCAATTCATTGCAAAAGGTCGGGTTCGCTATGGCAGTTTACGAGCTATTGAATCGCAGGCGAATACAATTGATTTCTTCGTTATAACGAAACGATTTATGGGGAAAGTTTCTTCGTCTTGGGGACAGCAAAGGGGGAAGGTTCTTCGCCTTGGGGACAGCACCGACATAGTCAAAATCAATATGCAAGATATGATGCGCGCTTGAACAAATCTGGCGTTGGAAGTTTCCCGAAGCGGTTGCGAAATTTTGGTCTTCTAAGACCTTCAGGGCGTCGGGGTATTGCTTGTTAGCCGAATAGTTTATCACAGTTGCATTCAACACCGCCCCGATCGCTAGCTCGTGATACTGGAGCCAAGATCTAAAATTGGAGTGAACGGTAAGTAGCCGGTGTCGCCAGGCTTCGGTTTTTGCGACAGAGCTGAATTCTGCCGAATCCAACTCTGAAATAAAAGTTGGTGCTGCATTAGGAGACTCAAGCCTCAAAGCGCGCCGTCTCTCCCGGCAGGACCCGATGCACCGGAATCGTGATTCCATGCAACTCAATCTCGCGTGCGATCGCTTTGTCAATTTCCTCGGGACTGTATCTTGAAGAAAAGTGACCTAATATCAATCGTTGAATGTTTGATCGAGCGACCATCGCCATAACCTGATCAAGTGAGCTGTGCTTGTTGCGGTGCGGATTATCAGTTTCAATTTCAGCGGCGGTTAAAAAAGTCGCTTCATGAATCAAGATCTCCGTTTCATCGTAACGCCCATCGTTTTCGATCGGCGTATCACCGGAATAGATTAGCTTTGTCTTTCGCGAAAGATCCGAGATCGCTTCTTCACCTTTTTCCTCGCGCAACATCGCGATCTCGTTGCCCTCTTTGCCAACGAGTTCCGGTTTCAGCTTTCGCGAAATCGAATCGACGATATAAGTCAGGCTTTTGGTCCCCGGTTTTGATTCACAGTGCCGATTCTCAATAGCACGTACAGCGAGGTCTTCACGTATTCGGACTTCAAAGTCACCATCGATCGGAATCCACCGCGTACCTGAGACATGTGGATCGAACTTCTCTGAAAAGTCGGCGATCGCGGGAAACGATCCACTGTCTTTTGGATAGTAAATACTCAAATCCGCCCGCGCGTTAAGTTGGTTAAACTGGAACAGTCCCGCAAGATGGTCCCGGTCCGCATGCGAAATAAAGACATGCTTGACCTTGCGGGCTTTTTGCATCAACCCACTCGTCATACCATCCCCGCAATCAAACAGGCATCCCATCTCCTTGCAAAAATACCAAGTTGAGAACAAGGCGGTAGAATAGCCCGTGATCGAAAGTCGATTACTATTTGTCATAAACCTGCAGTTTCTAGATTGGGCGTTGGCAGCAGCCGAAAGCAGAAATTAGAGTGAAACCGACAAGGAAACAGAAGAACGAAAAACGAGTTGATCGTAAGCCGGGTTCTGTCGACCGTCATGGACGGCCGGCGATCATTTATCTGGGGTGTTGATTGCTCAAACACCTCAATGCAGCTTACCCGAGAGTCGTAATGCGACGGACCGTCACTGCTCTCTGCTTAGCCTTGCTCCGGATGGGGTTTACCGAGGCTGAAGAAGTCACCTTCATCACCGGTGAGCTCTTACCTCACCTTTTCACCCTTACCACGCACATTCGAAAATGCCGTTCGGCGGTTTAAATCTCTGTGGCACTTTCCCTAGTCTCGCGACCGGTCGACGTTATCGACCATCCTGTCCTGTGGAGCCCGGACTTTCCTCCAGTGATTGCTCACCAGCGATCGCCTGATCAACTCATAATTCGTTTTTAATACCTGACGATTATCGTACAATTTCAGACACCTGTCGAACGAGAAAGTTCTATCCAAAATCACGAATCCAGCAACAAAAACGATTGTGGTTTAAGGGGACCGCCAAAGAGGTGCGAAGTTCACGACCGATTTTTGATGGAATTCAAGTAACTTAAGCCGTTTTCGAGCGTCAAGCTACATGGAGGTTGGAGGCTCGTTCGTCCTCTCCTTTTCCACCATTGTTGTTTTCGGGCGCCGTCTACGGTAGAAGACTTCAGAGGCTCCCGTTTTGAGAAGCCCGTTTTATTCCGACTCATAAACAAATGTAGCTATGTCACGAAGCCCCAACCCACGCTACGGAACGATTCGTTGGATACTGCTCAGCCAATTGCTGTTAGTGATCTACTTGTCGTTTTTCAATTCTGTTTTGGGCAAGTCACCCACAGACACCTTTCGTATCGGTCTTGGGTTCGCAACTTTGGCCACCGTCGTCGTTGTACTTTGTCGAAATTTCTTCTTCAACAAGTTCGAGTACTACGTCCATTTGGTTATCGGTTTAGATATCTTTCTTGAAGGATTGGTGCCATGGCACGATTCGTTCGGTTTCTATTACTGTGCCTTGGCATTTTGGTCCTTGTTTTGGACTTATCATGCCGTTTTGCTGTACCGGCTGTACCGACGAAAACCGTCGACAACTCCAACGGTTACCGGTTCGGAAAACCTGGAGAATTTGCCAACCGGATTTGTTGGCCGTGATCAGTAGCCTGCAGTCTGCCCTGTAGCGGATGACGAAGTTCGGCTCCGCCTCCGCCTCCGCCCTAAATTTAAAATTTGACGCTGCACTAACCAGTTAGTGCACCTTTCTTCGCTTAAAAATTGGGTTGGTGTATTCGTAGGGCGTAGGGAAAGCAAAAGGTAGAAGTCATTTGTTTCCCCTGAAATCAACCTGGCTCGGCAAATGCAGTTGTGTACGAGCGATTTGGATTTTCGTCGTTCGTAATAGAAAGGAAAGTTGGCTATACTTTAAATCCCCTGTCCTTTTCCATCCCAACTTGCGAGACGATTCGAGCATGAAGAAGTCATCATTGTCACATGATCAAGCCAGGGCAAAGAAAACGAAACCGAAGAAAAGGAAAAGATCCATCACGGATCCGTTGTCGTTTAGCCAGCTTGAACCACGGCAGCTTCTTGCAGCGGACGTTTTGATCAGCGAGTTTCTCGCATCCAACAATTCTGGACTTGTTGATGGCAATGGCAATGAATCGGACTGGATCGAACTATTCAACGCAGGTGATCAGTCTCAAGATCTCGCCGGTTGGCATTTGACTGATGATGGGTCTGAACTTGGCAAATGGGTCTTTCCCAATGTGGCCGAATCGGTACTTGCTCCCGGTGAGTACTTGGTGATTTTTGCTTCTGGCGATGGTGTTTCAGATCCTGCGGGTAACCTCCACACGAACTTTCAACTTTCAGCATCCGGTGAGTATTTGGCACTGACCGATTCCAGTGAGTTGGTCGTAACTGAGTTTGGCGATGGTGGCGTCGACTACCCGGAGCAGTTTTCCGATATCTCCTACGGTGTCGGTACTAATGGAGCTGCTTTTTTTGAGAGCCCGACACCCGGTGAGGTTAACGGAGTGGAGTTCTCTGGAGTGGTCGGTGATACTTCGTTTGATTTTGATCGAGGTTACTACACTAGCCCGTTTAATGTCGCGATCACGACCGCCACTCCTGGGGCAACCATTTATTACACGACCGATGGGAGCAATCCTGAGCCGGGCAACGGAGCGGTCTACACATCGCCGATTAATATTAGTTCAACGACCAACTTGCGCGCGGCGGCTTATCGGACAGGATACATTCCAACCAACATCGACACACAGACCTACATTTTCGCCAGCGATGTGCTGACGCAATCAGCGACGCCTGCTGGTTTTCCTGCACAACCAGAACTTGCGACTGGCAGTCAGACCGAGAACACGATCGACTACGCGGTTGATCCCGACATTGCTCTCGATCCGCTTTACACGCAGCTATTGCTTGATGGCCTGCAAGATATTCCAACCTTGTCGTTGACCTCAACGGTCGATGATATCTTCGGTGCCAACGGGATCTACACCAATTCGCTAGATGATTCTTTGGAGGTGCCTACTTCGGTTGAGTACATTTTGGCCGATGGAACAACAGGGTTTCAGATTGATGCGGGCTTAAGAGTCGCAGGTGGCGCAAGTCGTATTCCAAGTCGTTCTCCCAAACATTCGTTTACATTGAGATTCCGGCAAGAGTACGGCGCGGGGCGTTTGGAATACGAGCTTTTCGAGAACTCTCTGGTCGACAGTTTCAATTCCCTGCAGCTTCGCGCGGTATATAACAACTCGCTCATTCATTTTTCTGATACTCAGCGAAACAGCGCAACGTTGCTAAGGGATCAGTTTGTCCGGGATTCGCTGATCGCGCTGGGCCACGCCGACGCTCAGCAGGGAGAATTCACGAACCTCTTCATCAACGGACTTTTTTGGGGTGTCTACAACCTACACGAGCGTGGCGATTCGGCTCACTACGCAGAGTACAACGGAGGTGACCCCGACGATTACGATGCGATCAATGGTGGCACCGCGATCGATGGAAACCTCGATTCCTGGAACGAGCTCAGAGCAGCGGCAAGCAATGGGACTTGGCAAGAAGTTCAAGAACGTTTGGATGTTGATAACTTCATTGACTTTACCCTTCTCCAGAACTACATCGGTAACGATGATATTAGGACGACCAACAACTGGAGAGCTGCTGGTGGTGGTCCAGACGATGCGCCGTGGCGGTTCTACCCTTGGGATTCTGAGCGTTCTCTGGAAAATGTTAATAGCCAATTGCCGGGTACCGTTACTGATCCCACACAGTTGCTGGAGGACTTGAGGAATTTTCCTGAGTTCGTCCAGAGGATGGAAGACCGCATTCAGTTGCACTTCTTCAATGGTGGTGCTTTGACCGAAAGCGCGGTTACGGAGCGTTGGCAGGCGCGGGTTGACGAGATCAATCTTGCGATCGTCGGTGAAACCGCTAGGTGGGGTGACTATCGCGCCGATTTCTGGAATGGTAATAACGCGGGCGGACCTGCAGAGCTGTACGAGCGAGACGTCCATTGGGTTGCGGAGACTCAGAGAATATTGACCGAGTACTTGCCCGCAAGAGGTAGTCTCGTTGTCGATGCCTTTGAGAGCCTTGGTTATTTCGGCAACGTTGACGCCCCGGTTTTTCAAATTGACGGGGCTGTTCAAAGTGGAGGGGAGATTGAATCTGGAGCTTTACTTACGCTCAGTGCGAACGACTCAATCTACTATACAACCGACGGTTCAGACCCTCGACTCGAAGGGGGTGGCATCAATCCCAATGCCATCCTCTACGATACGGAGGCAACAAATTCGACCGTTATTGAATTTGGCTCGGTATGGAGTTACCTGGACGATGGGAGCAACCAAGATTCGACCGGTTGGCAGAATTCGAATTTCGATGACAGTAGCTGGGCATCAGGTCCTGCGCGACTAGGTTACGGCAATGATGGCGAAGTGACTACGGTTAGCTACGGCGACAATGCTTCGGACAAGCACATCACCACATATTTCCGAACGTCTTTTGACGTAACCGAGAGTTTCGATTTCGCTTCGCTGGATATCCTGTACGACGATGGTGCGGTGGTTTATCTCAATGGTCATGTGGTGGGGCAAGTCAATATCGTCAATGGATCAGACATTCTTACGGTTGACGACATCAATTGGCAAACGGTAGCTAACGGACCGGTTGGCAACGGATTATTTGTAAATTTCAACGACATCAGCGACTACCTCGTCATAGGAAGTAACACCCTTGCAGTAGAGATTCACCAAAGCTCGGGAACCAGCAGTGACATCTCGTTCGATGCCGAACTTACTATCTCTTCCATGAGCACACCTGCGATCCCACTGACTTCGTCGACAAATGTGCTGGCGAGAACGTTTAGCAACGGCGAATGGTCGGCCGTGCACAGTGCGACCTTTGCCATTCCGGCAGTACAATCTGATTTGCGAATCACGGAGATCCATTTCAATCCTGCCGCGCCGAGCGCTGCAGAGATCGCTGCAGGGTTCGTTGACAATGATGACTTTGAGTTCATTGAACTGTTCAATCCATCCACAACGGGAACGATCAACCTCGGTGGTGTGCAGCTTTCTGACGGTGTGACATTCGACTTTGGCGATACGGATTTGCTGCCCGGTGAACGAGTCGTTGTTGTTGAAGATATTGATGCTTTCATGGCGCGTTATGGCGACAGCGCCACGATACTTGGCCAATGGTCCGGCGGCTTGAACAATGGGGGCGAAGAAGTCACGTTGCTCGACAGCAGTTTGAATGAAATCTTGTCGGTGAATTACGACGACAGCGATCCTTGGTACAGCCTGACTGATGGAGATGGTTTCAGTTTAGTCCTTGAGGATCCGACCAATACACCTGTGGAAGAGCTGGGTAAGTACTACAGCTGGCGGGCCAGTATCGAATTTGGTGGAACGCCCGGGACTGCCTCTGCCAGCGCCTCTGGCGTAGTGATCAATGAGATTCGTGCTAACAGCGATGCTCAGCAAAGCGACACCATCGAACTTTATAATCCAACGGATCAGCCAATCGACGTAGGCCTCTGGTTCTTGAGCGACTCCATTTCATCGCCATTCCAGTTTCAAATTCCTGAGGGTACGATCATTTCCGCCGGTGGCTATTTGGTCTATGACGAATCGGATTTCAACCCGACCCCAGGCGCCCCAAGTGCAAACGATTTCGCGCTTAGTGCTCAGGGTGACGAAGTGCATCTAACACGCGCTGTTGTCGTGCAAGGTTCAGTAGTGCCGTTTGTCGAAGAGTCGGTTAGCTTTGGCGCGACCTTCAACGGCGATTCGCTGGGACGCTTGCCCAACGGCACCGGACGTTTGACTCGACTTGCCTCCAGCTCCTTTGGCAGTGCTAATAGCAGTGATGCAGCAGTAGGGCCGTTGGTGATAAGCGAAGTCAATTATCACCCAGAGAATCCTAACGCGGCTGCGTTGGCGATTGATCCTTCATTGACGGACAACGATTTGGAATACATCGAGGTCGCCAACCCAACATCTTCTACAGTTGATCTGACAAATTGGCGTCTTCGTGGTCAATCCGACTATGAATTTCCAGCGGGAACAACACTCGCTGCTGGCGAAGCGATCCTTGTCGTTTCTTTTGATCCTTCCCTTTCGACGAACGCGAATAGGCTTGCGGCGTTTGAAGCTCACTACGGCATTGACTCGGCAGTCACGATCGTTGGAGGTCTGTCTGGGTCGCTTTCCAATAGCACCGGTCGAATTTCCCTGCAGCAGCCCGACCTCCCTGATTCGCTGGGTACGATTCCTCGTGTTGTGGTTGACGAGTTGGTTTATGACGACCTTTCACCTTGGCCGGACGCTGATGGTACCGGTCAAGTGCTTGAACGGGACGATCTTTCTGCCAACGGTAATCTTCCGAGCAGTTGGATCGCGGCAGCTCCAACACCGGGTGTTTTCGAAGATGATTTCTTACTCGCTGATATCAATCTCGACGGCTTCGTCAGCTTTTTGGATATTTCGCCTTTCATTACGATTCTGAGTAACAACTTATTCCAACTGGAAGCGGATATTAACCAAGACGGAATTGTCGATTTCCTGGATATCAGCCCGTTCATTAACCAGCTCAGTGGTTAGTATCAGGTTGCCAGTCCAACACACAATCCAATCCGCTTCCAAACAAAATTAAGCTCCATTGCTTAACTCCCACAATATTTTATTTGTTACACCTGCATTTCCTAACGCAGGACCATTTCCGATCCAAGAATCTTTTCAAAAGTCCTTGCTATTCGGCGTTTTTTAATTTGCCGCCGATTATCCTCGAAGGGATGTCGGTTTGTCCCTTCCTGGTCTCTTTTCTATTGAGTTCACGTTCCTGATGAGGCAATTGCAAAGCTATGATAAAAGTCGCTCTATTAACTAACACGACCGCTGCCGCCAGCTTGCCGGTCCTAAAGCGTCTTTGCGCGGAAGAGGAGATCGAACTGGTTCACACGTTTTTCTTTGACACGATTGCGGAAAGTCGGGGGAACATTCTGCAGACGATTTCCAAATTTGGCATCCGCGGTGTGATTTCCAAAGTCGCCGGTTTGCTACTGGATAAAGTTTGCAGTCTAACAGGCGGTGCCGAAGCATCCAAAACGGCTTACGAATATGCGCGCTCAACGAATATATCGTATTCAGTGACAACAAATATCAACGCTTCGGCTCATCGGTCGTCGATTTCAGAACTAGATGTTCTCGTGGTCTGTAACTGTAAGAATATTCTCAAGCAAAAATTGCTCTCTATACCCAACGTGCAGTTTATCAATCTGCATTCCTCTTTACTGCCTGCATACCGCGGTCCAACTCCGATTTTCTGGGCGATGTATCATGGCGAATCGGAAACAGGAATGACCATTCACGAAATTTCTGCCAAGATCGACCGCGGGAACATTCTTGCGCAACATGCCGTTCCGCTTGACTACTCAAAGTCTGTGGACGCGCTAGCCGACGAACTATACACGATGTCGGCCGACATGTTGATGGACGTACTCCAAGGAAAAACCGAACCGGTTCCGATCGACAACACCAAAAGCGGTAGTTATTACACGTTTCCAACTCGGGAAGAACGTGGTGAATTCAAGCGACGAATTAAGCAGCGAAATTCTCGCGACCGGGCAACTAGCGCATGATCAGCTGGAAGCAAAGACACACGAAGCGATTTTACGCGAGGGCTTGCATGGCCGTTCTCGTTTCTGTTGTTTCACTCGACCAAGTTTCGTGCGATCGGACCGTCGTGGTTCTGGCGGACCAACCAACGAGGTTGCAGCGATTGCTGAAATATTATGACGATCATTTCGACAACCAGCAGCAGTTGTTGCAGGTGCAGTTTGTCAGTCCCGGCTATCACAGCGTGATTGCTCGGGGGACTCCAGTTCATCCGATTCGGGAGTCTTTTTATTACGCAGTGGGGTTGTTGCAACGAGGGCGGACAGGGGATGCAAGTCGATCGAAGGCGATGCTGACGCAACTGTTGTCGTTGCAACAGACTCAGCCAAATCAGCCTGGTTATGGTGCGTGGCCTTGGTTGTTGGAGGAACCGCTTGAGAAAATGGATTCGATCGACCTGAACTGGGCTGATTTTTGTGGCTCGGCAATCGCTCAGATTTTGGTTGACCACTGTGAACAGCTGAACGACGCCGAGCTTGAAAAGCGAATGCGAGCGGCGCTGCGGCACGCGGCGACCGCGATTCGTA
Organism: uncultured Pirellulaceae bacterium; assembly: GCA_964503615.1. Taxonomy (GTDB): domain Bacteria; phylum Planctomycetota; class Planctomycetia; order Pirellulales; family Pirellulaceae; genus CAZDBA01. The sequence goes on from CAZDBA010000093.1 coordinate 19,220, forward strand.
ATCGCGACGTTGGAGTCCATTACACTAACATCGCAGTCTTGGGCGGCGGCGTGTGTGCGGTTGCAGGTGAGGTGCTGGAGGATGAACAGTTGCTTCGTTACGGGCGACAACGGTTGCAACGTGTGGTGGTCGAAAATGACAAGGTTGATAGTTTTGCCGAGTACAACAGTCCGCCGTACGGCAAGGTAGTGATCGGCGAGTCTGAACGGATTTTGCAGTTAGTCAAAGACAAAGAAACTCGGCAAGCCGCAGAAGCGATTCGCGTAAAGGCTTGGGAGATGTTCGCCGATAGTTTCCACTTGCCGACCGAGCAATGGGCAGGGCCCCATAGTCGCCATTCGTATCGACGGTTGACGACCACACTGGTGGCCTTTTTGAATGACCGAGTTGATTTTGAAATCAAACCGCATCCCAACGCCTCTGTCGAACGCCCGCGCGGTTATGGGGTCGTGACTCCCCTGCCCTGCCCTGAAAAACTATTGGCGAAAATTAAAGCGACCGATCAGTATCCCAAATTCACGCGGCGAGTCTTTTCGCTTGATCGAAATGAGCGGCCGTTTTACGTTGGAGCGACTTGGGCCGATTCGAAATCGAATATCGGTTCGATCAGCCGAGCGAGTTTTTGGACTCAGCGCCAACCGGTCGTCGGATATTGGAAAACTGACCAGGATCCCGCGGTTGCTTTTCGGCTGCGTTATTTTAAAGACGGTCGCGATTTTGCTTCGATGGGAGTTCGTACATCGCAGGACCAGAATCGTGTGTTGTGTGCGCTGCATTCATTGCCAGGTCGAGGCGATTGGCATCGGTCATTGGATCGCCCGGAGAATGGAATCTTTTCAGCCAAAGATTTGCGAGTGAGGATCGAACTTGAGGGCGAGGGAGTAAGAGCAATCAAAACACCAGCCGGAACGTTTGCCTTGCAAGCTGGCGAAAACGAGTTAGTCATTGTTCCGGCCGACGGAACATTCTTAGGAAAGTCCGTGGCCTGGAAAATCGACAATCAGCCAAACCGATCGGCAGTGGAAGCGGTCTGCTATTTCGGGCAGGAGCAGAACTTCGATTTTCGGGAGTTACTGGATGTCCAAATTGCATTCGGGTTGGAATTGCGAGAATTGGGAACTGAAATGAAAACGCTTACGGTTCCAGAAATGAAACCAGGAAAGCAGCGAATTGATGTTGAATGGTCAGGATTGCAAGTCGCCGTTCCTGCCAAGTGACATTCGTGAGATGACCTACATCGCAATTGGAAACCCGACGCGTTAGCGAGGAAACGGTCTGGATTCGTCCTTGCAAAAGCTGCTGGTTACCATTTCGCCGGGGTGCCATGTTTACGCGAGCCACAATGGTTGTTTCAAGCTTGCCACGCGAAACATGCTCACGCAACTTTAACCACCGCCACATCTGTCGCGTAAGCATGCCTGCACTCAATGGTTGTACTTTCTCAAAAGGCGTGAAGCATGGCACCCAGTTGTTTT
>CAZDBA010000094.1:0-20585 GCA_964503615.1 uncultured Pirellulaceae bacterium
GGATCCAGCTTACGCTCGAGTCTTGCGTGCAGACTTTTTTATTCTTTGTGGTAGTGCTATTGGAAGCGCGGTTTAGCTTAATCGTCTATGCTACCCATAAAGTCGTTAGCCGTGACCCGTTTGTAGTCGTAGTCTACGAGCTTCCAATCGCCGTCTGAGTTTTTCTCATAGAATAAGGTTACTCGCGCGGCTCCGTTGACTCTGGGCACATTTCCGTATCGGTTAGACTGTGAGCAATCGGCCAGAACAATCGCATTGAAACTGATGTTGGCCTTTGGAGGGATTGAGTCTAAATCGATTTTCGGTTCGTTAAACCGTTTTACAGATAGCTTCTTAAAGTTGATTTCGCGCATCTCTCGCTTGGCATCGTCAATCATAATCTGAGCACCAGGGCTGATGAAAGACAAAGTAGCATCGACATCGTTTGATTGGACGGCAGCAGCGACCGACGCGACGTCTTTACGCAATTGTTCTGCGTCGGTGACGACAAAAGTTTCGATGACCACGATGCCGAAGGTCGAAACGCCAACAGCGATTGCGGTAATCATTAATTCGCGTTTTCGACTGATGAACCAGAACGTCCATGCTACGAACACGAGCAGGAGCCCGATCATCATCGGTTGAAAAGCGTTTTCCGTTAGCCAGTATTTCATGCCCGCGCCAATGCCAGAAAAAATTAACCGTCTACGACCGATTGAATCGCTCAGTCGCGTAAAAGCAGTTCAACGCCTGGTTGTCTGTCCAATATGAGTTGACCGGTTTGTAGTACCGGCTTAGCCCGAATTCCGCCTGAAGGCGGTCCTACGAACTATTCATTTCACCTCAGACAGACCAAAAATGCTTGGGGACGAAACGGTTTTAGCGTACTACACTACCGTTTCAGCCCCCCTTTAGCATTTGTTAGTTGAACCTGAGTTCAAATCGTTACGCAGTCGCAACTGCGGCTACTTTTTTGGGAAAAAGCGGGCCGCCGTAAATCGCCTGGTCACCCAAGTACTCTTCAATTCGAATCAACTGGTTGTACTTGGCCATCCGATCACTTCGTGAAGCGGAACCGGTTTTGATTTGACCTGTGTTCAATCCTACGGCGAGGTCAGCGATCGTCGAGTCCTCAGTTTCACCACTGCGGTGGCTGGAAATACTGGAATAGCCGTTTCGGGCCGCCAAATGGATCGCTTCGATCGTCTCGGTCAACGTTCCAATCTGGTTAACTTTGATCAAGATACTGTTGGCCACTTCGTCCGTGATTCCACGTTGCAAGCGAGTTGTGTTAGTTACGAAAAGATCGTCGCCAACCAACTGGACTCGGTCACCGATCTTTTCGGTCAACAGTTTCCATGCATCCCAATCGTCTTCGTCACACCCGTCTTCGATCGAGCAGATTGGGTAACGGTCGGCCCAATCGGCGAGGAAGTCGACCATTTGGCCACCGTCCAATTGTTTGCCATCGATCGAATAGCAACCGTTGTCCTTGTTGTAAAATTCAGTAGCCGCAACGTCCAACGCGATTGAGACTTGCTCGCCAGGTCGGTAACCCGCTTTTTCGATCGCGGTCATGATCAAGTCCAACGCTTCCCCGTTCGATCCCAGATCGGGAGCAAAACCACCTTCATCACCGACCGCAGTGTTCAAGCCTTTATCCGAGAGGACTTTTTTCAAGTGATGGAAAATCTCGGTTCCGCAGCGAAGCGCGTCAGAGAAACGCTCAAAGCCAAGCGGCATAACCATAAATTCTTGCACGTCGACCGAATTGTCTGCGTGTTCGCCGCCATTCACGATGTTCATCATCGGAGCAGGCACGATTCTCGCTGCCGCGCCGCCAAGGTAGCGGAACAAAGGTTGCTCAGTGAACTGGGCCGCCGCTTTGGCCGTGGCCAACGACACGCCAAGGATCGCATTGGCACCCAGGTTTGATTTGTTGTCCGTCCCGTCCAGTTCGATCATGCAGGCGTCGATGGCAGCTTGGTCAGTGGCAGGCAAGCCAATAACCGCGTCAGCGATTTTCGAGTTAATGTTCTCGATCGCTTTGGTTACGCCTTTGCCCATGTACACGCTTTTATCGCCATCACGCAACTCCCAAGCTTCGTGGGCACCCGTGCTGGCTCCGCTGGGAACAGCAGCCCGTCCATGAGAGCCATCATTCAGCGTGATATCAACTTCAACGGTTGGATTGCCGCGGCTATCCAGAATCTGCCGGCCATGTACGTCAGCAATAATACTCATCTGTTTTTTCCTGTTCGTTTGGGATGATTTTCATCGCCATTGTTGCACAAATTTGCTTACGCAAAAATGGCGCGATGGGACGATCAACGAACATTAAACCGCTCCAATGCGGCGGAAACCGTTTCAGGAGATTATGCACCGCAGTTTTGCGTTAATGGCCCGCAAGGTTAACACTTTCCCCCGTGCTACAATGGGCGTAGATTGGTGTTTGGCACTTTTCAGACCGTGAAACGATTTTGGGTTGGTAGATCGCATTGTTTACAGGATTAGTTGAAGAAAAAGGGACCGTCAGCAGTATTGTGCTCGACGGCGAAACCTGCCGATTGGGGCTGGAAACTTCCGTCGTTAATGAGGATGTTGCGATTGGTGACAGTATTTGCGTCAACGGGTGCTGTCTGACCGTAGTCAAAATCGATGGCAACCTTTTGGAGTTCGACGCGGGAAGTGAAACGTTGAGCCGCACGAATCTGGGCCGGTTGGTTGTGGGCGACCCGGTGAACCTTGAGCGGTCCCTGAAACCGGACAGCCGAATGGGGGGGCACTACGTTTCGGGGCATGTCGATTCACTAGGCCAAGTCAAATCGCGGAACGACGATGGCGAGTGGGCCGAGTTTTATTTTTCGGTTCCCGAATCGTTGACCCGGCAGATGGCTTCGAAAGGTTCCGTAACCGTCGACGGAATTAGTTTAACTTTGGTTGATGTTCAGTCCGACTGTTTTAGCGTTGCGATTGTTCCTCACACGCTTTCGGTTACAACTTTGGGCCAGCGACAGGTTGGTGACCAAGTCAACATCGAAACAGATTTGTTGGCCAAGTACGTTCAACGACAGCTGGAAGCGGCCGGTACGGTCTAAGCCATATTTGTCTATACCCGGATCACCCGGATCAAGTTTCCTCCCGGTCCGACATTCACCCTCAAATTAAAAACGAAGTAAGCAGTAAATGGTAAATCGACAAACCGCATCCTATTTGCGTCAACGTTTTGACGAAGTCGGATTGAATCCGAACAGCCGACACGGGCAGAATTTTCTGGTCGATCTGAATCTTATTCACCTGTTGGCCAACAGCGCAAAAGTTACTCGAGAAGACGTCGTGTTGGAAATTGGCACCGGGATGGGGTCTTTGACGATGTTGCTGGCGGAAAAAGCTGGCCATGTGATCACGGTCGAGATCGACCAATACTTGTTCCAAATGGCTCGCGAGGAATTGGAGAGTTTTGACAACGTGACGATGCTTCATCAGGACGCGTTGCGAAACAAGAACAACTTTGCAGCCAACGTTCTGGAAACCATTGAGGCCGAAATGGCGAAGCGAGAGGGGGCTCGGTTTAAGCTGGCCGCGAATCTTCCTTACAACGTCGCCACGCCGATCATTTCGAACTTGTTGGTTTGTCCTGTGATTCCGTTTTCGGAAACGGTGACGATCCAGAAGGAGTTGGCCGACCGGATTTTGGCCAAACCTCGCACCAAAGACTACGGGGCTTTGAGCGTATGGGTGCAAAGTCTCTGCGATCCGCAAATGATTCGCGTGATGGCTCCTTCCGTTTTCTGGCCGCGCCCGAAAGTCGATTCGGCGATTTTGCATATTGAAACGAACCAGGAAAAGCGCGACCGAATTCCGGATATCAACTTTTTCCATAAGTTCGTGCGGAGCATGTTTTTCCACCGTCGTAAATTCTTGCGAAGTGTCGCCGTTGCTGCGTTCAAGAATTTGCTGACCAAGCCGCAAGTCGATGAGGTGCTTGGCGATCTGGAACTTGGCCCTCAAGCAAGAACGGAAGAGTTATCCGTCGAAGAAATGCAAACGATGTGCGAACACTTTCGCCAACAATTGATCGCAGTGCAAGGTTCGGTTGACGGATTCGGTAGCTAGGTCAGTCGCCTTCAAAAAAATCCTGAACCGTTGCAGAATTATGGGAAAATGGTGATTGGCGGGTGACATCAGAATAGGAAGCAAAGTTTAGCGTTACTGGAGGGCCAAATTGGAAACCCTGCTGAAGCTGATGCAAAATCCTAGTTAGCAAGGAAACAGCTTGCTTTCGCGTTCTTGCTTTACACTGCGGGGTACCGCTAAAGACCCATTGCCCCAACCGAACGCAACTTTCGCAGAGCGAAAGGCGACTATGAAAAAAGGCGAGAAATAGTCTGGCGCTTAACCGTGCCTTTAATTGTTTGATACACTTCAAGCTCAAATAACAAAAAGCAAAATTTAGAGGCAGAAACAAATGAGACTACATTTACTAACCTTGCTCTTGATCGCAGTTATCACACCCATCGGGTGGGCTCAGAACGATTTAGCTGAAGACAAAAAGGCGGTTTTTTGTTTTGACCTCGATGTTGAAAGCTTACTGAACAGCGAACTCGCTAAGTCCTTGGGCGAGGAGATAATTCAGGAAATGGATGATGCGATGCAGTTCCCACTTCCTGCCGAGAAGTACGTTCGTATATTCGGAATGATGGGTGCTCCGAACAGTATGCGAGAGGCAATGCAGGGGCCTGGAGCCGATGACCCCAAATTGCCTTTTAATATGTTTTACCAATTCGAAATGGTGGACGGCCCTTCGGCAAAGGAACTGCTTGAATACATGGATTTAGATGATGGAAGTGGCAGAGAGATCGACGGAGTGACTTATTTTTCACCCCCAAGCTTCGCCCCGCAAAATATCGTTGTTGGAATCCAAGGCGAGACGACCGTTGTTATGGGGACCACAGAGTTCGTTTTTTACAAAGGGAATCGCAAGGAACTTTTTTCAGGCGAGTTGCAAAAAGCTTGGTCGCGGCATCCTGCAGAGTTACCTGTGCGTGCTTCACTGGAAATGGTTAGCAAGGCCGAATTGATTTCGGAAGTGCTGGCGATGGCTGAACAAGGTGCTGAGCTTCCACCCTTTGCTGCTCCTCTGATCGGTATGGTTGACAATGTTGAATCACTTAACCTTGTCGTCGATGTGTCTGGCCAGGAATTGTTGGCACTCCGTGGATTAGGCAAGAACGATGCGGATGCCGAAGAACTGCGAGGCGGTTTAAATGGGTTGCTGGGAATGGCAAAAATTATGGGCGCTGGAGCGAAAGCCGAGCTTGCAGAGACTCCTCAAGCCGCGGCAATGGTAGACAGTCTCATGAAAGACTTGAGTACTTCTGGCGAGGGTCGCGAAGTGAATATCATCATCGGTCGCCCGGAAAACTTTGAAGAGGGCCTCAGTGAGTTGATGGTAAAGACACGTGCCGCAGCCGAAGTTGCCCAGCGGCGAAATAACGTGCGCGAAATCGGACTTGCATCACTCAATTACGAGGTGACGCACTTGGAATTTCCTTTCGAAGCGGATGAAGCCAAAGAGAGCTGGCGCGTAAAGGTTGCACCTTTTATGTTTTCTCAGGTCAAAGAGGGCGATATGCCTGAGGGCTTTGGGAGGGACGGAGAAAATGCGATGGTGGCACATGTACGCACAGTTCGTTTGGTGAATAAAATTGCTGATATCACTGACGGTATGTCCAATACGATCTGCTTTATCGAAGTAAAAACAGGGATTCCATGGAAATCAAATCGGGACGTGACTCCTGATCAAGTTGTCGAAATGATCAAAAATTTGGAAGAGGATGAAGTCGTTGTTGCTGGCTTTTACGACGGTTCGGTGACGACATTGAATTCAGAAACAGATCTCGAAACGCTCAAGGCGATGTTGACTCCAGCAGGCGGCGAGGTGATAGACCGATAGCCTTTGAGGCTTTTGAGATTTTAAGTGAGGAATGCAGTTCGCTCGTGTGCCAAGAGTTTAAGAGATTGCGGGTGCAAATCGAAAAACAGGCGGGTACCGATATGCCCCAATACGGATTGAGAAAGAGTGATCCCCGTTAGTGGTCTGTACGGGCTGAATGAATAGTTCGTAGTGCTGCCTTCAGACGGAATTACATCAAAAATATGCTTTGGAGTCGGATCAGTGATTTCTTGTGCTTCCAATTCATTGGCGATGGCTCATTCCGGCTTTAGCCAGCTAAAGCCTGTACCTACAAACCGATCAATTCAACACGGACTAGTTTCGCCAATGCAAAAAGGGCACAGCAAAGCGCTGTGCCCTTTTTTTGAAACGAGTTTGACCAAAGAGGGAGTCAAACTCGCACTAGACTCGGATCGCAAATCCAATCGCTCTGGTTACCAAAGAGGCTTTTGAGGATCGTCCTAATGACGATAGTACCACAGTGTAATTGCGAACCGAGTTGAATCGTTTAACGCCAGGTTCGCGTTCTTGCACGAGTCCTTTGAGACCTGCGAGCTGTATCCACATCCTCATCCGGCTTGGGGGATGGTAACTCGTCTGGTCTGTCCAAGTTCATTTCTCTGCGAAGCTCTTCCAGCTCCTTTTGGAAATCCCGGTCATCGTCTTCGTCATCGAGATCACGACGTGGATCGTCCAACTCGTTCGGTGCCCGTTGAGGCGTTTCCGGTGCAAGGTTGGAATCAGCCGATGGGCCGTATCCCGAGAAATAGGGATCAGAAAGCGAACTGCCTACTCGGCCGTGTTGTTGATTCGCCCTCTGAAAAGGCCCGCCGAACACGTTGTAGTCGTTATCATAAGGCCCGCAGCACATTGAACATCCGAACAGGACAGCAACAGTAGCAGTCAAAGTTAAATAGCACGCAAAACGGTACATTGGTTTTTTCCTGGTTAAAGTTTTATACAACTCAAACGATTAAGACTTCGGTCGGTTACGGCATTTCAACTACTCGTACTTGATCGAAGCTCGTGTAGGTCCTGATTGATCGCTGGGTGGGGTGAGTCCCATTTTTTGCCAGTTCATACCCGAGGTTACAACGGGCCGAGGCCTTGCTGGTACCGGGTTGGGCGAAGCGACGATTGGACGCGTTTTAGGTGCTGCGACAACTCGCGTTGTTCGCTTTGGAATCGGCTTGGCCACATTAGCTTTTGCCGTTTTTGGTCTAGTGAATTTGTCTCGCTGTGGAGCAGTAGCCGTTTTCGGAGCAGTCCGAGCCGTTCGTCGGCTGGAGGTGCGGGCGGGTGCCCGTTCGGAGCTGGCTGCCGGTTGTGCGAAGGAAGTTTGGCGAACGTTCGAGTCCTGAATGACTTTGGACGATTCAAACAACGGCACTGGTAGTGGCTGCGGATTCACAGGGAATTCTCCATGGATCACTTCGCCTGGAGCGAATTGCAATTGGCTAGGTGTCATGGGGCCGATGATTTGAGTCTCGACAGCGTTTCCAAGGTAAGGTTGCTCGACCGTTCCTGGAGCGGTTGCAGGTAGTGATTGTCCACCTGGATAAACTCCGCCTTGGCTGATTACTTCAGGGCGAGTCCAACCGTAATTCAACTCTTGACTACCTGCCCGTTTGTGGGCCAGTTGAGTCGCATCATGGTAGGCTTTGCCCGACCAAGGCCCTTCGGCAAAACAGACGCCGTTGTAGGCCAGAATGGTTCCTTTGCGTCGATGGATCAAAGCGACCAATTTGTTGTATTCGCAAAGAGAGGTGTAAAAAGCGACTTCGGCAGTTGCAGCTCGACGCTGTGCATCCAATGCGGTGTCGAGTGTCTCAACGCCGACCTCTACCAGTTCCTCAAAGTGTTCCATCTCCTGGCGGTTTTTGCCCCAGCGGTTGAACGACTTTTGCATCTTTAAGCGGTTGGCGTCCAAGGCTGCAAAAGCGTCCTCAAGATTTCTCACGACGTCCAGTTCTTGTTCTTCCAAGCGGTTTCGTTCGCGAGCAAGTTTCAATTGAGCATTGCGAACGTTCGCCAGTTCTCTTCGGTATCCGACAGGGAGGTTGAATTCACCACCAATTCGAAATTCTTGATTGTTACCACCGGCGAGTCCATTGAACGCTCCACTATCTTCAAGTGGAAAGTCGTCAGGACTGCTGAAGTTCACCAAGTCGTCGCCCAGTCCTAACCAGCGGTATAAAAGGGTTACATTAAATTCAGGAAGCAGGCCGTTCTTGGAATAGGCAACCGCCAACTCTCTCTTTTTGACTTCCCACCGTGTCTGACGAAGTGCAGGAAGGTAGCAGAGGGCTTCGCTCTTACTGCCATACCAGTCAAATTCGATCGGAGCCATTACTGGTTCGTCGATAGGACGCAGGATCTGATGATCGGTCGAGGCGAGTCCCATTAGCCATCGCAGGTTTCGTTCTGCCTGCAATAGAGTGTTGAATGCATCGACGACTTGCTCATCAAAGAAGTGATATTGTCCGCCGGCTTGAGCGACCTGTTGAATATTTACGTCTGCCCCTTCATCGTACTGATCTTTAACGATACGCCAAGTCTCCAAGGCGGCGTTGCGGCCCGTTTTCGAAGCTTCCAGAGCTCGGTAAGCACAGTGCAGGTCCCAATATCGGATTTCAACATTGGTTACCATGTTTTGCATTTGGGCTTCGAGGTTGGCAATCTCCTGATCGGTTCCGATTCTTGAAATTACGATCGGCATTCGCTGAATAAATGCACCGCGACCTCGCAAAAGCGGCTGGCGAACTTCAGCTTCCAATTGTGTGCGGAAGGTATGGCTGAGTACTTGAAAGCCCGGGTTGTCGACGTCGGTTACAAGAGGAACATTGTTGTCGGTATAGGTTGTGATGTTTCGAACGAAGAATTGAGTACCGTTGGCCGATTTTTTCGCAACTTCAGATTGCCATTGAACCTGATCTTGTACAAAGTCTTCAAACGAACTGAAGAAAGGAACAACGTTTCGTGGCTCGTCAGTCCTGTTCCAGAATACGTTAGAAGTAACTTGAGCATCAAAGTCGGCAAGTGCAGCTTCGACACCCTGGTTTCCATCTAGAGCGGTATTGGTTGTGATCGAGCTGGGGCTGGAGATTTGTCCAGGCGTGCCAATAAATCCAGGCTCAGTTTCCCGAATGGCAACATTCCAAAGCGTTCCTGCTCCATTCGGGCCCGTGCTCAGGTTATCTACACCCGGGTTCACTCGGACTCCAGACAATGCTGGTGTACCAAAGCCGCGAATGGTCTTCGTGTTTTGCAACGCGATCGCCACACACTGTTCCAGGGTAAGATCGTAGAACGATTGAAAATCAGCGTTGATGACGGTGATTGGCTGAGCAGATTGCTCCACCTCGTTCAGACGAGTCGTCTCCAAATCTGGATACTCGATCTCGGTCGCTTGGTTAACGAAGTAGGAGAGATCGCCAGTGTCCCGAAGATAAATCGGTTGTGAAGGAGTGCATCCCGCTAGAATTAGCGAGGCGAACAACAACAATGCCAGTGATTTTGGGGTTTTGCAGCTCATTGGATTTCCATATCCGCAGTCGTTTGTTGCAATGTCGAACTTTGGCGTACATGCCAGCCCGACGAAATGATAGCGCGGACGCATCTTGCGCCCTCACCAAACGAACCCCCCTGAGTTCATGTGATAGGTTGACCGCCACATGGACGATTGTTCCAGATCTAACTCGTTGCATGTGGTATCGTCGCAAGAGGCCGCAGACTTTCACAAATCCGTATAAATTATCAGAACTGCCAGCAGATCATGCCGCGGGGGAAAGGTCGGAGAAATAGGCCAGATAGCCTGTTTTTGGGAGGGTTTCAGCCGGTTTGGCCATTGTTAGAACGGTAATTTGCTTGTAAACTGTGCAACCTAATAAAAGAGGCCGTTGCCCAAACCATCTTGCTGGCTTTTAATGCCCAGCCCAAAGGTGGTTTGCGTTTTCATGATTTGTTGTGAAATGCTGGCTTTGGCTGGTTCTCAAACGATTTTTGTACGATCCTTTTATTGATAACCAAGACAAAACAAATCAGTTTCAATATCTAACTTTCTAACTCCGGTGAACCCGGTTTATCGAGGTCAGTTCCGTGGCAGTTCCAAAACGTAAACACTCCAACGCGCGATCGGGATCGCGTCGTGCACACAATCAAATCAAAGGGAAAACTTTGACGGTTTGCTCAAATTGCAGCACAACCATCCCAACCCACACTGTGTGCCCCAAATGCGGTTTTTATATGGGCCGCATTGTGTCACCTGCAGTAGATGAAAACGAATAAGTAAATCGTTTTTAGCCTAGCCCAACTAGCCTCTGAAGCTTAGAAAGATTCAGAGGCTGTTTCATGCGCGTTTGAGCTGCCTCGCCTCGCTGTTGCGACCGCGATACTTCGATCTATTCGAGTTCAAAATGAGCCTTGATAAAAAAAGGTCATCCAGTCAGCTATCTTCTTCGTTCGTCGAAGACTTTGATTCGCGCGATCCCTCTGATGCCCTGTATGCGCTTGACCGCAAAGTCGAAACGTATATTCCATTGCGGCACGCCGATCTGGTTGCCCGCCTCCAAGAAACCTTGGGGGCTGACGAGCAGGAGCGTCATGACTACCGTCGGCTTTGCGATCACCTCACCGCCATTTTTCACGTAGAGCATCTGACATCGCTGATGCGAGTCGAGGATATCTATGCGGTTCTGGATCCTGATTCTGAAGCGATCGAGATCGTCGAGATTTCTGAAGCGGAGCGGAATGAACGGGTGGAGAATCTTTTTGATCGAATTCAGGAGATCCTGTTCAGCGCCCACTACCATCGACTGGATCAGAATGAACTGCGAGATGCGGCCGATGTTGGATTTCGCTGGAACGTCAAACTGGATGTTGACTTCGAAGTATTTGATCGGCTGGAGATATTCGCCCGAGGTTGGAAGTCAGTGAAGAAGATTCGCCGTCGCTGGCAAAGATGCTTTTTCGCCGAAACGATCGAGGTTCCCGAGTTCCACCGCTTGATATTGTTTTACCGGGTTAAAGAATCCTCACGTATTGAGAACCACATCGACTCGGATGCGGTCTATCTCAAGATGTTTAAGAACATCCCCGAATCCGATTTGGAAATCCTACTGCCTGGTTCCAAAGTCAAACTGTCGGTCCTGGACAAAGGGAAAATCCTGGTCCCCAATATCTCCAGCGCGGCGATGACGGTTTATAAGATCTTTCGAGTCGGTGTTTTTCTTTCGATCATCGCGGCGGCCTTCATCATTAAATGGGTGCTCGCGATCGCAGTTCTGGTGGGATACTTTTACAAGGCGACGTTCAGTTACTTTAATACCAAGGACAAGTACCAGTTTGGTTTAACCAAAAGCCTTTACAATCGGAACCTCGACAATAACGCAGGCGTGATTTACCGGATCTACAATGAGGCGGAAGAACAGGAGATGTGCGAGACGGTACTGACCTATTCGATGATCTGGAAACATTGCCAAGGCGAAGGGTTGACCGAAAAAGAGATCGAAGCGCTTTCCGAAAGTTACTTGGAGGGTACGGTAAACTTCAGAATCCAATTTGATGTCCACGACGGCATTGGCAAACTAGCTCGGTTAGGATTGGCCAGTGTCGATTCCGAAGGCCGTTGGACCGCAACGCCATTGCCCGAAGCGGCCGATATTCTCCAGCGAAGCTGGCAGCAAATCTTCAAACAAGCTTAACTCGGTGAGCAGCTGGAAACCCGACGCGTTAGCGAGGAAGCAGTCCAGTAAAGATCCGAAGGAGCAACAGCGCCTAGCCGAGGCTAGTTGCTGTCGTCCGTCGGGACTGTGTCTGCCTTCGGAGCCTTGCTTTTCGCCTCGAAAGTGAGTGATAATGCGCGCCAGACCTCATGCGAACCTTAATTGGCTCCGATGCTCTACAATAGCGTGAAGACTCAAATCGTTTTACCTATTAACTAACCGTGCTCAAAGTCGACGACCGAATTTCGATTCCTCTGAAAGAGTTCTCGTTTTCCTATGCGCGCTCGCCAGGGCCAGGTGGGCAAAACGTGAACAAGGTAAATACGAAAGTCATCTTGAAATGGGACCTTGGTCGGACAAAATCTTTGCCTTCAACCGTGATGCAGCGGCTGAAGAAAAAGTTCGCGCGACGAATTTCCAAGACAGGCGAATTGATCGTCACCAGTCATCGCTTTCGTGATCAAGGCCGTAATGTGGCCGACGCGATTAATAAACTTCGTGAACTGGTTTTGTCGGTGGCCGCAGAGCCCAAAAAGCGCAAGCCCCGTAAAAAATCAAAGGCGGCTCAACGTCGTCGGCTGGAAGACAAGCGGCGACAATCGGACAAGAAACAGAGACGGTCCAAACCTCGCCTGAACGACTGATCTGCTTTTTCAGAACCGACAACCAATGTCGCGGTTTACAAGATTTTGTAGACGAGTTTCTTGCCGTAAGTTGTTGAATACGGTGAAAATCGTGGGAATTCGACAAGCTTGCTTGCCATCTGCCAGCACTCCCGTTTAAGTACAGGTTCGGTAGATGCCGATTATATATAGGGGCTTTTTCTGTGCGGCTTTAGAATTGAAGTTAAGTCGTTCAAGCCAAGGCCGGTTTGCGCCCGTCGAACGTGATTTATACTTTCACGTCCAACTTTGCATTTCCTAAGGCAAACAATGAGCAAGAGTCAGGACATCGACGAAATTTTGAAGCAATGGCCGTTTGACCCATTTAGTGTCAATGTGCGCAAGCTGGACCTTGCTGAAAGAAATGTACTGCAAATGCGAGTGGACATGGGGCTGCTGCAGTTGGAGATAGAAGGTCGGCCTGACGGCAAAAGGCCTCACGGTGCCAAGACTTATTACGCCTACCTCACGAAAAAGGCGGACCAGGACAGCGACGCTTTTTTGCTGAACGAAGATCATTGCGTCGAAATAGATCGAGAGTTCGTGCAATACTATCATCGTCGCGTCTGCTGGTTACAGCTGCGTGAATTTGACCGAGCCGTTTCGGATGCGGATCATACTTTGCAGTTGATGGACTTCTGTAAACAACACTCCGAAGACGAACAGTGGACTATTTCGCACGAACAGTACCGACCTTTTGTGATCTACCATCGGACGCAAGCGGCAGCTCTGGCAGCGATAGAAGCGGATGAGGAAAAGGGCGCCGAAAACGCGATCGAGCAAGTTAACCTTGGGTTGGAGCAAATGCGTATTCTGTTTTTGGAGTACGAAGCCGAAGATCAATTTGAAGAAGACGAACTCGTTCAACGCCTTTCTGAGTTTCGGGAAAACCTGCGTGAGCGATACGAGGTTGGTGACACACTTGCCGAACAGTTGGCCAAAGCGATTGAGCTTGAGGACTACGAATCGGCTGCCAGTCTCAGGGACCAGATGGAGAAGTCGAACCTGAAAAAGGCTGATAGCGAGATTCCTGAACCGGACCACGAATCGGAAAGCTCCGATTAACAACCTGCCTCGATACCGGTAGTGGACTTCGCCAGAAGTCCCTTTAAAAAACCAATAACAGCCTGGGCAGGAATTCTGGCGAATCCCGCTACGTCCAAAAAACACTTCTCTATCCAAAAAACACTTCTCTAAAGTGCCAGCATTTCTCATTTTGGCATGACAAATCGGCGCTTCGACTTGAGCTGAAATTCTTACATATTGAAAAATGTTCTCATCGTGAGCCTGCTTGCGACACAAATGCCTCCTGCTGGCAAAAACCACTTAAAGAATTTCACTCGGTAAACACCGTGTCTTTAAATGAAAAATTCGCAAAGCACTTAAGTTTGGTATGCAATATGAATGGTATTCCTTCGAAACGGATTCGAAACGGAAGGCAACTTCAACGGAGTGTAAAATGCTAGTACTTACAAGAAAAACAAATCAGGAAATCATCATTGGCGAGAACGTTAAAATTACCGTTCTCAAAGTCAAAGGAAACACGGTTCGCCTCGGGATCGAAGCGCCTCGAGAGGTTCGTGTCGTGCGAGGTGAATTGCCAAAACACGAAGAACCTAAAACAGAGATGGCCGAAGTCACCATCGTTTTTAGTGATTCCAAAGACAAGCCTGTAAGTGACGAATCGCTCAGAATCGTCCCATTCTCGAAGCGTTCACGTGTTTCCGAATCGAACGATCAGGCAAAGCCGCCTCGAATGAGTTCTACTGCCCCCAGCATTCAGCCTTTGCCTGAAAACCTTTCCAATAATCGGCTTAAGCAGATTTTGGCTGAGCTTTCAGGTCAGTAACTTATTCAGATTCAACGACGAAAAATTCAGGCGATGGAAATGCCTGAGAGAAAATCAAACGATGACAAAGTAATCAACTCCGGCGATCAAGGAAGTTCGCCGTGCCAAGTTGACTCGCAACCCAGCCAGGCTTTCTCGTTTACCGCTTGGATTCGTAAGGCGGAATTTGATTGACGGGAATTTCATACGATGGAATCTCTATTTCCAGTGGCTGCGTCTCCAAATGCCCCGCTGGTAGTCTTAACCGCTGATCAGGTGGTATCCGCCCCACATCGACCAAGTGATCCAGCAAAATCCTTCGGACCTCCAGAATCGTTTTGGCTTGCTGATGGACTTGCGAATGTTGGGACTCAACTTCTAATTCCGACGATGAACTACCTGCCGTCGCACTTGCATAGGAAACGACCCCATCGCCCTTATCTTTTTGAGAGCGAGTGATCAGTCCGCGGCTGGGCTCAATACCGTAAATGTTGTGAAGCTTTACATCGTCAGGAACATCCGACTGGCGTAACGCTTCGAGAATAGAAGTTCCAGGAGTCAATGAATCGACGCTGGTTCGAATTTTCGCGAACTCGGTACCATGAAAAATATCGTAATTTTCAGCGACCAATTGTTCAGCTTCTGCCGCGGTCAATTGGGGCAGCGCGAACGCCTTTCGGCTTAACCAGCGCGTTGTGTTGGTTACAAAGAAGCTCCCCTGATGAGGCGTAGCGATCGTGATCACCCGTTTGATCGCAGGGTTCCGCTCAAAGAAGAAGATCTTTTTGAGCTTTTCCAAACTGTTTGGATCACCTTTGACATCTGAAAACGGACGGTCCGTAATCATGCTCCAGAAATCGTTACCGCTGTCCAGTGTTTGCATTTTCGAAACCAAGCCGCCCATGCTGTGTCCGACCAGCACCATCTGCTGCAATGCTTTCGACTTGTTTTGAGGATCGAGATCCTGTTTGGCTCTGGCGAGGTCATCGCGCACTTGCGCCGCACTTACCCAGAACGGTTGACCTGTTGGGTACATCAAGAACCAGAACTGGTATTTGTCGTGGATGTCATTACTGGCTCGTAAATCATTGAACATCTGCAACCAGGTGATCGGGCTGGACCAAAAGCCATGGATCATCACAACTGGAATCTTGTTTGGGTCATAGGGCTCCAACATATAAAGGCCTTGAAAGTTATTTGCAAAATCGGCGTTCAGCATGGCCAAAGTCGCAAACACGTTGGAATCCAATAACGGATCGTTCAGGTAATAAGCCATCGGTGTGCTGAGGTCACTTTCCAGCGGCGCATTGCGACCGTTAACGTCAACGGTGGTTTGCTGCAAAGGATCAAATAAGCGAAGTTCAACTCGCGTTTCAGGTTCACTTCCTGAAGTGAGTCGAATGTTCTGATCCTGAACGTGCAGAAGTGCGGTCATCGGCAAAGAAAGCCCAGGCGGATAGTATTTTTCGTGATTCGAATATTCAGCCTGTTGTTGCCGAACAGCGATAACAGGAACGCCTAATCCGTACGATTTGTATTCGTTCTCAAGGCCCTCGATCGTAAAGTCCTCAGCCAGTTCGAACCGATCGAAGGATTGATTTTGCCAGTGCCCATGAAGATTGATCGCGAGCAGAAGTGTTTCATCAATCGTTTGGACTTTAATTTCGTTGCCAACGCCAAATTGATCATACTCGATCAAAGCCTTCATCAACTGAGCAAGGGAATGATTGTAAATATCTGATAGACTACGAAACTGTGGGTCATAGGCGTTGTGGAATACATCCAATTCTTCGTCGAACAGGAACTTGCATGAATGCAGGACTGAGGTCGCGTACATGCGAGTCGCTTGGTTTGAGTGTCCCTTTCGCTGGAGCCAATCCCCTTCGATCTGAGCGAGCTCGACCAACGCGTGAACTTGGTTCAATGTCGCTTGCTGCTGAGTTTGCTGCTTCAAGAATCTGATTACGGTCAGCGGATCGCTTTGATAGGTCTGGTCCAAAACGAGACGGCGAAGGAGTTGTTGAGTCCTCTCGGTGGGCTGAGGTTTTTTGGTGATCAAACGATCGAGTCGCGAAAGCTGCCGTTTTCTTCGAATGGGACGCGCTCGAATTCTGGCCTGCCCGATGGTAGATAGGCTCGCTGCGTTACGAGCAAGTTGTAGCTTTCGAGCATTGGTTTGCTCTAAAGGTCCTTTGGTGATCTGACACCCTGCCACGAAAACCATCCAAACGGCGAAGCAGATCGCGATTGGAAACGAGATTCGAAGTCGGTTGGGAGTAGTGTGCTTTGACGAACACATGCGAAAAAGGAGCCCAAGGTGGGTAGAATGACCCGCTTAAAATAAATCGAATTCATACTGGAAATCGCATATATTGGTCAACGGAGAATCTTGCTAGCGAGCCTTGAGTTGCGGCGAAAATCGCACCTTGGAAACTGAGGAGGGCGTAGTTGTTGTTGGGGTTGTCAGGCACAGCCTGCCCTACTGCTAAACCCATGAGCGATACCAGTTCGTCCTTGCTAACGCTGCGGGTTACCCTTCCCTTTCAGGCACTTTCGCGTTTGGCCCTTAATACCACCTTGGCATCGAAACGAGAGAGCTCATAATCTTTTCAAACATCGTGACTTTTTTTGTAGAGAATCCATGTTTCGAATTTTTGTATTTCTTTTATTAATCGCAGTTTGTGGATCAACAATGGCTCAAGAATGGATGTATGTCGCAAGTCGCGCGGATGAAAAAGTTTATCGTTGTTTGCTTGATACAGAATCGGGAGAGATGACCGACCTTCAAGTGGCGGCAAAGGGGGTTCGAGCCGAATTTTTTGCACGTCATCCGACACAAGACGTGCTCTATGTAGGAATGACCGACATGAGCTGGAAGGAGCAAGGGAAATTGCCCGGCGGCGTTCACGCGTTTGGCTTTGAAGCGAAATCAGGAGCATTGAATTCCCTTAGTACGGCGCGCACCGACGACAAAGGGAGTTCGCACATTGCGATCAGCGCCGATGGCAGGACAATTCTCGCGGTTGCCTATGGTGGCACAGGAACTCGTTCACTACGCACTGACGACCAAGGAGCGCTGGTACTCGATAGTGGAAACAGTATCCCCCACTCTGGCAGTAGCGTTCATGATCGCCAGAAAACACACCATCCCCACGGAATCGCGATTCACCACGAGGGAAGATTTGCCTGTGTCGCCGATATGGGCAACGAGCACATCGAGGTTTATACAATTGACGGGGAAAGTAACATCGCCAAGCATTCGCGCTGTAAGGCTGCCGATGGTGCGGGACCGCGACATGTTGCGTTTCACCCAACTGGCAAATGGTTGTACTGCATCAATGAGTTGAACGGGACGATCGATGTCTTGAGCTTTGACGCTTCTGCGGGGGAGCTGTCACCGATTCAAACGGTATCTACACTGCCAGATGATTTTGACGGCAAGAACACTACGGCAGAGATCGTGGTTCATCCCAACGGTAAGTTTGCTTACGGATCCAATCGGGGGCATGAAAGTACCGTGGTTTACACGATCGACCAGGAAAGTGGTGAGTTGACTCTGGTTGAATTTGAACCGACTGGTGGTAATCATCCTCGCTTTATTGGGCTGAACAACAAGGGGAACATTCTCATCGCGGCAAATATGCACTCCGACAATATGGTTTCGTTCTTCGTCGACCAGGATACAGGTGCGTTGCAGCCAACCGGACACAAGATCGCTGTCAATGAACCACGCGGTGTGAGCTTTGTTTCAAAAACGGAATAAGTCCACTCTGCTCTTACCAGTTGTGCTAGACTTTGACAGATCTGCGGCAAGGCAGAATTTGTGAAGTAATGAGAACCCAATGTTGAAGATTAAATTTCTCTCACTGCCACTGGCATGTTTGTTCCTTTTGCAGTTTGCAACTATTACTTGGTCGCAAGACGATTTGCAACTGACCGACTTGGTTGATCAAGTGGTCGATGTTCGCTTGACGAAAAACCAGCAGTACAGCGGTTTTACGGTGATTAGTGTGACTGAAGGTTCTCAAGCCGGATCGATCGAAAAAATGAGGGTTCGGTATCCCGATTCGAAAAAGACTCGTTCGGTTTCTGTCGCGAAAATCGTTGAGATCTTTTTGGACGGGCAACCGTTGGACGTCGTGTATGACAAAAAAGGCCGTTTTGTTGCCCGCAGCGAAGAGAAACGCGCCGAACGAATCGAGTGGGAACGTGAGGTTAACTCTTCACTTGCTCGAACGCGAGCCCGTTTGTGGCAACCGTTGACTGCCGCAGAACACGAAAAATGGATGGAGACTCACAACGCTTTTCTGGAGAAAACAAAATCGGCATTACCCAATATTGAATTCCGATATGTTGAGACTGAATATTTTATGTTCCTGACCAATCTAGCGCCGCAGGAGGTTGATGGGCTTTTGGAATTGTTGGACGCAATGTATTCGGAAATGTGCAAGGCGTTTGACGTTCCGCCCACCCACAATATTTGGTGTGGCAAATGTGTTGTAGTGGCGTTTCGGGAGCAGGCCGAATACCTCGCCTTTGAGCAAATAATGATGAAGCAGGATGCGACGGGAACCCAAGGGCTTTGCCACACTCGGTCTGATGGACGGGTGATCTTCTCGGGCTACCAAGGTCGTAGCGGCTTTCCCAGCGTCCTCGTTCATGAGACCTCCCATGGTTTTGTACATCGCTATATGTCTAACGCCAAAATTCCAAATTGGCTGAACGAAGGCATGGCGGATTGGATTGCCAAGGAGATTGCCAAGGAGGATAGAGTTCCTCGAAAACGAAAGCTGGGCGCTGCACAGGTTCGCAAAGCGGGAACCTTGGGGAACTTCTTTACGAAACCACGGATGCAAGGCGCGGCTGATTACGGCATCGCTTCCTCGATGGTCGAGCTGTTGGTCAGTGTGGATGATGGAGATGGCAAGTTCAAAGAGTTTTTCGACGCAATCAAAATGGGCGATGATCCTGAGCAGGCACTTAAGGAAAAGTTCAATTTGACCTACCAGGAACTAACCATCATGTACGCTCAAGCGATTGGCTTGCAAAAGATTCGCTAAGAGCCAGTGATTGTGTGTCTGTCCTGCGCAATTGGAAACCCGGCACGTTAGCGAGGAAGTAGCTTGCTTCGTCCTTGCTAACGGGTTACCAATACAGACTCTAACCCTAAAAATAAGTGCCAATGAGAACTCGCCGGTTCGCTACCCCGAAAAACGCCTTAAGAAAGTCGATGAGTCGGCTCGGGCTTGGACGGTCGAAAGCTTTGCATTCCACCGATTTGTAGATTCATGTTCAATTCGATCGCCAGCAGTTTGCAAGTCGAAGCGATCGCGGCTTCTAATTGTTCCGGGCTCGCCGCAACCCTCGCATTGACCAGTACATCAGCCGAGTCAGTTTTGATTTCACTGGCCAAGCTTAGTTCCGCTTCCCCATCACTGCTGACTTGATTTGCAACTGCAGTCGATTGCAACGTTTGCCCAAGCACTTTCAAGTGTGCGACCTCGCAACCGGAATTTGCTAATTCCTCGCCTACCAGGTTAACGACCTGTAACACCAGCCGGTCCAGCTCAAATGGCTCGTCGTTTGCGGCAGCCGCGACTTGGCAATTCATCCACCCTAATTCTGCTTCGCCCTCTCCATAGGTCTGGTAGTCAACCTCCATCTGCCCATTTCGCTTGCGTGGCTGACCTTCCAATGCTTTAATCAATTCGTCAAATCCATCTCCGTCTCTCGCGCTTAGTAAAAAGCAACCGACGTCCGGGAACCGTTCTTTGGCCAAACCCAGCAGTTCCTCACGTTGATTCGTATCGAGCTTGTCGATTTTGTTGATGAATATTGAATCCGCTTCTTCCAGTTGTTTAAGGAAAATATATTCGGCTTTGGGTGAGAATCCTCGTCCCCCTTGTTTACTCAGGATCTTTTTGCCGTGTTCCGGCTTCAAGAGAACGGCCAGGGGTCCGATCTCAAAACGATCGCCGAACAACTGTTGCATCGGCGCGATCACCGTTGCGACCAAATCGGTACAACTTCCTACCGGTTCAGCGATCACAATGTCCGGTACTGCATCGGAGCTGAGGCCGGAAATGGTGTCAACTAAATCATCGAACTTGCAACAAAAGCAGGCTCCTGGAACTTCGCCGACGGTAAAGCCCTGAGAACGAAGCGTCTCGGTGTCGACCAGATCGTACGCTTGATCGTTCGTTACCAATGCGACATTCTTACCCGCCGTAACATAATGCGCGGCTACTTTGCCGATCGTCGTTGTCTTGCCCGCTCCCAGAAAACCGCCAATCATGACGAATCGAATTAGTTTTTGCATAACTTGCCTTTAACATGAACCGTTAGCAGTATAACCAGTTCAAGCACCAACAGAATCCTGGTCTGATAGGTTAACTGCGATCGTACACAAATTTTGCTTAGGATTCGGCTTTAATGGC
>CAZDBA010000095.1:0-5374 GCA_964503615.1 uncultured Pirellulaceae bacterium
TACGTGCAGCAAAGCCGGGAGGAGATGGAGGTTCTGTTCACGTTGCTGGCCGATCTTTACGAGCGTGGCAGCGTAATGCTGCCTCAACTCAGTTTCTGACAGATCAAACAGATCCTGTTGTCTACAATCAATTGGTCAACTTTCATGACGGCCTTGAGGTAAAAAACCCATTCGACAACTAAGTCTCAATTGCGCTAAGGTTCCATTTCAAGAAGATATTTATGTCAAAAAGTTATACTCATAACCCAAAAGGTTTTACTCTCGGCGAACTGCTCGCAGTAATTGCGATTATTTGCATTTTGCTTGGATTGCTTTTTCCTTTCCTACTGCAAAAACGTACCGAAGCGCGTCGCATAACTTGCTCAAACAATATGCGCCAAATTGGACTCGCGTTGTACAACCACGACGCGGCTTCGGGCGAGTTTCCCCCTGGGATCACGATCCCAACCGGTTCGTCGCCACCCGTTACCGAATCCGTTTGGGCTGCATCAGCTTGGTTGTTGCCGTATTTAGAAATTAGCTGCACTTTTGATGTTTTGGCCCCAACTCCTGAGACTTTCCTTACGGCAGCAACTCCTGGAACTCAAAATTTCCTAACTGCGCCAACGTCGCACATGAGTCTATTTCGTTGCCCTTCAGATGCAGGCACCGATCTAAATACTGCTCGTCCCGGTCTTATTCCCAACCGAGACACTGCTAAATCGAATTTTGTTTTTGCTAACAACGCCTCGCCAATAACTTCAGATGCCAACGGAAATCTATCGGCGACAGACGAAGCGGATTGCAATTCATCAGACGACATTGCCAATGGACTTTTTTGTGATACTTCACGCGGGCTCAGTAGCATGGAAAACGATGGAACAACCAACACAATCATCGTTTCAGAGCGTCGCACAAGTTCAAAAAATCAAAAGGTCACACAACCTAGCGCGGGCCTCTTGTTCGGCGCACGTGGTTCTGACATCTCCACTTCTGGAAATGAAGTATCTAACGGAATCGCCGATGTTTGTTTTTCAACGATCGGTGGTATCAACACCGTTAATCCAGCTCGTGATGCTTCCCAAGGGATTTCGTCAAACCACCCTCGTGGCGTGAATATCGTTTTGGGTGATGCATCCACTCAGTTTCTGACAAATCAAGTCGATCGAGTTGTCTACAATCAATTGGTCAATTTTCATGACCAACCTGTACTGGAAAACGTTATCTCTAATTAAGTTAATCATCAGTTTGGCAAGCTGGTCGGCGAATCGAAAAAAGGGGCCTTTCACTCCCGCGAAAGATGCGTAAGCCGCGCTACTTTCGGCGGAGCGAAAGGGCGACGATGCTCTGGCAGGCAGAGCCATGCTACGGCTCTGCCGTGTACCCTCCAGCACCAACTGGCTCTCACCTAATGGGGTTCGCGATCTCTTGCTGCAATCTTCCACTTTTGCGTTGCCACGCCATCGACCACAACATGCGCAAACGGATAGACCGCCGAAGCCGGACACGCGTGACGAGGTAACGCGACCAATGCATCGCCAATCTGCAATTGGTCACACAAATCGGTTTCAATCACCAAATGCTCCTCCGAATGAATGATCTCTTTCGCATCGGGAACAGTTGGAAAAGTCAAACGCTGTCCCTGAGGAGGATCGGCCGCGCATGCTTTGTGCCCCACGTCCAACGTTACACGCCTGCCGCCGGTTTTACTTATCACACGAGTCAAAATTCCCGACGCTGGCTTGAAATCCAAATCAGCAAACAACCGGCCATACTGGGTATCGTATAACGAAGTCGTACCGGGGCTCAGCTGAATACCCGGCTCTCCCACCTCAGCCAAAATCGGAAACGAACCGGTACCACCTGCAACGACATGTGGAATCGGCAAACCGGTCATCTGTAACTGGTTTCGAAAACGGGTAAGCTGCTGCCAGTTCGCCAGCACACATCCACGTCGCTCCTCGGGATCAGGCTGGCGATGTTGACCGTCGTACCAATGAAGTCCACCCGGTTCCAAACCAGGCGCTGCCGCAATCATTTCATATAACTCGATCGCATCGGGGCCGGGAAGAATTCCCGTTCGGTTCATGCCCGGATTCAGATCCAAATAAACGTAGACTTGGCCGATCGAAGCGATCACTTCTGACAACTGAGTCAACGCGGACGGGCAATCGACTAACGAACTGAACCTGACTTGCGGAAATTTGTCTACTAGTTCAGCCCAACGTATCAGGTTGGGACCGACCAATTGATACGCGAGCAAGATATCTCTGACCCCGGCAGCTATCAGCATCTCCGCCTCAGCGATCGTCGCACACTTATGGTCTGTGATGCCAAGCTCCAATTGCATTTGCACAATTTCGCGAGTCTTGTGTGTTTTACAGTGTGGTCGCAACCGACTAGGATCTCCGGCAATTCGAACCATCTCCGCAAGATTGTGATCCAACAATTCGCGAAAGATAAGCAAGCCGGGCGAGTACAGCTCGCTCACATTCTTAATCTCGTAAACGTCGGCCATAGCCAGTCAGTACCCTTCGTTCGTAGTGAAAATGGTCTAAAATCTGCTTTGAAATTTTTGCAAGAATAAAATCGGTTTTGCAACCGCCTACACGGTTGCTCAAGGAGCGTAGGAGTCAACTACGATAACCGATTCGATTTTGATGGATAGATAAATCAATGAACAAACGAAAAATCCTGGTCACTGCCGCGTTGCCCTACGCGAATGGACCGATTCACTTAGGCCATCTGGTCGAATATATCCAGACCGACATCTGGGTTCGCTTTCAAAAGCTTCGCGGGCACCGTTGCGTTTTCATGTGGGCAGACGACACGCATGGTACTGCGATCATGATCCGAGCACGCAAAGAAGGCCGCTCGGAAGAGGAAGTGATCGCTCAATCGAGCGAGGAACATCAACGGGACTTTACCGGCTTCCAAATCGGCTACGACAACTACGGCAGCACGCACAGCGACGCCAACAAAAAGTTGTGCGGAGAGTTCTGGCAATCGATTCGTGACGCCGGTTTGGTCAAGGAAAAAGATGTTGAGCAATTGTTCGATACCGAGCAAGGCACGTTTCTGGCCGACCGCTTCGTCACGGGCACATGTCCCAATCCCAATTGCAACGCCCCCGATCAGGCAGGCGATAACTGCAGCAAATGCGGTCATACCTACAGCCCTGTCGAATTGATCGATCCGATCAGCACGCTTTCTGGCACAACGCCCGAAGTCCGCACGGCCAAGCATCTGTTTATCGAACTGGAACAGCTTCACCCGTTCCTGGAAGAGTGGACTCAGTCGGGAGATCACCTCCAAACCGAAGTCGCAAACTACCTCAAAGGGCACTTTCTGGGCGACTCGACCAGCAAAGAAGGGCGCAAGGAACTGCGCGATTGGGACATCTCTCGACCGGCACCCTATTTTGGATTTGAGATTCCAGACAGCCCCGGAAACTACTGGTACGTTTGGTTCGACGCGCCGATCGGCTACATCGCCTCGACACAGGAGTGGTGTGATCGCAACGGTGAGAATCTTGACGACTGGTGGAAGAATCCTGACACCGAGATTCACCACTTCATCGGCAAAGACATCATCTACTTCCACACCTTGTTTTGGCCCGGCATGCTCAAGAGCGCGGGTTACTCATTGCCAACGCGAGTTCAAATCCACGGCTTTCTCACTGTCAACGGTGAGAAAATGTCGAAGCGAAAGGGAACAGCGTTCAAAGCTGAAACCTATCTCAAGCATTTGGACCCCTCGGCGTTACGCTATTTCTACGCCAGCAAATTAGGCGCGAAACTGGACGACATCGACTTGGACTTTGACGAGTTCAAAACAAAAGTCGATTCGGACCTCGTAGGCAAAGTCGTCAACCTCGCATCCCGAAGTGCAAAATTCGTAGCCAAGGTCGGACTTTCGGCCAGCTATCCTGACGATGGTGGCCTCTTTCAACGAGGCGCCGAGGCGGGCGAAGAGATCGCGGCGGCGTACGAAGCTTGCGAGTACAGCAAAGCGATGCGATTGATTCTGGAACTGGCCGATATCGCAAACCCATTCGTGGAAAACGCTCAACCATGGGTGCTGAAGAAAGACGCGGAAAAGGCTCAGGAACTGCAAGACGTTTGCACGATCGCACTGAACCTGTTCCGACAACTGATCGTTTACCTCTCACCCGTCTTGCCAGAATTGGCGGAACAAGTGGGTGACTTGCTGAACGATCCGATCACGTCATGGGAACAGTCGCAAACACCCCTGGTTGGAACACAAATCAACAAGTTTAAACATTTAATGAAACGAATCGAAGAAAAGGATATCAACGCAATGGTCGAAGAAAGCAAACAGGAGGCGGAAGCGGCAGCAGCTGCCGAAGCAACCGCAGCCACCGCTGACAAGTATGGCGATACGGGCGAGCCACTGGAAGCAGAACCGATGGCCGAAGAGTGTACCATCGATGACTTTATGAAAGTCGACTTGAGGGTTGCCCGCGTGATCAAAGCGGAGCATGTCGAAGGAGCTCGTAAGCTGTTGCAATTGACGCTCAGCTTGGGCGGCGGCGTGACGAAAAACGTCTTCGCTGGAATCAAAGCGGCTTACGAACCAGAAAAGCTCGAAGGACGTTTGGTTGTAATGGTCGCCAACCTGAAACCAAGAAAAATGAAGTTTGGTTTGAGTGAAGGCATGGTCTGCGCGTCTGGCTTGGGCGGCGAAGACGTCTATGTCCTCAGTCCCGACGAAGGTGCAAAGCCTGGCCAACGGGTTCACTAGTTCGTAGCTCGCCCTCTCCGAGGCGAGTAATGACGCCTCGGAAAAGCGTGCTACTTTGACAAGGGACTATCCATTTGACTTGGCTCCATCGACTTACCGATCGGCTCGCACTACACCCGACCACCCATGCTATCGATCCGGGCTCTTTGCAACGAGAGATGATTCCCGCTGGCGAGGATCATATCGAAGCTTGGACGACCGAAACCAATCCTGATCTCGATCCCAAAGTAGTCGTGATCAAGTTCATAGGTAACGGAGGTCGGGCCGAACGTTCCACCGCGCAACCGGCAAGCTTATGGAGCAACACGCACGCGAAAGTCTGGAGCATCAATCCGTTTGGATACGGTGGCAGTAGTGGAATCGCGACGTTGCAACGATTCCCTGAAATGGTGGACGCCGTCTACAACCACATCCGCAATCGGTTCCCCGATCTAAAGATCGTTGTGTTTGGAAACAGTATCGGCAGCATCAGTGCTTTGCGAATGGCCGCGAAATATCCGGTGGACGGGCTGTGCATTCGCAATCCGGTCCCCATCCATCAGTTGCTTTCGCGGCGTCCCAAATACGCGTTACCTACTTTGGGCTTGAGCAACGTGTTGGCTTGGCAAGTCCCCCAGGAATTGAACGCAGT
>CAZDBA010000095.1:5474-20354 GCA_964503615.1 uncultured Pirellulaceae bacterium
GCATCTTTCCTGACTAAAACAACAAAAACTATATTCGCGAGAATTGAGAATCCGGCTATAGGCCAGTTGTTCTCGTTTATTTTCAATCGCCGCTTTGGTTTTGCGAGCCTGATCGAGGATCAATTTTTGAAGCGATTCGTTGCAACGCGTGATGGCGTCGTGACGTTGTTTTCTGTCAGACGAGAAAGCGATCCAATCCTGTTTTTCTTTGATCAACACTTGCGCTGATTCATCGTTGGCGTCAACAAATTGTTCAGGATGAAATTCCATCTCTCTCAATCGAACGGAATCGGCCGTGATGTCTGAGGATGTGACCGGTTCGAAATCGAATGGAAGCGTGAACGTAGCCGTCGCGGTCAAATAAGCAGCAGGAGCAATGCTCCAAAATCGTGCGATGATCGCATCTGTTAATTGGTCGTATTTCGCGCCTCCGATCCCGTGAATAAACAGATCAGACAAAAAGGTCCGTGAATACATTGTGGTCATCAATGCTCGAGGACGAACCGCAATTCCAAGCTTGCTCAACTCGGTGATTTGATTCACCGCATCCTCGCTACTCAAGATCAAACTCCATTCGCCGCGATCGGAGTATTCGATCTGCTTTCCCAAATTCCTGACAAACAAAGCTCGCCGCATCGGATTCTCATCCGTCCAAACCCAAAATGGTATCTCAAACCACTCGTCGACTTGGTCCAATGCGGGAACAGGATGGGCATTGCTCCGAATTCGATTTACATCTCGATACTCCAACAAAGAACCGTTATAGATCTGTTGAAATTCTTCGATGCGGTTGGAAATCTCGATCAAGAAGTGAGCAAACGGCTCTGACCGACAAACTTCAGAAAGTGGAATCTCGTACGTCCGCAAACCGAGATCAAACTCAAGTCGATGCCGGGCAGCAGCGAGGGTGTGCCCCAGACGTTTTTGCGGATCGCAATAGTTCAAAGCGTGCTGCCACAACGGTTGGACAAGTGGCGAATCGATCACCGGGCTGATTGCAGCACTCACCCGCCGGCTAAACGACTCGAACATCTCTGGGTCCTGGATCTTGCAATTCTCAAATGGGATATTTCCTCCCGCTTTGTCGTAGGCAACCGTGACAATACCGGCTCGCCACTCGCCCAGAATTTTCGGCACAGAAATAGTGGGGTGACCGCAAAGGTCATTGTCGACGATTAAGTTGATCGCGGTTGCACCGAACTGAGCACCCAAATCGGAGAGTGCCCAATTCTTAAACCACACGCCCGGATGAAACAGGCGAGGTTGGTGGCCCGACATGATCACACCGGTTGTTGGCGTTATATCAAGATCGTACCCGTCACAGTATTGCGAGCTGTAACTTTGAGCGGAAAAGATCAGGTGGTTGCGAGCTTCGGAACGCAGCTGGGAAATCGGTTGTCCGTTGACCAGAAAATTGTGGTCCTGAATCGTCTGTAAATTACGATTCCACAATTGCGAAATCTCAGCGGGCGGCGGAACAACAAGCGCTTCGCCATGCGACCGAGGCGCGCGAATCCGATTCCTTTGAATCGGTTGTGAAGTCGCTGAATCTAGATCGGGTTGATCGTTAACCGACCCGTTCATTTTGGAGTTTTTCACAATTTGATGGTAGTGCTGCAAAACTTCGATTGAGTACTTCGTAATAGTAGTTCAATCGTGTCGCGCCGTCGTCCAGGTCACCACCAAAACTTCGTGATTCATCCAAATAGATTAGGGGAACCGCGACTTCAATTACGTCCAGCTCTTTACATGCGGCCTGCACCCACAATTCCAGGGGCATGGCGTAACCTTTTTCGGTGATTTCCAAAGTACGCAAAGCTGCAACGCGATAGGCTTTAAAGCCACAAAACGCATCGGTGATTCCAAACCCAAGATGTTCGTTGATCACCGCGGTGATAGTTTGATTGATCTTTCGACGTTGCTCAGGAGCCTCGCTGTCTGCGTCAAACTTTTTGAAGTAACGGCTGCCCGAAACGATATCGACCTGTGAGTCTTCACAAGTCTCGACAAACTGCATAATCCGCTGCGGCTCGTGCTGCCCATCGCAATCGACTGTCACCAAAATCGAATACTCGTGCTCTATTGCATACTGGAATGCAGTATTCAGTGCAGCGCCATAGCCTTGGTTCTGTTCGTGTTGAACAAGGATAATATCGTCGCGTTGTTGGAGAAGCTCAGCCGTGCCATCGGTGCTGCCGTCATCGACAACCAAAACGTCAGGAGAGTGTTTCAGAACCTCGTCCAGAACTTCGTTGACCGTAGTCACTTCGTTGAAAACGGGCAGCGCTGTGATAAATCGTTTTTTCATTTATGTTCCGCTATCTCACGCAAAATGGATTGCCCGCTGTTGTGGACCATTTTAGAACCGGTCGCAGGTGGGTCAACGACAATCATACTTTCACGGCAAACTTGAGGCTTTTCGCGAGCGTTTACACCCACTGCAATGGATCGGACTCTTTTTTGCTAGCCCAAACCTCGACATTCGAAAACGCTGCTTGAATTTTTTCAGCCATCACTTCTACAGCAAATCGTTCGCTGGAATAATGTCCCAACAAAACCAGATTGATCCCTGACGATTCGGCTTCCAGACAAGTATGGAAAGTTGCTTCGCCCGTCACAAACGTGTCGCACTTAATAAACCGAGCTTGCGCTAAAAACGAACCACCACTGCCGCACGCCATCGCGACTTTGCGAACCGGGTTCTGCAACGATCCGACGATGTGCATTCCGTCGATACCAAACTGTTGCTTGCAAGTTTCCACCAGATCGGCCAACGTTCGATTCTCGGCACGACCAACTCGCCCCGATCCCAATCCGTCAGGATCTTCCGGGATCGGCTTTAAAGGTTTCACATCGGTCAGCGATAGACGTTCGGCCAACATGTTGTTGATACCTGCGGCTGCCGAATCGAATCCGGTATGCGGACTGTAAATGGCTACGCCTGCCCGGATCAATTGCCACAACATGCGAGTGGGGATCGCGTCGGTGGTCAGTCGCTTGGTCGCGTGGAACGGCAGCGGGTGGTGAGAAACGATCATACTCGCCCCTCGCTCAATCGCCTCGGCAGCACTGGCTGGGGTGATGGTCAAACAAGTCATAATCTTGGCCGCAGGTTCACTTGGATCGCCTGCCAGCAAGCCGACGTTGTCCCAATCTTCGGCCAGCCGAGTTGGTGCGTATCGATCGAGAAATTCACAAATGTCTTTTATCGCGGTCACAAAGTTCTCCCAAGGTGGTGCTGAGCAGCTCTATTGAATCGAGCCGATTCCCATTTCCCACTTGTTGCAATGGTTTTGATTGATAACATCGTACTGCAATTCAAAACGAGAAAACAACGGCATGCTGCAGCTTAAAAAATCAATTCACCTGGAAAGCCTCAATCTTCCGCTCAAGAAAGCGATCCACGTCGCAGCCGATTTGGGCGCCGATGCAGTCGAGATCAACGCGAGGACTCAGTTGCGCCCCGCCGAACTGTCTCGAACCGGTGTCAGGCACTTTCGTAAAATGTTGGCCGACCTCAATCTGCAGGTCTCCGCAATCCATTTTCCTACACGGCGTGGCTACGACATTGAGGATGATCTGGACCGACGGATCGATGCGACCAAGGCAGCGATGGGGATGGCATTTGATTTAGGTTGCAACGTCGTTTGCAATCATATCGGGCGAATCCCAGAAGACCCGCAAAGTGCGGCTTGGCGAACAATGACGCAGGCGCTGATGGACCTGGGCAATCACTCGCACAAATCGGGAGCTTGGCTGGCAGCGAAAACGGGCAGCGAAGACGGACAAAAGCTAAACGAATTTTTAGACGTGTTGCCGGTCGGAGCTGTGGGCGTTGATTTTGATCCGGGTAGCCTAGTGATCAACGGGTTCTCAGCCTCCGATTCGATAACCGCTTTGGCCGCTCGGGTTCTCAACTTTCGAGTTCGTGACGCGGTGCATGACTTAGGGGCGGGGCGTGGCTTAGAGGTCCAATTGGGACGCGGCACGATCGACTTGGCGTTTTTACTTTCGGCGCTGGAGGAAAAGTCTTATCACGGTTATCTAACCATCCAACGGCAAACCGATCAAAATCCAGTGGTTGAATGCGGGCAAGCGATCGAGTATCTGACGAATCTATTTTCGTAGGCCGAGTGACTCGGGCGGAGACTTACGTTTTGAAAAGGCCGACCGACCAAAAGGCCGGCCGTCAGTGTGAGCAAGTTTAAGTACCTAGCATAGTTTTGGGAAGAAACTCGCAAAGGACAATCGCTCTAGAGGTTGAACGGCCCGAGGCCAGTTCTTCAGCGTTTAGGACGCATTCGCGTCTGAAGTAAGTCCTACGCTAACCGATGTCGAACTTAGTCCGAGAATTCGGAGGCGATCACTGTGATATTTTGACCGCCGAAACCGAAACTGTTGTTCAATGCAATTTTACAGTCAACTTCGCGAGCCTGATTTGGAATATAGTCGAGATCGCAAAGCGGATCTGGATTCTCATAGTTGATCGTTGGCGGCAAAACGTTGTCCCGAATGGCGAGCAGACATACAATCAGCTCTGTGGCTCCTGCGGCAGCGATCAAATGTCCCATCATGCTTTTGGTGCTAGAGATCGGAGTCTGCATCGCGGTCTCGCCGAACACTTCGCGACAGGCCAGCGTTTCAACTTTGTCATTGACCGTCGTACTGGTTCCATGCGCGTTGACGTAATCGATTTGAGCTGGCTTGAGCCCTGCATCGGCCAGCGCTCCACGCATACATCCGATCGCGCCGCGACCCTCAGGGTGAATATCGGTGATGCGGTAGGCGTCCGCGGTAGAACCATAACCGATGATCTCGCCCCAAATGTGAGCACCCCGCTTCTTGGCGAACTCCAATTCTTCCAGGACTAACATTGCCGAACCTTCGCCTAAAACGAACCCATCCCGCAAACGGTCAAACGGTCGGGAAGCACCCGTCGGATTGTCATTGTTTTCCGAAAGCGCCGTGAGCAGGTTAAAACCGGTCACGCCAAAAGGATGGATCATGCTGTGCGTGCCACCGGACAACATGACGTCGGCTTCGCCTCGTCTGATGATTTCTACCGCTTCACCGACTGCCTGACTGCTGGCCGCACACGCCGTTAAACAATTTGCGTTTGGTCCCTGAGCGTTGAACATCGCGGCCATGTGACCGACAGGCATGTTGGGCTCTTGTTCTAATTCCATCAACGGGTTGAGAACGTCCAACCCCTTTTCAGTAAATTTGATTAGATCGAGTTCGCCTTCGCTATCCAATGCTGCGGCCATCATAGTGGCGAACGAGGTGAAATCTTGATTGCCTTCGCCGCTACCCATGTAGACGCCGAACCGTCGTGGATCGTCGATGTGATCCAGAACTCCAGAACTTTCCATCGCTTGCTTGGCAGCACCGCCAGCAAATTTGGTGTGGCGACCTCGAAACTTCCAAACATTGGCGTCTTCGCCCATGTCGGTGATATCCCAGTTCTTGATCTCAGCTGAGATTTTCGTGGGAAAACGAGACGCGTCGAAAACCGTCGTCTTGGCAACGCCCGATTTACCTTCTTTCAACGCACTCCAAAGTGTTTCGATGTCGTTGCCAAGCGGATTGATGACACCGACACCGGTTACAACTACTCGTCGTTGATGGGAAGCGATCATTGAAATATTTGGACCATGGAAAAACTGTTAACGTTTGAAAGCCAATTTCTGGACCCACTCGAAGTGGTGAAAATGGCTCTTTGTTACTCGTATGATAACCGATTTGACCGAGTTCGGTCATTAGCCGTTCGGGAAGGATTTACCGACAACGATAGCGGTTTCAGCGAGAATTCGGCTTCTCACTAGCGAACCTGCATTACCGGCGAAACCTGCGATCAGATTTACTATTTGATCAGAATCGCTTTTTCCGCTTCCACCATGTGGGCGGGTACCTCAATGGGTGAGCCATCGGGGTGAACGCCAACATCAAACAAACGCAACATTCGACACATACGGCAAAGCTCAGCGGGCTCGAACAATTCGACATTCTTGAATCGCTCGTCTTCCAGATAAGCAAACATCAAATCGACTTCGGAATGAGGTTCGCCGTTGATCAAACCAACGCCACTAACCATGGCACCGTTGGCTTGCAACCGATCGACCGTAACGCTTAAGCTCAAACTGTCACCTGGCCGGACGACTCGCTGGAACTTGCACTTTCCTACTTTCGCCAAAACGACTCGGTTCTTGAAATCGCTCATCTGGGAAACCAGCAAGCCACCCGTTTGAGCAAATCCTTCAACGATCAACGCGGCCGGGAAAAAAGGGAACCCGGGCGAGTATTCGTCGACTACTTCCTCAGAGAGCGAAACGCACTTCAAAGCCGTCGCGCGAGTTCCGGCAACAAACTCAGTAAATTGATCGATCCAGAACCAACGCATAATTCAACAGCTTTCAATACAAACCTGGTCACGACGAAGGTCATGCCAAATGTTAGTGATGACAAAAGGTGTCCGACAATGAATAACAGGAACAGCGTATTCGCTGCTCCTGTATTATGTGCATCGATATTGTAACTCAAGCGACCGCAACCTGTGTCGCAAATCTGCCAGAGACGATTTATCTACCGGTCTTTTTTGCTAGGCAGTCTTTGTTGCCACGTAGTTGCATAGATCTTGAACAGTCAACAAATTTCCAAAATCTTGTACGAGTGGATTTTGCTCGAAACGTGTCAGGTCAGCAAACGGCATACGTTCTTTTAGCTTGACCAAACCGTCAGCGGTAACTTTACCGTCCTGGATATATTCAGCATTGGTAAGAATGTCATCGGGAAACAATTCATCACGCGGGATCTGGATATCGAAAGACTTTTCCAACTTGAAAACGATATCCAAAAAGTCGATCGACTCCGCACCGAGATCGCCAACCATGGTGGCAGTAGGTTCTACTTCGTCATCATCAACACCCAAAGCATCTACGAGTGCTTCACGAACCTTGTCAAATACCTCTTCGTTGCTCGGCATTTCTTCTATTAACTCCAGAAAACGGTTTATTCTTTTTGTCCGGTTTAACCAATTTCACGATTCTTCTCTAGGCCTTTATGGCCCTAAATCATGTATACAGCATTGGTTTTTAGACAATTTGTTCTCGCAGCAGGTCAAAAAACTCCCTAAACCTGTGCTTCAGGTGGTTGTCTGTACTTTCCGCTCCCAATCCCCGGTCAGCGACATTAAAGCGATCAAGAACCAAACGACCCGCAAACGCCTTTTTTTCCTTCAGAGTCCCGGCCACTTTCAACGTTGCCAAGCTCTCTTTTACGGAATGATACTCAGCGGTCACGATTAATTGATCACCGGGTTGGACAAAATCCTGAAACTTAAGGTTCTTTGCTTCGACCAAAGAAACGACCCCGTATTGAAAGTCGTCGGTGTAACGCACTAGGAACATCGCTGCCTGAAAAACGACTTCTAACATCAACACGCCAGGCATTACAGGGAATCTGGGGAAGTGATCTTTTAGATACTCCTCAGACAGGGAAAGCCCCTTAACTGCCGTGATCGATTCCCCTTTTTTCAGTTCGAGGATCTTGTCAATTTGGGAAAACCGCATGGCCGCCGAATAAAGCGATTTAGTTTAGAAAATACAAGTTGGCAACTATAACACCGGTACTGCCCGTTCTCAATAACTTATTCCTAACTGGCCTCCAATCTGTCCCAATTAAACCCAATATTGATGACAAAGAGCGGCATTCCGGTCCCCCTGTACTGAATCTGCCCCTTTGAAGTTGCCTCCTATCGGTGGTAGATTCTTGTCATGCGTCGAGGAATAGCAGTCT
The DNA here is from genome assembly GCA_964503615.1 of uncultured Pirellulaceae bacterium. GTDB lineage: Bacteria > Planctomycetota > Planctomycetia > Pirellulales > Pirellulaceae > CAZDBA01. The sequence goes on from CAZDBA010000095.1 coordinate 13,269, forward strand.
CGCCAGGTGTCGCCATAGGCAAAGCCTTCGTGATCCACGAAATATTCGTGAATCCGGACACGAAACGCCTGGAAGACTCGGAGATCACAGCCGAATTGGCCGCCTATGAAACAGCTCGCGACAAAGCGACTGTTGATCTGCGTGCGCTGGAGCGCAAAGTCGAAACACAAGTGGGGCATGAAGAAGCCTCCATCTTTACCGTTCACCAATCGATCCTGCGAGATGGAGCGTTCACCAACAAGATCCGCGCCTGGATTGTCGACGAGCGAATGACCGCTCAGGCCGCTTTGCACCGACTATTGGGTGAGTACACCACGTTCTTTTCTCGTACCAAGGACGATTATCTCAAAGAACGGCTCAACGACATTCATGATGTGATTACCCGGTTAAGCGGACATCTCATGAATTATACCCATCCGCAATCGCAACTCTCCGATGGCCCGTTGATTGTGGTCGCCAACGAGCTTTTGCCATCTCAGGCCGTGGCCCTGGGCGAAGTCGACGTAAACGGGATCGTGACTCAGTCCGGCAGCCAAACCAGCCATGCGGCCATCATTGCCCGCAGTCGAGGTATCCCAGCCGTATCTGGTGTTAAAGGGATCCTTCGCTCGATCAAAACTGGCGACACAATCGTTGTCGACGGTCGCGACGGCCATGTCGAAATTAACCCCAATCCAGAATCACTGGCCGCGTTTCGAAAGTTGGAACGGGAATTCTTTGATCTCAAGGACCAATTAGCCGAAAACCGTGACCTGCCTGCAGTCTCTGCCGATGACACGGAGATCATGCTGCAAGCGAACATTAACGGTGTTCCGGATTCAGTCGCTGCTTGTGCGATGGGTGCATCCGGCGTGGGACTTTACCGGACCGAGTATCTCTATCTGACTCATCCCGATGTCCCGGATGAAAACGAACAGTACGAGACCTACTGCAAAATTATCGAAGCCAGCCCCAACCAAACGGTGACGATCCGAACGCTGGATATTGGTGGCGACAAAACGGTTGCTTATCTCGGTCACAATCACCAAGAGGCCAATCCGTTTATGGGCTGGCGAAGTATTCGGCTTTCGTTCGAACACCCCGAGTTCTTCAACACCCAAATCCGAGCGATCATCAGAGCGGCCAGCAAATTCCCCAGCGGCACCGTGCGGATCATGTTTCCCATGGTCACCACAGTGGAAGAGATTCGGAAACTTCGTAGTATGATGCGACGAGCCTGCAAGACTCTTGCGGCACAGAAAAAGAAGTACCGAGAGATCCCAATCGGCATGATGCTCGAAGTGCCGGCCGCAGCTGTTTCGATCGACTCGATGTTGGATCTGGTGGATTTCGTTTCGATCGGCTCGAACGATCTTGTCCAATATCTGATGGCGGCCGATCGAGACAACCCCAAGGTCAGCCATCTTTGTCAACCGCTTGCTCCACCCGTCCTACGGATTCTGAAACAAGTGATTCAAACGTGTAACGATACTGGCAAACCGGTTACTCTTTGTGGTGAAATGGCTGGTCAGCCCAAAGCGTTTGTCTTGCTGCTGGGAATGGGGCTCCGGCGATTCAGTATGAGCCCAGCATTTGTCCCCTCGATCAAGCAACTTGCCAGTCAGATCACGATCCAAGACGCAGAACAGATCCTGGCCTCAGTAATGAAGCTAAAGACGACCGCGCAAGTCAAAAAATTCATGGCACGGCAGCTAGAACAGATCGCGCCTAATCTGGCTATGCTGGACACCATCTAAACGCAGGCTCACCCGATGGCACTCGCTTGAGACGCGACAGCGCCTGAAATGGCAAACGTTATCCACCTACGTTGCCGGCCCATTCAGGCCGGAATCGCAATTGGAAACCCGACACGTTAGCGAGGAACTGGCTTGGCTTCGCCCTTGCTTACGCTGCTCCCGCCTCACCGCAATAAAAAACGTCGCAACTATTCCAGTTGCGACGTTTTGAATTTGTACTTTGAATATCAAATCAATACCGCGTAGACCAAACCGGCGCGGCCTTGATTTTCACTACGCTTTGCTACCGTCGATCATCGCTTGCAATTTGTCTTTTGACTGAACGCCAACAACACGTTCAACGACTTCACCACCTTTGAAAACCAGGATCGCTGGAATATTCGTGACCGCATACTCTTGAGCGATCTTTTCGTACGCTGCCACGTCCAACTTGCCAACTTTTACATCTGCGTTTTCTTTTGCAAGTTCTTCGATAACTGGTGTGATCGCTCGGCAAGGAGCGCACCATGTTGCCCAAAAATCGACCATTACTGGTGTCTCAGACTCAAGGACTTCTGTCTTAAAATTTTCGGCTGTAAACTCAATAGCCATGTCTGCTCCGCTTTCTCTTTTTCTGAAGTAATAACTTGGTAGACGATTGTATCGGTGGTGAATTCACGGTCAATTCACTATTCGTTTTTCAGCCTACCGAATTCTAACCACCGTTTTTAACCGCAAGCTGCAGGCCTGATTTAAAAAAGGGGCTAGGCAGCAATCGGGCCGAAAACGGTGGGCAAAATGCCTGCCCAAGAGAAGCCCAACAGGAGCGAAATCGGCAAAAATCGCCTCCACACCATGATTAAACCACCTCAGGATAGACACTTTAGATAGAGACGCAATTTATGCCGTATGTCTTACGATTCTTGGTAAACTACTGCGAGTGAATTTACTCCAGGCCCCTTACTGAAAATGGTTCTCATGAAAGCTCTAACCTCCCTTTTACTTACGCTTGTTTTCGCCGGTTTAGCTTGGGGCCAATCGGAAAAAGAGGAGAAAAAGCCGTTATTTGGTGACGCGGCTACTGCAGAAACCTACAAGCATGCCTCGGATACCGATCTTCAAATTTATCGTTTTGATCCACTTAATTTCGATCCATCGAATGAACGTCGACCTGCTGCCGTATTTTTCTTTGGTGGAGGCTGGAACGGTGGGACCGTAACTCAGTTCGAACAACACGCCAAATACCTGGCGTCACGAGGCATGGTTACTTTCGTAGCCGACTATCGCGTCAAGTCTCGTCAGCAGGTTGACCCCAATGCCTGCGTTGCAGATGCCAAATCTGCGGTTCGCTGGATTCGAACCCACTCAAAGCGACTGGGAATCAATCCAGATCGAATCGCAGCCGGTGGCGGATCGGCAGGAGGACACATTGCAGCAGTAAGTGGAATGTGTGAGGGGTTGGAGGATCCCGCCGAAGCCGAATCTGAAATCAGTTCCCGACCGAACGCGCTGCTGCTGTTTAATCCCGTCTACAACAACGGACCCGACGGTTTCTCGCACGAACGAGTCAAAGAATGGTTTCCGGCAATCTCACCCGCCCATAACATCAGTGCAGACGACCCACCCACCATCGTCTTCTTCGGCACCGACGATAAGCTTGTCTCTGTAGAACTCATCAAAGAGTTTGAGGCCAATATGCAAGAAGCCGGTGTTACTTCCGAACTTCATCTTTACGAAGGAATGCCACACGGATTCTTCAACGAAAGAAAAAGTAAAGAGTCGTTTCTAGACACGGTACTCAAGATGGATGCGTTTTTGGTTTCCCTCAATTGGCTCGAAGGCGAAGCAGACGAGGAAAAGCTAAACTCGCTGCTCAGAGGAAAACGAAAAAAGAAAAATAAAAAAGCGAAGTAGAAAGTGATTGGAAAAGGTGCACTCGCTTGCGCTTTTTATACAAGCCCGACGCGGCAGTGAGAGGAATTTCGAGGGTTCGATCCACCCGCTCGCGCTAGCGCAAGAGAGTAAGCGAGGGAACCTGCCGACGTTGTATAAATTTCGAAGTTGAACCTCACACAGTGAATACGATCGTGATAAAAAATCTACGTTTGGGCCTGTTATCAGATGAATCTTTTAAAGCGGTTGATAATACTTGTAATTGTGACTGTTTCTCTTTTTTTTGGGTGGATGTTGTTAGTAACACCTAACGAAACTTCCCCACTAATTTTGAGGGTCGTAGTCAGCCTAGTATTTTTGGGATTTGGACTCGTCTCTATAAGATTTCTTCTAGGGACGAATGAGCAAGTCGAAAAGTTCATCGGCGAGATATTCAAAGGCCTTTAGGAAGGCAGGGCCTAGGGACAGGCCAAGTTCGATAGGGCTTGCCTTGCACCCTTATCTGCTGAATACGAAAACGCCAGCCTGTCCCCAATGTGTCTTCTCCAATGTGTCTTCTCTCGCCAAAGTCGAGCTGCCACACCGGCAGGAGTTTGGCTATCCACCGTTTGGTTTGCAAGCGAGAATCATCGTTCGCAGTGAATCCGAAAATAAGTCAGAACAAATGGCTAATGAAATTAGTAAGCAAATTTTGTTGGCAGCCGAAAAACTAAGGTGTGTCGTAAATTTGGTAGGGCCGGCGCCGGCACCCGTGGAGAAATTACGCGGTAAGTATCGTTTTCACATGTTGCTCAACGCGAACGAAAAAGACGTGTTGCAAAAACGATTCGCTTAGCGGAAAAGACGATTCCGAAAGTCGATGAAGTTCAGTGGGTCGTGGATATTGATCCGCAGGATATGCTGTAGCGTCGCCATTGCAAGCTACAATCCCAATAGTATTTCCCACTTGCCTACACTCTTACCTTTGACCTTCACGTTTCCAACCTTGTGAATTCCTTCGATGAACACGTGATGTGAATCACCTGTCGACTTGATTTGTTCAACGAGCACTTTCGGCTTTTTCTTCTTGGACTTTTTGGCTGGCTTTTTCTTTGCCACGCTCCTTAATCTGATTCTTTTTTTCTGTTGTCTGATCGCGTTTCGCTGGATCAACCGTCGCGTGACGTATATGAGATCGGTCATGAGTGACCCGATTTGGAGTTTAGCGCGCCGCGCACATGGTGTCCCCACTAAAAAAGAACTGGTCGTCTTCCCTCAATCTGGGATCGCGGGCTTTCCAGCCAAGACGAAATTGCTTTTGCAGCCGACCGACGACGGATGGAAATTGACGCAGTCCCGTTGGATCTTTCAACCCAAGGTCGTGCAGCTTTTAAAAAGCGAGCATGAGATGAAGATGCAGTCGGGAGTATTGCTGAACAACATCAACGTAACCGGCGAACAATCAGACGAACTCCTGTTCTCAAAACGCTATGCGCGGCATTTGAGCGAACTCGCCAAGTTGATCAATGTTCGCGAATCGAGTTCAAAATTGGAAGTCGATTTGAGAACCGAACTCACCTAAGATACGCCCCGCACAAAATGGCGCAATACGGCTCAATTCAGGCTACCGCCCGCCGATTCAGGTTTCCCAAGTCACGCTAATCCTACTTTTAGGAGATCCGCTATAACCTGAATCCAATTTTGAGTTGGTCCTCGAAATCTAACCGCCAACGTTAGCCGAGGAGGTATCTTTCGGGGATGAATGCGCCGATTGCCCATACTGAAACTCTCGCTGCGTCGATCGGCCCCGCAAAGGCTGATCGACGAAAAGTGTTGACGTGCATTTTTCTGTTAGCGTTGGTTGCGAGATTGGCTCATGTTATCGCAATTGGATATTCTCCTTTCTCAAACTACCTCGTCGGCGACGCTGCGAAATATACGAAGTGGGCCAGCAGAATTGCTGCCGGGGATTGGGTGGGCGATACCGTTTTTTATCAGGCTCCGCTCTACCCCTACTTTCTGGCGATAATCAAAGTAACGCTTGGCGACAGCGTCGTTGCTGTTCGGTTGGTACAGATGTTTGTTGGAGCCCTATCGTGCTGCATGCTGGCGGGAGCAACTTGGAACCTTTTCGATCGCAAAGCTGCAATTGTCGCTGGCGTGATTATGAGTTTGTATGCCCCGTCGATTTTCCTTGAGTCACTCGTTCAAAAATCGGTTCTCGATCTATTTTTCATCAGTTTGATACTGTGGCTCACCAGTCAGATCTTGCGTGAGTCCAACACCCAAAAACTTTGGTTGATGCTGGGCATCGGCGTGGGTGGGTTCTGCCTGACCCGTGAAAACGCAATCGCGCTTGTACCTATCTTTCTACTTTGGAGTGTCCTCCGCACGTTTCAGTTTAAGCAAACCACTCTCAAAGAAACTGATTCCGTTCAAGAAACTGACCTGGCTCAACTCCCCAAGTTTGGCAAACGTTTTCAACACGCTTGTTTTTACGTGTTAGGAATCTGTCTATTGCTCGCACCGGTAGCCATTCGCAACTATGCAATAGGAGGCGAACTCCATATCACAACATCGCAACTGGGACCCAATTTCTATATTGGCAATAACCCAAACGCGACCGGATACTATAGTCCGCTAATTTTTGCTCGGGGTGACGCCAAGCATGAACAAAACGACGCGATCGCCATCGCCGAAACTGCAATGAACAAAAAACTAACGGCCGGTGAAGTCTCCGATTTCTATATGCAGCAGTCACTGAACTTTATCTCGACACAGCCTATCAAATGGCTCAAGCTGCTGAGCAGCAAAGTACTGATGGCATGCAACTCGACCGAAATTATCGACACCGAAGACCAGTACGTTGTCCAAAACTATTCGCCAGTCCTTTTCATCACAGGACTCGTTTTCCAATTTGGATTTCTGTTACCGATTGGGATCATCGGGATGATTCAACAACGAAGGCGATGGCGAAAGCTATGGCCGATCTACGCAGTTTGCTTGATGTTTGCCAGCACCTTGATCGTTTTCTTTATCTTTAGCCGCTACCGATATCCGTTGGTTCCGATCATCGCAATGTTTGCAGCGCCGACAATCGCAAATCTTTTTGACGAACTACGGCAGAAATCGAGAAGTACGCAAAATAGATCACCGGAACTAAAGACGCTAGACCTGGGCAACTTGGTAATCATGGCGGCGATTTGTGTGGTCTGTTTTCTACCTGTTATCAATCGCAAGTTGGCTGGCAGTGTGTGCTACAACAATTATGCCAATCAAGCGTTAATGCGCAGGGATTATGAAACAGCCGAACGGTTTATCGAGCTGAGTCTACTAGAGCAACCTGCATACTCATTAGCGTTTAATACCAGAGGGGTGCTCCATCGTGAGCAAGGAAACCGCGCGGCGGCCGAATCCAATTTTCGCAAAGCGATTCAAATTTCCCCAAATTACGAAAATGCAAAACGCAACTTAAAGAATCTGCTTTCCGACGCCATGG
>CAZDBA010000096.1:0-20297 GCA_964503615.1 uncultured Pirellulaceae bacterium
GTTGGATGCCAAGAACTCGGTGATGACAGGTACTGCACCCGGCAGAAGATCAACGACAGTATCGGTAACGCTAAGCGAAATACCATTAACCGGGATGAAAGGATTTCCGGAAGACGACCCGTTCGCCGCAAGGGTCAATTGATTGGCAATTCCGTCAGTTGTAAAAGTAAACTGCACAAAAGGAATAGCGCCGCTGCCATTATTGTTTGTGCCGTAAAAGGTCTCCTGTGACAAAGAAATGGAACCAAACGTCGAAGTGAACTCGGTTTGCTGCCCTATTCTATCCCCAACACCGAATGCGGTTAACGTGATCGTTTGTCCCGCCGGACGTGCTGCGAAGCCAGAAATATTTAGCGTCAACTCACCGTTGTTGGACTGGTTGGTGTTTGAAAAGACGTAACTATCAAGCAAAGGTACGTCTGCTGTGTAACTACTACCATTGTTTGTTTGGAATCCGTTACCGGAGTTGGGTCCAGGTGTCGAGAACGTGAGCCCACCATAAGTGCTGTCCAGCGCGCCGGCTGAAAAATTAACCGAACTGTTATCCCGAACAAACGTCGTGCTGGCACCAAGATTCGGGTCGGCGGCTTGAAAGTCAGCAAGAGAGCTCGACGTTCCATCTAAAGCTCCTAAGTCAACTGCAACGACCCCGGCCAACAGTTGCCGAGGTTCCAAGTCTGCGTAAGACAATTTGGTTTCCCGATTCTGACTTCTTTGACTTCGAGATTTTTGGCGGGCAGGGAGTTTGAAAGACATGATCTTCTTTCGATGGTGGGATGAGAGGGGAGATGAGATGCTGCGCTTCAATTGCTATCAAAGTATTTGGCTTAAACGCATGTGCAGTAGAAATTATAACCGGAACTAGACCAAATAACGATCTTAGAAGAAAACCAGCAACGTGAAATAACGCACTATATGTTGGGTTCGTTGTTTTTTCGTAGTGGGATTCGCCAGAATTCCCTTTGCGGGAATCGGATTTTTGGCGAAGCAGCAATCCACATTTGGGAAGCTTAATTTTCTGACCGCGGCCCGATCAACGCCAGCCTGTCTTCTTTCAGGAAATACTCTGTCGAATCGATTACCTCGTGTCTTGGTAGTCGACGTAAAAGAGCCTCTACCCGCGCTTCGGTTGTCAGAATCAACGCCTCTGGGTTCTGGGCGATAAAAAACTCAGGAGTAACCCAAGGGGTTCGATGCCACGGTTGTTTCCGTTCAAGCGTTTGTCGACGTCGTTTATTCGCCGCCAGAGGTGTGACCAACTCATAGACTTGTCGATCTGAGTAAAACACCCAACTGGATTCCATTACACCAAACGTCGCAAGCGGTTGATCCAACTCTTTCACCTTGTCAAAAACCTTGTCTGTCGTTTTATGTTTGTCAACGACGACCGTCCCGAATCCAAAGATGCCGATGGCCAAAACCAGCGCAGCGATAACAAACGCTCCTACTGCCGACCTTCGATTCGACTTTTGCAAAAAATAAAGCCCAACGCCTCCACCCAGAATTGGAATCATGCCCAACAGCACTAAACGATAGTCGTTTTCCAAATACTTGCCGCCTACATAAACCATGCCAACGACCATACCAATTCCAGACACAACAAACGTAGCAAGTGCCAATCGGTACCAGATGGTTACGGCTTGAGCTCGCGTAACAAAAGCATGAAGGACAAAACCGGTCAGAAGCGCCAAAGCTGGATAGCAAGGCGTAACGTAGCTTGGCAATTTCGTGCTCGCAAACGAAAACAATCCAACCTGAACCACCACCCAGCAAACTAGAAATTGAACAGCTCTCAGTTCGTATCGCTGCTGGTCCGTTGATTGCTCATTCAAACCTTCTTGTTTGATCGCATTAAAAACTCCGATCACAACAGGAACCGCCAGAACCGACCAGGGAAAAAATCCAAATGAGATTGCGGCCAAATAATACGCTGGCCCGCCCGAGTGGCTTTCCATCGCAGAAGTCGCCCGCGCCAAGTTCTCTTTAAGGAAAAACAGGTTCAGAAAATCGCCTTCGGTTTGAATGCCAACCAGCGCGTACCATGGAGCTGCGATCCCCAACACAATAACCATCGCTGTCACAGGGCGCATTGCCCATACGGTTTTTGCGAAATGGGTTGGGTGAAATACACTTTTGCTCCAATTCCAAATTCGCATCCACCTATTAGAACTGTCCGCCTTATGGCAAGGTTCCCGTCGATACAACAACATGAACATGCCTATGATTGCCATCGGTAACAGAAAACCAACCGGGCCCTTTGCGAGTGTCCCTAACCCGAGAAAAAAATAGAGGCCCCAAACCGCGCCCCGCCGATCTGGAAATCCAGATTCACTAAGAGAATTGGAAATGGATCGACCTGAAAACGTACCGTTGACATAAATCAAAAGCGCCATCGTGCCACAAAAAATCAGCAATGAATCTGGAGTCGCCGCCCGCGCAGCAACGGAAAACATGGTGCAAGAGCAGAGTGCGATTGCCGCCAACAGGCCCACGGCAGGCTGAAACAACCGTTGGCCCACGAAGTAAGTGGCCAGCACGGTTCCCAACCCCAAGAGCGCCGACCAAAACCGAGCCGAGAACTCGTTGACTCCGAACACCGAGTAGGCGGACATCATCAACCAATAAAGCAGCACGGGCTTTTGGGCTCGGAGTTCGTTGTTAAAGATCGGAACCACCCAGTCACCACGGGCCAGCATCTCTTTGGCACATCCCGCATTACGAGGCTCGTCCTGATCCCATAACCGAGCCGTTCCCAAATTGGTGAAAAAGATCGCGCCGGCAACTGTGCTGATGATCAGCACATGAATAAAAACTGGACTTAGCTTTCCGACGAAATTCACTTCTCTTAGGACCTGAGATGGCAAAAGGTACAGGAGCAAAAAATGGCTGAGGACAGAGTTTAACTTCAATGTCACTTTTCGACCAAGATCGTTTGTCCCTCACCTCAGCACGGACCTGCATGCTTTTGACTTTGCCTACGGCTTTTTTGTGCAGCTCGATCGCTTCTCGGCGGCTGTATACCAAAGCCCCGATTCAACTTTCAGCCAAATTCACCTAAGAAAGGGCAACCATAGTGGCTGCACCCGAGGTGGCGGTTCTGGCTAGTAACTGTTTGCCTCCCAGATACTCGCCCACCTTGAAACACTTGCTTTATGAAGTGGTTAAGAGTTGGATAAAGGGTGAGATATCCAAGAAATCAACAACACCACTTCCGTTAATATCCGCTTCGGCTTGAAACAGACCATTAGCCAAAATTGAAATGAATGGCCCGATGTCAAAAAAGTTAACACTATTGTCCAGGTTTACATCACCTAGAATTGGTGGTGCTGCGGTAATGATCTCAACCGTAAACGATTCGATACGAACACTTGTGGCGGGACCCATAGTCGCTGTTTCCAATACACCATCGACAGCGAACGTGATTTCAGAACCGGCTGCGATCGTAATGTCTGCTAGGCCGCCAAGGTCGATGAATGAATCGTCGCCAGTGGTTTCCAAGACAGCAACTCCATCAACCAATACATCAAAACTGTCGACATCAATCACTGATTCCAACTCGATGGAAGTGAACTGTACAGGTTGATCGAAAGTGAATGTAACTGTTTCACCTGGATTCAGGTCACTGCTCTCACTGCCATTACCGATCAAATCAAAATTGCCGTTGTTGATCGAGGAGTTATTGATACCAAGTGCGTTTTGCCCGGAAACGTTGGTGTTGACTGCGTCACCAGCAGCTGAACTGAGGATATTACCTGTTGACACAGGGAGATCGCCTGTTGTGTCATATTCTGGAGCGGTGACATCGACAATCTCCACCGTGAGTCCACCAACTGTAATGGTGTCACCTGCTACGCTAGGGTCAAAATTTGTACCGGCAGGGTCAGCTCCAATCACTCCACTCCCTTCAGTGCGAAAATCGAACACGACAGATTCGTTAAGTGGCTCGGTTTGAAACGCAGCTACGTAACGCTCCCCGAGTTCTATTTGACCGTTAGCAGTGAAGTGGGTACCGTCAGTGTCAAAGTTGGTCGGATCCAAGCTTCTCGGTGTTTCCAATCCGAGAGAGCTTACGAGGAAAATGCCCGAGGGCACATCCAAATTATTGGGGTCAGCCGAGTCGGCGGCTAACTGAGCGAGATTGGTGTTAAAGAGTATGCTACGGTCCGAACCATCAGGGTCGACGCGGTTTCGCGATAGCTCACCCACAGCAAACAGAATATCCTCACCAAATTCATCACGCACACTTTCGACAAATTCAATATATCGTTCTACGTATTCATCAACGCCATTGACGCTATCGCTTTCGCCTTGGTGCCAAACGACACCTCTTACAATGGCCGTGCTGCCGTCTGCCTCAAGCTCCGCCAAACGAGCGGGAACCTCTTCAAGAAGTGCCCGGTAAAGGAAACCTTCGGGTGTATCAGGCCCTGGGTCGACAGTAGGATTTACCCTCCAATCGTTTCGGAGGCTCGCCCCCCCGCGTGAGACCTTAATAATTGCGATCTGGTTATTGGAACCGGTTGCTTCAGCAATCAAAGCTCCGAATGATAGTTCTGGTCCAAACGTTGGGGTCAACTGACGAGCCGAAGTACCATCAACGCTAAAGCCGCCTGGGACCAATGGCGTGAAGCCGTTGGTACCCACATCAAGATCAGGGGGAGTTGATGTTGGGACCGCTCGTTCCCGTTCCGAGCCTGGATTGACATAGCTGATAATTGTATCGTTTTCGAGATTCGCCAATTGCGCTTCTGATAAGTCACTTACTTCACCCCGTCCATCGGTATTGGACTGTCCGGCAACGATGTAGACATCAATGGTTTGCGCCGCAGCGATTGAAGGTAATATCAATAGCGCCAACAAAACGAAAAATATAGGTCTTAGCATGGTGAACAACCTTGAACGAATGCAAGAAATAAACGGTGGGAATGAGACAAGACGCTGGAAGACGAGGTTCGAAAGTATACGCCTAGGCATCGAAGTAGGCAATGAACCACCTTACACCAACACCTAAACCGGGCAGATATACCTACAACGGACTTAATTTAATCTGATACTTGGACCACATGGATCTTACCAACTTATTTGCCATTAGCAGTCAAAAAGGCTTAAATTAATCCCCTAGGACCGCTTGAGCGAAAAATGGACCAACAGGCTTTCTTGAGACTGCGATTGGTTCCAACCCAGAGAGGTTGCCTGATTCTTATCAGCCGTTTTGACGATAGCCACAGTTGAAGCGCCAGCAACCGTAGCTAAGCTATATTTTAGAACAGGTCGTTTCGTTTTACCTGAATTTAGAGAGGGGTATGGATTGCGTTTTTTATCTCAAGTCTCAGCGGGTCTGCTGGGCGCGCACGTCACTCTGCTCGCAATTTACCTTAGCATCGGAATGATTGGGGGTATTTTGGCCCCATCCGCTTTTCGAACTGTTGGCAAGTTCCTACTGGCTTCAGGAGTTGTGAACTTGGCCGTGTTTTGCGTATCCGTGCAAAATAGACCCGTTGCAAAAGACAACGATTGAGTTCCCGTGTTGGTTTCTATCGAAGCGAAGGAAGGTCCGCCCGGATACTATTGGTATTGGCTGTTCGCTCGATGTAAATCGGTTCCTGAGTGGAGAACTGATAGGTCGTTACTTTCTCTACCTGTTCCGGTACTGTGCTTTTGAACTGGCAAAAATCACGATTGTTCTTGTCACTCTGACTGCTCGAATCAAGTCGGATTTTGCAGCGAGTCAAATCATCACTGCCTGTTGGTCTCGCTTGCAGAACCGGATAGGGATTCCGATGCGTACGTTGCTCGTGCTGTGAAGGCTCTTGGTTTTTCGGCGGTTCTGGCAACGATTTGATGATGAAGTCGATATCACCAGTTCCCTGAGGTGGAGCCGCTGGGGTAGCCGGACGGGTGCTGACAGACCGAACAGGCACTTGAGTATTGCGAGCCGTTCTGAGTGAGCTTTGATGCGAGAACGCACGCAGCACAACTCTATCTGATGGTTTGTTTTGTTCCGCCGGTTGCGGTAGCCGAGCTATCCGATTCGCACTCTTGGGCTGAGGAGCCAACAATTCGATCTTCCAAGGCTCTTGAGGGAACTCGATCGTGGCCGGTAAGCTAGGTACCGAATCGAGATTTGATTCTTTATCAGCTCGCAGGTTCTCTTCGATTCGCTTGTCGAACAAGATCGCACCATAGATCTCCTCAACCGCTTCGACTTCGATCTGAGGCGAAGTGGCTGACTCGGCTACCATTGTCGGTGCTGGTGGAGCAGCTGGTGCTGGTGGAGTGGCTTCAGCAATCGGGGCCGGTGGAGCCAGCGGTGCGGGTGGAGCTGCTTCAGCGATCGGGGCCGGTGGAGCCAGCGGTGCTGGTGGAGCTGCTTCAGCGATCGGGGCCGGTGGAGCCAGCGGTGCTGGTGGAGCTGCTTCAGCGATCGGGGCCGGCGGTACAGGATCAGCAGCAAACGAAGGTGCCGGCTCTGGCTCAGGGACCGGTTGAGGTTCTGGCTGAGGTTTGACCTTCGATTCGGCCGCCTCCAGGATCTCATCAACGGCGTTTTCGACCGGATTATTGATTGGGTTTTCTGGACGTCGAATCGCTAGTGGATCAATTTGCTCAATAGCTTTCGGCGAAGGACTGAGTTCTGTTTTTAGATCGCTCAGTTTGTTTTTCAATTTATCAGTTTGATCGGCCATTTCGATGGAAGCAGTCTTTTTATCAAACTCTGACTCCCATTGTTTTTTGAAATCGTTTTCCGTGCTCGTCAGTGCTTTCTGAACCGGAGCGGTAACCGTCTTTTGGAAGTTTTTGATTTTGTTTTCGAATTTGGGAGCTTTTCCTCGAGCTTCAAAACTGTTGTTAGTTCGAGGTTTGAAATCACCGTTTTCGGGAACGATAAACAGCTCTTTGCCATCCTCAATACTTTTTTCAACTGGCCCCTCCTCGTTTAGTCCTTCTACCGGAGTTGGATATAGCGGAGCGATCGAATTTGGGTCTTGCGGCGGAGTGTGATACTCATCCAATTGCTGGGGTTGTGGAACAGGCTCAACAGGATAAAGCTCTGAAGAAGTTCCCGAGCCTTGAACATTGCAGCTTTGACAACTTCCAGTCGGAGCTTCGCTCTCATACTCATTTGCTTCAGCAGCAATTTGTTGACAAGCCGCGCAGCCACAGGTCCCGACCTGATGTGTTGCCTTAGGCTGCCTAAGTCGCGGAAACGAAGGCAATTTACATTTTGGCAATGAGAAATTCGGTGCGAATTTTCCTCCGCTATATTTGCAGCCCACTGATGAGAACGCCATAACGACGCACAGGACAATTGCAACTGAATAATTTTCTCGACGACTTATCATTGTTATTGGTCTCACCCGTGAAGCTCTAAATAGCCTTGCTTTCACTTCGTTCGAAATGATTCATGGGATGGTATCGACGGGAAAAACCCAATTCGTCGGTATTTAATTCAACGCAGAAACAATCGGATTTAAGGTCAATGACCGCTTCGTTGCTATAACCCGAACTGAAAAATTTGCCCCAGCGGTATAGCTTTACAAATCAAGGTTGCTGTTGAGCGCCATGGGCAGGATCGCTTCTCATGCTTCTTATCTCATGCCATTAATTGCAAAAGCTTGACTACACGGCAAACCTTACCAAGCCACTAAACTCGCCAGATAACAGGTAAGAATTTCAACCAAAACAAAGTGAGTTCCTCTCTTGTTCCTGCTCAGTTTCCTAGGGAGAAAAATGGCTAACTGCTTGCGATGGGGTAGAGTTGTGAAAGATTTCAAGCCCCGTGCCCTTCGCGCGAGATTTGGCTTTGGAACGGATTCGACAAGCTAACTCAGAACTCACTTGTGCGCAGGATATATCAGTTCGATGGTATTTCAACTTAGAAACTTTGTCTGTTTGCTCTTTGTTTGTGGCATCTTTTTTGGCGCGGCTAAACCTGTCGCGGGGCAGTTGCATCGTCGCGGCCATCATATTCGAGCGAATTATATCGTTGGTTCGTTCGCGCCAGTTGCTCCCGTTTACCGACCGGGGAATTTTACGCGGATGATCGCAGATGGTTATCGAGTGGGGCCAACCGTTGTCGGCTTACCCTATTTTCCTCGCAATGGAATCCCAGGATTCTTCCAAAGTTATTTCCGCCTGAGCCCGTTTTATCCAGTGGTCCCTGAGGTTGTGGTTACCGTTAATGCCAAGGTGCCACCAGCCGCTCCTCTCGGTTTGGGAAAAACCTCGAGGCTTGAGGTAGAACGTTCTACGAGAACTGTATTGAGTCACGATGTCAGTCCGCTGAGAAAAGAGTTACGCACTCGCGACATGCTTGAACTTGAGTCTCCAAGATCGGGCGCACGCATTGATACTGCCTCGGGGAATCTGATTTCAACCAAATACGATGCGGCGGAGTACCAAAGACTGGCCGAAAAAGAATTCCGCAACGGCAATTTTTCAGAAGCGGCCAAGCACATCAACCATAGTCTGATCGAAGACAATGAAAACGGAAAGCTGTTGTTGTTCGCCGCTCATGCAAGCCTAGCGCAGGGCGAATACAACTTGGCCGTCAACCAACTGGAAAGCGCGACTCAGTTGCTTCACCAGAACGATTGGAACTTTATCATTCGAAATCGTTTTGAAGCGTTCGATCGCGTGAATTACCAAACTGGCATCGCTGCCTTGGGCGAGTACCTATCGCGTAATCCAAATTCGGTCGACGCATTAATCCTAAGAGGCTTTCATTTAGGATGCGCCGGCTTGCTGGAGGATGCGCAAATCGATTTACTGACCGCATTGAGCTTGCACCCTCAGCATGTGGTCGCTCAAAGGTTGCTGGGCGCGTTGAAACTGCCAACCACGGTAGCAACACCGTTGCGTCACGATTTTCACGAAACAAATCCGGTGGAAGTGCCCCTGATTACACCCATCGCTCCCAATCCCATCCACCCGCCCGTTTACACCGAACCTGAAGTACTTCCGTCCCCAAAGGTGATCGAAGCAGAGTTGATCGAAGGCGAACTTGTCGATCCCGTTAACGATCAGGATTGGCTCGACTTGGAACCGTCAATCGAACCAAAACTAGAGTCGGTACTGGAACTAAACGGCGGTTAACCGGCACAATTGGAAACCCGAAGCGTTAGCGAGGAAGGCGCAGAGGAAGAGCGGTAGCGAGCCCCCCGCCTCTCTCTTCGTGTCTTTACATCTAGGTATGGATCGCTCTGCCGTCTACCGCCAATGCAGCTTCTTGCATAATCTCAGACAGCGTTGGGTGTGCATGACAACACCTGGCGAGATCTTCGCTGGACGCTCCGAACGACATGGCAACCGCAGCTTCGGCGATTAAGTCACCTGCTCGGTTGCCGATTGCATGAACGCCCAGAATTCGATCGGTCTTTTTGTCCGCAAGGATTTTGATTCGGCCATTCGAGTCGCCCAAAGTCAACGCACGACCGTTGGCTCCGTAGGGACACATCCCTTTGTTGAATTCAACACCGGCCGCTTCCAACTGTTCCTGAGTTCGGCCAACGGCTGCAATTTCTGGATGGGTGTAGACCACAGCCGGAATCGTTTCGTAGTTCATGTGCCCATGGCCGGTGACGATCTTTTCCACACATGCAACACCTTCTTCAGACGCTTTGTGAGCTAACATCGCTCCACCGATACAATCTCCGATTGCGTAAATCCCAGCAACCGAAGTCTTGAAGTCAGCATCGACAACGATCGCTCCACGTTCCGTTTTAATGCCAAGTTCTTCCAAGCCGATACCGCTGGTGTTGGGGACTCGACCTGTACACATCAAAACGCGATCACACTCGATCGGTTCCATCTCTTTGCACTGGACCACGCATTTGTCGCCAACCTTTTTTGCGCTTTCAACCCACGCTTTGGTTTTGAACTCAATGCCCTGTTTTGTGAACACTCGTGTTGCGATCTTGGCAATTTCACCGTCCAAGCCGCCAAGGACTTTGTCCATCGCTTCTAAAACGACTACTTCACTACCCAAACGGTTCCAAACGCTACCCAGTTCCAGGCCGATATATCCGCCTCCGATAACGACCAATTTTTTTGGCGGTTCTTGATAGGAAAGTGCGGTGGTGCTGTCGCCAACGTACTCACCATCGTACTCGATTCCCGGCAGCATCATCGGATTGCTACCTGTCGCGATCAAAATGTGCTTGGCACTGACTTCACCGGCATCCGCACCGGTAACCGAAATGGTTCCCGGTTTCGTGATCACACCTCGACCTACGATCGCGGCCACTTTGTTTTTCTTCAGCAGCATTTTGATGCCACCGGTTAACTGCCCAACGATTGTCTCTTTTCGTTTAAGCATCGTATCGATGTCGATCGAGACGCCGTCCGCTTTGATTCCATGCGACTCCATGTGCTGCGTAGCTTCGTAGTACATGTGGCTGGATTCAAGCAACGCTTTGCTTGGGATACAACCCACACGCAAGCAAGTCCCACCAAACTGTTGGTTTTCATCAATTACTGCAACGGACAATCCCAATTGCGACGCGCGGATCGCGGCGACGTAGCCACCGGGGCCTCCGCCTAAAACGACGAGATCAAATTCCTGTTGTGCCATCTTCGAAGTAACTTTCCCAATAGGGCAAATGTAGAGTTCACCAAAGCAATTCTTTGGCAGGTTAAGATTCGGCCTGTTTTAGACTTCTAAAAACAGTCGTGCTGGTTCTTCTAGAACTTCTTTGATCGTTTTTAGGAACCCAACCGCCTCACGTCCATCTACGACTCGGTGATCGTAAGTCAACGCGACATACATCATCGGTCGGATAACGACTTGGCCTTCGATCGCGACCGGACGTTCCTGAATCGAGTGCAGGCCAAGAATTCCACTTTGCGGTGGATTGACGATCGGTGTCGAAAGCAACGAACCATAAACGCCACCGTTACTGATCGTAAACGTTCCGCCAGTTAGATCGGCGGGCGTGATTTTGTTGTCTTTGGCCAGTGCGGCGTAATGCCCGATTCGACGTTCGATATCGGCAAAACTGACTCGCTCCACGTTTCGCAATACGGGCACAACCAACCCTTTGCCGCCCCCGATGGCAATTCCAATGTCGTGGTAGTTGCGAGTGATTACATCGTTACCACGAATCTCTGTGTTGATCGCCGGGAATCGTTTTAGCGCCTCGACGGCAGCCTTGGCGAAAAACGACATGAATCCTAATTTGACACCATGCTTTTTCAAGAACGGTTCTTTGTACTTGGAACGCAATTCCATGACCGGTTGCATGTCGATTTCGTTGAAAGTCGTCAGCAGTGCAGCAGTCTGCTGAGCCTCAACCAATCGCTTTGCAATCGTGCGCCGAATCATGCTCATCGGCTTGGACTTTTCCTCGCGAGAAAAACCGAGCTCGTCCATTGCCGCATTAAAGTCGTCGACTGGCGTAGTTGGCTTTGGCGCGGGAGCCGGCTGAGCTTTTGCTTGGCCGCCAGGTTGTAGGCCTTTTTCCTGTACGTAGGTCAAAACGTCTTCCTTGGTCAAACGACCACCCGGACCAGTCGCTTTGATGGCGTCTGCATCAATCTTGTACTCATGCAACATCCGTTCGGCAGCCGGCATCACGAAAGATTCCTGGTTACCGCCCGCGCTCGCAGTGGAGCCAGATGCTGGCGCCGCGGCACCCACGGTTGCGGGTTTTGCAGCCTTTGTATCGACGACACAAAGAACATCACCGATCTTTGCGAACTCACCTTCGGCGACGGCTATCGAGGTGATGACGCCTGCCTCGGGAGCAGGGAAATTCTGGGAAGCTTTTTCCGATTCGAGCTCGACGATCTCCTCGTCCCGATCAACCCAGTCGCCGACCTGTTTCAGCCACGTGGCGATTTGAACTTCTTGAATGGAATCACCTAACTCGGGAACTTTAACATCCATTTTTTGTTTGACTCTAGGGTTAGAAACTATGCGGCACGGACCAGAATTGTGGCTCGGCCAGCATTGTAAGCGATCGGATTCTATCCACCAACGTGGAATCGAACATGGGTAAAACAGGAATTTAAAGTGATGTTTCTCTATACCGAAACAGAAGCTTTTGAGCCGCTGGCAAAGCAATTATTGATCAGCTCCGCCTGCTCGATTTTATGCATCTTTTTCGAGCCCGTTGATGGGCTGGCCGATTCGGGCCGTGAGATCACTTTGATAGGCCAAGTGTCTCCCAAGCCACTCTCGTCCCATTTGACTTTCATAAAGTACCAACCGCCCATGTTTCTTGGCTCTTCCTGGACCCAGTAGACTTGGGTTCCGGCCGGGTAGCGATCAAGTTCTTTACGAATCAAGTCAACTGGCAGCGGGTAAAATTGCTCGACCCGAACGATTGCACATCCTTCACGGTTTTCATCACGGCGAGATTTGAGCAAATCGACCATCACTTTACCGTTGCCGATCAAGATCCGGTTCGGCTTGCTGAACTGCTCAAAATCAGGATCGGGAAGGACCGTTTGGAACGTGCCTGAGGTGAATTCAGACAACTCACTCATCACGTAGGGGTCACGCAGCAGAAATTTGGGTGTGAAAACGATCAGCGGCTTTCGCCATGGCCTGACCACCTGCCGTCGCAGCAAGTGGAAATGCTGAGCGGCGCTGGTGGGTGTAGCGATCTGAATGTTGTGCTCAGCGGCAAGTGTCAAGAATCGCTCGGGGCGTGCACTGCAATGCTCAGGTCCCGAACCTTCGAAGCCGTGCGGAAGCAGCATGACCAACGAACTCAAACGATTCCATTTATCCTCAGCACTACAGATAAACTGATCGACAATAACCTGGGCGGTGTTCCAAAAATCACCGAACTGAGCTTCCCACAGAACAAGGCTCTCCGGAGCATCGAGTGAATACCCGTATTCGAAACCAAGCACTCCCGCTTCGCTGAGCGGGCTGTTTATGATTTCGACCTTGGCCTGTTCATCTGAAAGATGGCCGAGCGCGAGATACTTAGACCCCGTATTGCTATCGTGCAAAACAGCATGACGTTGGCTGAACGTACCGCGACCACAATCTTGTCCCGACAAGCGTACCGAATGTCCGGCGGTAGCCAGAGAACCAAAAGCGGCCAGTTCCGCAGTCGCCCAATCAACAGGCTTTTTCTCCTCAGCCATTTCGGATCTGGAAATCAGGAGATTCTTCAGCTTGCGATTGAGGGTAAAATCGTCGGGAACCGCCGACAATTTCTTGATCACCTTTTTCAACGATTCCAAATCAACGCCCGTGTCAACGTTGTCGTCACTTCGTTCTGGCCCACCATAATAGCGTTCCCAATTTCCACCCAGAGTTTGGGTATCTGATTCGAACTGAGCTTGTTTGGCGTTGTCAAATTCCTTTTGCAAGGTGTCTTTTCGATCGGTCGCAATCTTTTCCGCATCCGCTTCATTGATATCGGAGAAACGCAGAAGTTGCTTGAGATAACTATCTCGAACTTTCGGTTGAGAGTCGATCGTTCGATACATTTCCGGTTGCGTGAATCGCGGCTCGTCACTTTCGTTGTGTCCATGGCGGCGATAACACCACAAATCGATCACCACATCGCGTTGGAACTCACGACGGAACTCCATCGCCAGTTTTACGACTTGAGCAACCGCCTCCGGATCTTCACCGTTTACGTGAAAGATCGGAATCTGCAACATTTTGGCGATATCGGTACAGTAAGTCGTACTTCGTCCTTCGTCAGCCAGGGTCGTAAAGCCAACTTGGTTGTTGAGCACGACGTGCAAAGTTCCACCAACCTTGTAACCATCCAACTGGCTGAGATTCAACGTCTCTTGCACGATGCCCTCACCGGCGAACGCGGCATCACCGTGGATCAGCACGGTCATACACTCCTGATGCAGTGGATCGTCAAACCGGTCCTGTTTGCAGCGGCACCGCCCCATCGCGACGGTATTCACGAATTCAAGGTGGCTGGGGTTAAAGCAAAGTGAGATGTGTACGTTCTTGCCAGCTGCTGTTTTCCAATCGCTGCTATGGCCGAGGTGATAAAGCACATCACCCCCACCACGACTGAGTTCCGGATTACGATCCTCAAAGCCCCAAAAAATGTTGGTCGCGCGTTTGCCGAGGATGTTGGCTAGTACGTTCAGTCGCCCACGATGGGCCATTCCCAGCACAACCTGTTTGACCCCATGTTCTCCTGCTGACTCCAGAGCGAGATCCAACAGCGGGATCAATGTCTCAGCGCCCTCCAGCGAAAACGTTTTTGCGCCGATGTACTTGGTGCGCATAAACTCTTCGAAAATCGTCGCATCGGTCAGCTTAGTCAAAATTCGAACTTGTGTTTTGCGGTCCAGCTGCAAACGGTTACCGGTTCCCTCCATGCGAACTTGTAACCAATTGCGAACACCGTGATCGTCGATGTGCATAAATTGGACACCAATTGAACGACAATACGTTTCGCGCAATTGACCAATGATCTCTTCCAAGGTACGGAAGTTCTTACCATCGATGGTGCGAGCCGAAAACTTTCGCTGCATATCGCTGGGAAGCAAGGCATAGGACTCCGGATTCAACTCACGGTTGGTAGGCCGTGGAATACCGAGCGGATCTATTTTGGCCTGAAGATGGCCACGCACTCGAAAGCCACGAACGAGTTGGTCGACTCGGTCCTGAAGTTGAGCAACATTAGAATCAGGATCCGAAAGCGATGGCGCAACCTCCGGCGGAGCGCCAAGCTCAGCAGTTGTCGGGTCGAAATCCTGAAAATAACTTTGCCATTCGGGTGGCAAAGATTGAGGGTCGGACTGGAAGTCCTCGTATAGCCCATCTAGATAGGCCCGACTGAAAACATTCATCGTCAGCACTGTAAGCTCAACCCAATGAGCTTTATCTCTGTTGGTTAGTTTTGCATACCGCCAACCCTTAGGGACCTGGCGAGCCGCAGTGCTCTTGTTCAACCGGGAATGTGAGGACCAGTAGAAGCAGTTTGGCTGCTGTAACTTATCAAATGTTCCTGAATTGTTCCTATGACAATTGAACCAGGATCGAAATTTTTTTCATTATTTATATGAACTTGTTTGGCCAGTAATTTGAAATAAGTTTCAAATAGCGTACTGGACATTTATGCTCCCACTGCTTCTGCCGCTTCACGAGCTTTTCGAGCGGCAATAAACGAGCGAACCGAAAGGAGCACGTATACCAAGCACAACAGCCCATCGCGTGTTTTCGTGGCTCTTCGCCGAGATAGCCGATTCCGCCCAAGATCACAAACAACAAGCCAAATGCTGCCGGGATCAATGCAGTTGGGCTCGTTTTGCACCGATTGGGATTTGCCAAAGGCAACTGGAAACCCGACGCGTTAGCGAGGAAACGGCCCCTCAGGTTACCATCTCAGGCAGCTCATCTACAGCTGGACCAGCGTCCTGTCCTGAAAGTGTTCGATTTCCAGGGAGATTAGCTGGTCGATGATAACTTTAAGATTGGGACGACGCACCGGGTTCTTGGTCAACATCTGATTGACGAGCTGGTTCAACGCTCCGGGGCAAGCCGGCTGCAAGACTTGCAGGTCCTCATGCAGACAGGAGTTGGAGTACTTTCTTAGTAGTTTCATATTGGCTACTTCGAATGGCGGTTGGCCGGCAAACATTCTGTAAATCATGGCTCCGATGCTGTACACATCGCTAGATTCGGTCGCGAGATAGGAATCATCGAACATTTCAGGTGCTGCGTAATGAGCCAACCAAAAAGGTTCCGTTGCATCTTGCCCTAAAGATGCTGACAACGGTTCACCAAAAGGAACTGAATTCCCCCAGCCGATCAGCGAGACATCACCGGCCTGGGAAATGAGAACGTGCGAGGGGTGAACACCGCCGTAAATGCGATGATGATCGTGGACTGCCGAGATCGCCTCAGCAGTCTGCCTGAAAAGCCAAAACAAACGCGACATCGGGATCGATTGTTTTGTCGCGATCAATTGGCTGAGGCTCGCGCCACTGACCAAAGGTTGGACGAGAAAAAATGGAGCGTAGTCTAATTCTGCGTCCAGCAGAGGTATCACGTTTCGTTGTTGGACTTGCTCAGTCACCATTGCCTCGGAGGTCAGGCGTGTGATGGCTTGTTCCAACATCGTTTTAGACAGTCCCGGTTTGATCGTCTTGAAGACATAATCGAAAGAACTATCAGACGCGATGGTTGCTGCTTGATACTGGTTAACCCAGCGACCTTCGTGAAGTTTGCTTCCCAACCGCCACCCCGAAACCGTAGAAAGCTTGCCCATCAGCGAATCATTACTGGAGATGATTGGGTTAGGGTCAAATTGCATTGGAGCTTTCTACCTTGGAAGGTTCAAACGTCAGATCGAGTTACTGGGCGAGTTTTACCAGTATTTCGATCTCGTCAATTTGCAATCGACCAGACTGCAATTCAGTTTGAAACACTTCCTTAATTCGCAAGTCAATTCGTTTGAATGCGAATCGTGCTGCTTGGGTTCGGGAACTACTTGGGTACTGATTGTTTCGACGTCCTAAACCACGAACCGTAAACAGGTTTTTTAAATTACGATTTCACCGCAAGTGCTCTTTTGTGTCGGCTAGAAATTTTTCCTAAACTCGCAACTCAGAAAGCGCAAACCAACCCCTTTGGGGAGCGAAAGAACCTGTTTGCCGAATCGCCGCTACTTTCGCGTGTCCAAAGGCGACTTGGAGGATAAAGCCTAGCTCAGTTGACTAAGCTCCCAGTTGGCAGGTAACTGCGACCCTTTTATAACGATCGGAATGCCGTCTCTGATTACGCAAACGGGGTGCTCAAGATCGGTATCCATCCGCTTGGGCTCATTGATGATTTTTACATTTGTTCCAAGTCTACAGTTCTTGTCAATGATCGCACCCTGAATATGGCACCCATCGGCGATTCCGATTGGCCATTTACCCTCCGCGCTATCATCAACTTTGTCACGATCAGATTCGTAAAAGTCGCCACCCATCACAATCGAATCCTTAATCGTCACGTTGTCGCCAATGACCGTTCGCAATCCGATTACGCTATTCTCGATGACAACTCCGCTTCCGATCCGACAACCGTTGGCGACCAAGCTATTGCTGATTTTCGCGTCACCGATTCGGGACGGTGGTAAAAAACGGGCACGGGTGAAGATTTTCGATTCCTGCGAAGCCAAACTAAACGGAGGCTTGCTGCTGGCCAGCTCCAGATTGGCGTCGTAAAACGACTTGATCGTACCGATATCTTCCCAATATCCGTCAAACATGTGCGTTTGAACATGTCGCGTATCGATTGCCGACGGGAACACTTCTTTGCCAAAGTCCCGATAATCGGTTTGAGTTAACAGCTCTTCCAGAACTTTACGGTTAAAGACATAAATCCCCATGCTTGCCAGAAACTCACGGCCAAGGCTCTCAACCCCGTGTGCGTCGATCCAAGCCGGGTCGGTTCGCACGACTTCAAGCTCTTCATCCGTTTTCGGCTTTTCCAAAAACCCAATCACCTGCCCTTTATCGTCCAATCGCATACAGCCAAATCCTTTTGCCGCTTCCGCATCAACCGGCATGCAGGAGATCGAAACATCTGCTCCACTTCTTCGATGACTGTTGATCAACTGACGGTAATCCATTTGGTAGAGTTGATCTCCAGACAGAATCAATACGTAGTCGATATGCTTCTGATCGAAGTACAAAAGGTTCTTCCGGACCGCATCCGCAGTACCCTCATACCAGTCCGTGCCTGCGCCGGGCGTTTCCTGAGCAGCAAGCAATTCGACAAAGCCACCGCTGAAATGATCGAAAGAATAGGATCGGCGAATATGTTTATGCAAAGAGACTGACATAAACTGAGTCAGCACAAAGACCTGATTGATCTGGCTGTTCATACAATTGGAAATGGGAATGTCGATCAAACGATACATCCCGGCCAACGGGACCGCAGGCTTACTACGAATTGAAGTCAACGGAGCCAGTCGAGTCCCCCGACCTCCCCCCAATACGAGTGCCACGACGTTGCGCATCATGTACGACCTTTCTTTGTCCAACAGCACACAGCCATCGAGTTATTCTGTCTTCGAGTCAGATTGAATCTAGCGCACAGAAACTGTCTACGACATCAAGTTTCAAATCACATCCCAGTTATACATTCTCGGGACAAGCCATGACACTCGTCTAAACTGTTTTTCCCTTGAGCTCCAATCGCGAAGGGGCATTTCGCCAACCTACTTTTTCGGTTTTGCGCTTTAGGGCAACTTATTGGGCAAGTTGATCGATCGACGAGACCTCATGCGCCTGTGGAAGATCTTCCAGCCCCTCGAGTCCGAACATCGCCAGGAACTTTTCGGTGGTAATATACTGACGCTTCGGAGGTTGAGTATCGGTTGTGCGAATCTCCAATAACTGTCGCCGCAAAAGCTGAGTCAGCAAGGCACTACTTTTTCGAGTTCGAATCTTGTCAACTTGCTCTCGAGAAATCGGTTGGTGATAAGCAACGATCGACAGCACGTCGATGGCGGGCTGGCTAAGCCGAGCTGTGCGAACCTCACCGTAGAATTTTTCACGCACCGTTTCGAATTCAGGCGCAAGCTCCATTCGAAACGCTTTGTCAGCTTCGACAACACGATAGGCCGCTCCCTCTCGCTCGTAGGACTCGTTAAGTTCTTTGACAAGAGCTTTGACTTCTTTAGGGCTCACATCACGCATAAGTGCCGCAATTTTTCGCGCGGTCAGAACGGTATCCTGTGGAGCGCCGACAAACAACACCGCTTCCAAAATCGTCAACGGACTAACCGCACAAGGTGTGTCATCCAGGATCTCTTCCGCATCGGCTTGATCTGATTCAGGAGTCGACGATTCGGTCTGCTCAGTCGGCTCTTCGCCGTCTTTGCTGAGATCAGCGCCGTCATCTTCAGTTGGATCTTCGGAACCGGACCTGTTTTGTTCCTTGAGAACTTTTGCGTAAGCTTCGCTTAGTTGATCCAGCGAAAACTCCTGGCCGTCATTTTCCTCACCCGAAAGAAATGAATCGTCAGGATCTGTGTCGCTTTCCGGTTTGTCGGTTTCGTCTGACATGTCGTTCAGCTTAAGCGAGCGAGGACTCTAGAAGCAACCCGAATGTCCACGCGTTCCTTTTCTCATTGTGGGATTCGCCAGAATTCCCAACGTCTCAAAGTTGCGAAAGGCCTTTAGATTAAGCGAGTTCGATTTCGTCGAGCGAAATATATGCAATAATGGATGGGGCACAACGAATACCCAGTTTTAATTCTTCGATAGCTACAAAGATAAAACAATTTCGCTCATGAACGAAAAAGAGAATACACCGGAAAAAGACGCAACAACCGATCAGCCCAGCCCACCTGCTGCTGACCCAGGAATACGGTCCATCTACGAGTATCTGACTTATGGACTTTCTCTACCCGAGCGAGCTCTGCGAAGCACGTCGGCGATGGTTGGCGGCGCACTTCGCGAGTCGGCTTCGCTGTTAGTCCCTCAAGCCTTTCGCGATTCAAAGTCGTACACGATGTTCGTCGATCAAATGCTGGACTTTGTCGCCAACGACATCGGTGGCGTGAAAGCGGAACCCAAAGAAGGGCAAGTCGATTCCAGCGTGGATGGCTACGTCGCCAAGAAAACAGTAAGCAACTTTGTTGAGTTGGCCGGAATGGCGATGCTTCACGTTTCCCCCATGACGATCCTGGCCATCACCAGCGATATTGCGTACGGTTCGAATGCGATGCTGAAAGAACTGTCGGTTGAGCTTAAAAAGCAGGGAGTTATTCCCGAAGAGTCAACGATCGACTCCACAGCCGATCTATTGGCTGTGGTCGGCGAAACAAGTGGCGACGCAGCAAGCGTCTTTGACATGCCTCCGCTTACCGTCGAAGGCCTGACCGATACCGTCAACAAAACAACGGCCCAAGTCGCCAAGCTCGATCCGACTCAGCTACTTCCGCAAAAAGAGATGCAGCGTCTTTGGGACGATATGTATTCGATGGCAGCCGAACAAGATGTTGATGTCTTTGATGTTTCCAGCGCAATGACGATGTACACGCTTAACCAAGTCGGAAACGTTGCCAAAGGTGCTTTGACAACGGTCCGTGTCACAGGTGAAATGCTGGAGCGACATGTGTTCAACCACTACTGGGAAGCGCTAGGCGATATCAACAATCAGGGCATCTATTCGTTTGTTGGAACAGTCGGGCATCCCTACGTCTCGGCCGTCTGGCACAATTTTTCGATGGAACGAGAAACGATGACCGAAGATGTTCTCAGCGGCAAACTGGCAGGGCGCATCTGGAAAGGATTTACCGATTGGTACTCCGGTGGCGCTAAAGATTCTTCAGAAGCATCTGCCGACTCAAAAGCTTCCA
>CAZDBA010000097.1:0-16114 GCA_964503615.1 uncultured Pirellulaceae bacterium
CAATTTGTTCCTGTCCTCTTCCGCTGTTCTATTCTGAAAATTCTCATCGACCGACGCCTTGGGTTGCCAAAAATTGAGACCGACTTTTGATCTTATTTCATGGCTGGCAAACGGCCTGTTTAACACCGGTCTGGCCAGCAGACGCAACTATCGGTTTTGACCTCGATCAATCCCCTGCCCGATCGCTTCGAAACCGCGATTAAGCAGTTCTCCAGTGTTCCTCTGGAAATTAACGTTGGGCAAAAGATTATCGGACGTTGGGCGTTGGTTGGTATTGATCCGAGGCGTAATCACGCGTTGGTTTGAAAATTGGCCCTCGATGGTTTGGATGCCCTGACCGAATGGATCGCGGTTGGGAACTCGGTTGATGGTAGGTGTACCTTCAACGAACCAAGTATCGCGATTCTCCAACGTTATTTTTTCGGTTGGATCTTTTCCTTGAGCGGCAAACGACTGATTCATCTGTTCCAGTCGCGGAGACAGAATGGCGTGGATTTCCTGTGGCACCATAACTGAAAGTTGGTTCAGCGAGCGTGCAATAAAGTTGCCGGATCGAGAGTGGATTACGTTGTTGGATAGCGTGTCGGGAAGCAAAGTCACCGCGAATAGAGTCACCAACATGCATAGCAATCCGCCTTTGAAAGCCCCCAGAATTGCGCCTGACTGATGATCAAAGCCATCCAGCTTCATTTGGTCGATTGAGCTGCGTACGTAGCCAAATCCGATCCAAATCACCAACGAAGTACCCAGGAAAAGGACTAGCATGGAGGCGAACTTGTTCCACGGTGGGTTGACTTGCAAGTACGGCGAAACCATGCCATGAAAATTCATGGCTACGAAATAGCTGACAATGACCGAAGCGAACGAAGCGACTTGCCACGCGAGCCCTTTCCACCAGCCGAAGAAAATCGCACCGATGAAAACAATCAACATCAAGATGTCATAGATTGACATAAATAACTCCTACTCCGTGGTAATTTATTTTTCAGGCATTGTTTTGGAAACGATAGCCTGCGACCGAATCCTTGGTCGAATCTCGAATGTCTCGAGTGGCAAGGATGTGGATTTAATCTTATTCACGGCCAAGGCTCAAGACAAATGAACGGAAACGATGCCAAACTCGCCATTTGCTAGCTGAATGATACTGGCTTGCTAGCGTGCGTTAATTCTTGTTTTCGTTCCGCTGAACAATGGGTAGAAGTACTGTTCTGCGTTAATTAAACCAAACGCCAGAGCTTACTTACTTCGAACATTTACCAAGACGACGCATTCTTCGTGGCCAACTTTCAAACTCATATTACTGTTAGCACTGTGGTCGGCATCGGCTATGCAACGATCGGTCATCTTTACTTTGATCTTTCGATACAGCATTGCATGGTTGCCGGTGCACTATGCAGTGTTGCTGGAATGTTACCTGATCTGGATCACAACTCGGGGATTCCCCTTCGTGAAATGTTGTCCTTCGTTTCGGTGTTGGTGCCGATGTTGATGCTGCGACGATTCGAATCACTAGGATGGACGCCGGAAACGATGGTGTTCGCTTCTGGGGTTCTCTATGTATTTATTCGATTTGGTGTCGGGCACGTCTTTCGGCAATACACAACACATCGCGGGATGTGGCACAGTATCCCCGCTGCGCTGATTGCGGGGATGATCACCTTCCTGATCTGCCTTTCTCCCGATCTGGATGCAAGGCTATTCAAATCGTGGGCGGTCGTACTTGGGTTTGTTTCCCACTTGGCATTGGACGAACTGTACTCAGTTGACTTCCGTGGGCGGCGTTTGAAAAGGTCGTCGGGTACGGCGTTAAAATTCTGGGGTAAAAAAGCTTGGCCGAACTATACGACCTATGGCAAACTGGCGTTTTTAGTGTTGTTGATCTTTAGCGATGGCCCGTTGATGAACCACTACGGACACGAACCGCTGGACATTCCCTGGTCGGCTTGGGTCGATGATCTTTGGGACAAATCATTGGTTCGGTGAAGCCAGAAAACGACACGGAAATCGGGTGCCTGCGGTTCGCCCAGTCGAATCCAGTTAGCCACGAAAGTGGCGGCATGATGTAGCCCACGGCGTAAGCCGTGGGATTTGGTTTAACCGAATTTATAGAGCCCCGAAAGGGGCGGCAGGAATTGCGCCTTTCTTTTTCAAAAGATGTCGCCCCTTCAGGGCTTTTTTAACTTCGGTTCATTGCGCTTCCTCGCCTCTTCGACTATTTGCTCTCCGTATCGCTTGTAGGCCTTTTTCGCATCACCTTTTTTTCCAATACAAAATATTGCCCGGCGTAACGTGAGATCAACTATAAACAATCCAACCCTTTGCTCGTCCGTGATGGTCGCAATGTCAGATGAAAAATAAACGGGAAGTACTCTGCCATCTGATAATGTCGCTTTGGTTGCGCAAAAAGTTGAGTAAGGACTTGTTGATTTGAACCGTGATTTCATTCCCTCCTTTATAAAGAAGTCCTTTTTTCTGGGAAACAAAGTTGACAACTTGGTTGGGTAAAACTCAAGCGTGATTTCGCCGCGAAATTTGTCGTCAAGATTCAAAACGACTGGCTGCCAATAAATATTGTAGGCCAAAAGGCTTCCGTAAATCCCCAAGCCAATCAGGAAAACAACCATTGCCCTTTTGAACACCTGAAGGCGTTTGGGAATTTCATTCGAGTTAGAAATATTCAAAATACATCAACTCCCATACATTTTTGATTTCAACCCATTTTTGATTTCAACCCATTTTAGGCCCGCCATCTGAAAACCTGGACTGAAACGTCTAGTAATCGCGGGTTCTTAAAACAGTTTTTGGCTGTCTAGCAATATCGTTACTGGACCATCGTTGACCAGATGGACTTTCATGTCGGTTTGAAACTTACCCGTTTCAACGGTTAAACCTTTTTCACGAAGTCCACTTACGACCGCTTCGTACAGGCGGTTGCCGGTTTCGGGATCGGCTGCGGTAATAAAACTGGGACGGCGCCCCTTGCGCACATCTCCCAGCAAGGTGAATTGACTGACGGCCAATATGGCCCCATTTGTGTCGGTGATGGGCAAGTTCATTTTTCCTTCGGCGTCTTCGAAAACTCTCAGCCCTGTGATCTTGTCGACCGTATAGGTTACGTCCTTGTCACTATCCTCGCGTTGGACACCGACCAGAATCAGTAGCCCGTGTCCGATCTTTCCGACCGTCTCACCGTCAACAATTACATGTGCTGAGCTAACACGTTGTACTACCGTTCTCATTGAACCGCCTCCTCCAACTCGCCAAGCAATCGGTCGAGCACGCGCTCGCGGTCTTCGTACCAGTCTTTGGCCAGCACGAATGCGATTCTCCATCCGAAAGCTTCCAGCAAGCGAGGCCGCATTACGTCCCGTTCCAGCACATCGTCCAACCGATAGTATTCTGCATTGTCGACCAATATTCCCAGCCGATAGACTTGATCGCCCGATTTGCGAACGCCCAAATCACACTGGAAATGAGATTGTCCGACGTTCCGATCGACTTCAAAACCTTTGCTCTGTAATGCTGCTGAGATCTGTTCGACCAGCGGCGAAGCGTCTGCCGTCCGATCGTCTGATTCTTGTCGAGAGAGTTTTTGCAGGACGACGGCCATGTTGTCTGCATCGCCCACTGAAACGGCTTCGGCATACGTTAAGTAGTTTTTCAGGCAGCGAGCACCATCGTTGTAGTCGTTGGTGATTCGGTCGCCTGTAATCGAACTCACGACACACATGTTCTTTTTGGCTCGTGAAAAAGCCACGTTCAATCGCTTCTCGCCTCCGCTTTTGTTGATCGGGCCAAAGTTCAT
This sequence comes from uncultured Pirellulaceae bacterium, assembly GCA_964503615.1. Classification (GTDB taxonomy): domain Bacteria; phylum Planctomycetota; class Planctomycetia; order Pirellulales; family Pirellulaceae; genus CAZDBA01. The sequence continues at coordinate 3,806 of CAZDBA010000097.1, forward strand.
ATACATTTTGCCGGCCGTGTTTTGCCCGTAGCAGACACTCAAAATAATAATATCCCGTTCGTCACCTTGAATGTTCTCCAGATTCTTTACCAACAGCCCAACGAATTGATTGTCGACCTCTCGTTCCAACTCTGAATCCAATAGAGCTCGAAACTCTCGGTCCGATTCAGCCAAGCGATTCAACGCTTGCTCTATCGCTTCTTGCTGAGCCTCGGAGAACGCAACGACGCCGATGCTGTACGGCTGTTCCTGGTTTTCATTCTGCCGAAGCAACTCACGGACCAAGTTTGCAATGTAGTCCGCTTCGATTCGGTTTCGACGATTGTCATAAATCCCTTGCTCCATGAAATGGAAGCTGATCGGTCGTGACGTTGCTTCTGTTGCGCGACGTTCGAAATCGTCTGTTGCCAAATCCTCAACAGAGATTCGCTTCAGCTTCGGTGCGGGCAACGCTTCGTCGGGTACTGTTAACAATCGTCCATTGTAGAACGCTCGGTTGGAAAAGCTGATTAGGGACTCACTACGACTGCGGTAGTGCCAGCCAAGCATGGTGCTGGGTAAGTTCTTGGCGGAATGGCTGAGCAAGCTGTTCGTGTTCAAATCGTATTGAACCCACTGCCCCTCTTCTTCAAACTCCAGCCCTTCATCCTCTTCCGATTTCTTGCTGGCGAAAAAGTTGGTGGGCGGCAATTGCATCTGATCGCCGACCACGATCGCTTGGGGAGCACGAAAGATCGTGGGGATCGCTTCCTCAAGCGTTACCTGGCTCGCCTCGTCAAAGATCACCACATCGACGAGATTACCTCGAAGCGGCAGCGTATCCGAAACGCTCAACGGGCTCATCAACCAAACCGGTTTCAAATCGTTGACCACCTCGCCCGATTCCTCCGCCATCAGATCGCGGATCGGCTTATACCTCATCGATTTGCCAAACTCATGCTCCAATTCTCGCCGGCCTTTTTGGTAACGTTTCTTGTACGCCTTTTCTTCCGGCGTGAGCGTGGTAGCCGCGTTTTCGCAGAGTTCGATATGTTCCATGAAAACAGATCGTTGCCGAGTGAGGATTTCGTGCGTATTGGCGTCCAGCCATTTGCGGTAATTGTCGTTCAAGTTATTGGTGGCGGCCTGATGCTCCGAAAAATTAAATCGGTTTAACTCGCGATCGTTTTGCAAATGCGAGTCGTAAGTTGCATCGGCGATGGCGGTTTCCAGTTGTTGAAAGTTCAAGGGGAATTGTCGGATTGAACGTCTCAACGTAGGCGGTAAATCCTTCATCCGTTTCAAGCAGGCCAGAAAGTCCGGGATCTCCTCGAGCGAATTTTCCACTTGCTGCAAGTAAGTCTCCAACTGTTCCCAAGTGAGTGATTCGCAATCGTCAATGATCTGCCCCGAATGCGTCAAACAAGCATTTACTGCATCAGACGAATCTGTGATTTGCGAAACGGTCGTCGCTGCCTGAGAAGATTTGAGCAGAGACTGGAATGTGGCTTGCAGTCCGCTCGGCTGTTCGGACAACCATTGCCGGGTCTCCGAAATCGCGGTCAGCGTTTGCCCCAAGTCTGCTGACAGTTTGAACTCTTGAGCTAAATCGGTTTTTAGTTTTTCCAACTCCCCTTGGTCTTTATATTCTTGGCTGAGTTCGTTGAGTACGGTCGCCCAACTTGGTCGAATCACGTGTGATTTGAAATCGTAACACCGCTTCATCACCGAACGCAGGCGCCACCATGAAGGGCTTAACCAAAAGAAGTAGCTGCCCTCGAACGACTTGGCTTGTTCTATCGCCGCTGGAAGATCTTTAGCCGGGATTTTTTCGCGCCAAGCTGAATTGGTTTCCGAGTGGGCTTGGAGCTTTGCTTCAAACGCATTTAGCTTAGCTGTCTCGGTCTCGAGCTTTCTCGAGGATTCCGAATCGGCGTCTAATAAATGCAAGCGGTCATCTTGCACGTGTGGTAACAAACGATTGCCAAACTCAACAAGCTGACTCCCCTGCCCTACTGTTTGCCACTGGCTGTTGGGAACTCCGCAAGACCGTAGTTGCTGAGTTGCTTTTGCACGCGCGTCGTCGGCCAGTTGTGTCGTTTCTTTGACAAACGAAATCGGCCGATCCTGCTCACCCACACTGGGCGAAAGGCAGCACAGCGGGTGATTGGCGAGGATCTCGTCGCTTTGAATTTCGGCGACCAGTTCGTTTAGCTCTTCCAGTTGCGAACGGTTCTCGGACCAGTCACGGTAGTCCGGTAGTTTTTCCTTTTCGATCGCATCCAACTCGGGCACTGCCCCTTTGGCGGCCAAGCACTTTGCGAGCAATTGTCGTAGTGGAACTCCAGTTTGTTCACTGGCTGTGCCCATCTGTTGATGAAAGTGTTCAAGCGAGTCCAGTGATTTCCGCATCGATTTCAGGACAGTTTTCCGAGCCGGTGAAGCTTTTCGCTTTTTCTTTTTGTCCAGAAATTCGTGGTAGCTTTTCTTCAAGTCCATCACGAACTCTTTTTTGTCCGTTTGAGAATCGTGGATCAAGCAACACAACGTGCCTAGCCCACGTTGCTTGAGCCGCGAATAGACCACGTCGATCGCCGCCCGTTTTTCGCAAACGAACAGAACTCGTTTGCCGCGCGCGACATAGTCGGCGATCAAGTTCGCGATTGTCTGAGACTTTCCAGTACCTGGCGGCCCCTGAATAATGTAGCTCTCCCCTGCCCTTGCTTTGGCGATCGAACCGGCCTGCGTTGGGTCACACGGCACTACGTCATACCGGTCGTCGATTGGGGTCGTCAGGTTCGTCTGCGAATTTTCTGAAATGGAATGCAGTGAGAAGACTGCGTCGAATGCGGTGTTGTCGCGCTGCTCTTTTAACAGGAGTTCGTAGTCTCTGACTAACGACATTTTGCGATACTTGAAATTCGCGAGTGTCACATTGCACAGGTCAAACTGCCACTGATAAGGGTTCTCGCTTCCATCCTCCATTTGCACGAAAGTCTTTTTGACCTCTTCAACCTTTTCGTTTTCATTGTTGGAGTCGCCTGAGGAACTATCTGACCCTGTCGGTTCGGCAAACGATTTTCTGGGCGGGGGAACTTTCTGAATGATCTCTCGAAGTTTTAACGACTTTGGCTGGACAAAGTTTGCAAAAATTTTGACGCCCAACGGATGAAAATTCGCTGGGTCGTAGCTGTAATCGAGCTCCATAAAGTTCCGCATGCCACGCCCAGACAACCGAGCCCGGCGACGATACTGATCCAGCCTTCGTTTCGCCTTTTCGTGAACGATGCTGACTCGTGGTTTCTCGATTTTCTTCAGCGTAATGCCGGCGCGGCTGTTCTCAATGTGGGCGGCAAGGAAATCGTAGAACTGATCAACGTCCGTTTTTTCAAGGTCGATCGATTCTGGCAACTCGATTTCGTAAAGCTCTTTGAACTGGTGCCTCAAGACCGGATTGACTTCGGCGATCGTTTCCAAAACATCAATCGTGTATTTGTCGTTGAGTCCCTTCTTCTTTTTTAGCTGAACGGGGACCAGCAACAGCGGAGACTCGAAACGTTGGATCGGTTTTTCCTTAAGATTTGACCAATCTAAAAAACAGATCGCCAATCGCAACTGAGCCATTCCAAACTCGGCCGTGTCGCGACGAGCTTCGGCCAGGATCCGGTCCAGCACGCCCGGTAGGTAGATCGCTTCTGAAAAGTTCAGGAAGCTGTTTAACGATAACGGCTTTCCCGAACAAACCTTTTTGTGCAACGACTTGTTCCACGTCAACAGCTGCTCAGGTCGCAACGACTGTAAGTTGAAAGACAGTGGAACGGAGGCCTGTGTCAGGTTGACACTCTGCATCGTCTGCTTGAAGTTCAACAGCCGATTTCTTTTGGAAAGGTCGAACAATCGCTCTTGAAGTTTTGCAAGCACCACCGCTTGTTTCGTCCGATGGTCCTGAGTTTCAAACCCTTCAATCGCAGCCAGATCAAACTCGATGTCCGTTTCTTGATCGCGATAATTTTCCAGTGTACTGATGATCGATGGAAAGTCCTGGGCTCGTTTGTGACGATCCAGTTCGGTCATCCGCACAATGGCTCGGGCGACAACAGGGTGCAGTTCGGGAGCCAGAGCAAACAAGTTGTTTCGGTTTGCAACGAATTGGGCAACGTCTTTGTCTTGGTCAAAATCAAGGTGGCAAACGAGGCTGGCGAGCAAGATTCCCAAGCTGAAAATGTCGGTCAGCGGATCGTGGTGGCCTATCGTATGTTCCCATGAAACATAGCCCGGCAAATACACACGTCGCTCAGTCGTCTCATCGAACTCGCCCACCGAAAGGTTCTCTTTTTCGCGAGTACCGAGGTCGACATCGGTTTCGCTGGAGAACTCGTCGATCACTTCGAATGCCGAAACGTTATCCTGTTGCAGGCGTTTGACTTTCGGTTCGTTCCGCGAAATCTCCTTGCGTGCCGATTGTTCAAACCAAGCTCGTGAGTCGCTGACGTGCAGCGCGAGGGTGCCTTCCAAGGGAGCGACAAAACCTGCCAGATGAGCTTGTTGCGTTTCTCGAAACAGTGGAAGCAATGTTGTTAAAGCGTCTTCCGTTGTGAATCCTCCAGACTGAAAACGTTGCAACATAAATTCGCGAAAGGTCTGTCTATCCATTGCTTTGATTCTCCTTTCGCTTGGAGTGGGCGGCCTGGATTAATTCATCACTTGTTGAGTCGATCAGGTCGACTTGCTTTTTTCGCAAACGCAATTCCTTACGGGCGATATCACAAAACAATTTTTTGATGCCGATCTCCTTACACAGCTTTAACGCCAAAGCGATTGGCGCGTGTTCGAGGTCTCGATCGGCGGCTACAAAGTCAAGGATTATGTACGCGATGTACTTTTGTAGATTCTCATCTCCGCTGGAAATCGTGTCGGCCAGTGAATTTTCGGCAGCGGTTTGCGGAGCTGCTGGCGGCTTGTATTCATTGAAGTAAGCCATCGCGTGTGCGAGTGTCAGGTCGGTTTGCATCCAGTCGTGAGCCAGCATGCGGTCGATGATTTGACGGGTTATCTCGCTTAGTTCTTGCTGCCCTAATAGATCAGGGTTGAGGTCCAGGTTTCCACGAATCATCTGATGGATTTGCTTGTCGGTTTCCTTGCAAGATTCAGGACTGTCAGCGCTGGCCCAACTGTCGATCGCTAAAGCGCGAATAAAAGTCTCTGGGTGGGTGACTCCGTCAGACCCCAGTTCGCCTTTTGCGGCGATCTCTTTGGCCTGTTTGAGATAGCTGGTTGCGTTTACGTTTTTTACGTCGGTAGTAATCTTGACCAGCATCAATATCGCATCGAGCGGATCTTCAATAACACTCAGTGAAGTTCGATCGCAAAAGATCTCGGTGTGCAAGCGAAACAGTCGAGCCGTTTCGAAATGGGCTGGCTGAGCCCGCGCGTCATTGGTGAGGGCGGCCAAGAGCAGCTCTGTTGTTAAAAACTCGTTGTCCCAGTTTCGCCACAACATCAGATGTCCCAACTCGTGAGCGATCAGCGCATCCAGTTCAACCGAACTCAGTTTTTCGGTGATTGGCCCACTAAAGATTATGTGAGCTTCGTTGACCATCGCGCAGATTGATGCGTTTAATCCGATTGGGTTGTGAGCCTGATAGAGCGTGATCGGTACATCCAGCTTTAGCTGTTTGGCTACATGTCGGGCTTGTTGGTAAAGCTCCGGGTCGGACTCGTCGTCGATTCGATAGGTTGTCTTGAGCAAATCAAACCGAACCGCTTCGGCGTGCTCGTCCTGCGTCTTTGTTTTGGAAAACCAATCCCAAAGATTCTTTTCTTCGGTTTGCAAGTAATCTCGAATTGCAACCAAGTACGGAAGCGGTTGCAGGTCCAACGACTTGGCGATGGGGTCAGCCTCTTTTTTCGGGCCGTCGGGTTGAGTGTCTGAATTGTCGCCCAATGAACTGACCAATTAAAGCGTTAAGTAGAATTCGTGAGCCGAATAGAAGTCGCAATTTTATTCTCGAATTGCATTGTATCGAATCGTTTGAATGAACGCGATTACCGGGGAAAGATCGTAAACTGGAAACCCGACGTGTCAGCCACGTTAGCGAGGAACAGCCGTGCTTCGCAGCGATTTAATTAAGCACAGATGAAAACGAGCCTGCCATCAGTGTTTATCGGTGTCCATCTGTGGTCCTACGGCCCATGAGCAATACCAGTTCGTCCTCGCTTACGCCTTTACGCCACGGGTTACCATTTTCGCGTCTAAATTCAGGCTTCACATGCTAATGATCAGGGTCTGCTGGGGTAACTCCGACAACAATGTCAAAGTTCGCGGTTAGCTCGCCGATGGTTGAACCCTCAAGTGGGTTGAAATCGACTATGAGTGAGTTCCGTAGTTTCTCGTCTTTGATCGCTTGCAGCAATCCATCTCGAGCATTCAACGGTTCGTTGGAGTTAAAACACTGAGTGGTGATAACTCGCTTGCCTTTGTAGTTAACCGCAAAATGGATATGAGGTGTTCGACCGGGATAGGCAACCGGTTTGATCGTACGAAAATAATACTGGCCCTTGATGTCAGTCAGGAATCGTCCGAACCCTTGAAAGTTCGTGTCCATCTGATCGCGGTCTCCTCCGTTGCGGTGCATGTAGATGCCTTTCGCATCGCACTGCCAAATCTCAACAACCGCGCCGCGAATCGGCTCCCCTGCCTGGCTCAATACTCGACCCGTCATATGAGTGATCTCACCAACCGCGGGTGTGACCTCGTCATTAATGATTAACAGGTCGTTGTCGGTGTCCAGTGGAAGCGGGTTGGGATAGAAAGGTCCCTCGACCATCGGCGGCGTTTTGTCCAGTTCGTTGGCAAACGCGCCGGGAGTTAGTGCCAAAGTCCCCAAGGCCAAACTGCTTTGGATAAACTTGCGTCGCACGAGGATAATGTCCATAGATTCGCTCCTTGGCCACGAAAATTGAAAACTTGTTGCAGCTGCCGCGACTAGTCTGTTGGAGTCCGTGGGTCGTATATGCTTGCCGTTTAAATTCGCAAAGCAAAAACTAGCCGTCTTTCTTGATTGTAGCGAAATCAAGAAAGACGACTGGGGAAATTCGGCACAAGCGACAATTTAAAATGTCTCTCCTGTCGCGATTACTCTGCTGCTGAGTCGGACTGTATGCAGTAGAGTTTTTTCGTTGAGCGAATAAATAGTTGCCCATCGCTGATCGCTGGCGAAGCACTGAAGTCGCCTCCGTCAGTAAACGCATTGGCAGCGATTTGCTTAAACTCTTTGCCCATCTGAAGCACGTACGCAACACCATCTCGCGTAACGTAATAGATCTTTCCGTTGGCAGCGACTGGAGATGAGTACTCCATGCCTCGACCACCGCGGCGACCCCCCTGCCCTCCTCGCGCTGGAGCCGTTTTGGGTTTTTCCAATCGGTTGGAGTAGATCCTATCTCCGGAATCCGCTTTAACGGCCGTAACAATTCCGCCGCTAATCCAGTAAAGCTGGTCTTCGAAATAGATAGGCGTGCCGATGCGGCTGCGCTCACCTGTTTTCCAGATCGTGTTTGACGAGACGTCTTTGTCTTTGAGAACTTCTCCGCCGACTTTGATCGCCATTGCACCGCCACCCTGTCGACCGCTGTCAACGTAGTAGGCGATCCCTTCGTTCTGAACAACGCTAGAACATGCTGAACCTGATGGCGTTTCGCTCCACCAAAGAAACTTGCCGGTATCAGGATTCAATCCCCAAAGCTCGCCGGGAACGGCCAGCACGAGATCAGTTCGTTCTTCGTCGACGGGAACTAGGACAGGTGTGCTCCAGGACTCGGCCAAGCTATCGGCCGGTTGTTTCCAGACTTCTTCACCTGTCAATTTGTTCAGACCAAAGATCGTTGCACTTTCGATCGATGCGGTATAGATAACGAGGTCACCGTGTAGAATTGGACTGGTCGCTGATCCCCAACGTTTTGAGTGGAGATCGCTACCCAAGTTCTTTCGCCAGACTTCGTTGCCGTCCATGTCGACGCAAATCGCACCCGACTTTCCAAAATAAGCCCAAACGTGTTCGCCGTCAGAAACGGGCGTATGAGTCGCGTAGCCGTGTTCGGCAAACATGCCATCGTATTTTTCCTCTGGTAGAGAAGCCTCGATCGCTTTGCCCCAAACTTTTTCGCCGTTCTCGCGATTGAAGCAAAGCAAGTGCAAACGCAGATCCTTTTGTTGCTTGCTCCCACCCTCTACGCCGTAGCCAGTCCAGCAGGTCAGAAGAACTTTGTCGTCGATGATGATCGGAGATGAGTGCCCCGGACCCGGCAGATCGATGCTCCACTTCATGTTCTTATCCTCACTCCACTCAACGGGCAATGAGGCGTCACTTGGGCTTACGCCAGAACCGTTGGGACCTCGGAATCGAGTCCAGTCCTGTGCGTCGAGAGTTGCGGCAAACGCGGTCACCGCGAGGAAAATTGTCATTACTGTCTTAATTTGTCTCATTCCTGGACTCCACATAAATGGGATTCAATACAAGTGCACAAAGCTTGGACGATTGGCGTGCAGCCAAAGATTCAACCGCGAATCAATTGTGAGGTTTCGCTCGATTTTCAGAACGAGCTCCACTCAAGTTTTAACAGACCGGCCAGTTTATAGGTTGTATTTGAATCCGGAATCGAATCTGAATTGCGACAAAATGTGACTGGATTCACTGTATTGAGCCTTGATTGGGCGGGCGAGGCTGCCAGATTGTTGGTTGCGAGATTCTGCAGCCAGCCAGCCAGCCGCCCATTCTGAGCGTCAGTTTTGGGGAAATCGCTCAATAACGAACTTTTACCTCCAAGTTGTTGGCTTTGATTGGATTTACGAATCGAAAAACGTCGAGTTTCTAGGGAATCGGTAGGTAGGTGTCCCAAGAGGCTTGGCGAAAGTCGGTTTAAATTGGGATGGTAATTCCGGTGAATGCTGACTGCAAAAAGAGTTCGTTTGTCATTGCCAAGAATCCTATTGTCAGTACACTTACGGGATTAATGAAGCGAAAAGCCCATCACTGGCTGACAATTTTGAGATAAGCAACTCATTGCGATGAGTTATCTCGGCTTGGCAGTTAATTTTGTAGGTTGAATGAGAATCCGCTAAGGGAGAGTATCTGCACGCATTTTTGCGGCATTGAATGATGCAGCCGCACGTACAGGAAATAGATTGAATGACGATTACAAAAGAGAAAAAGACAGAGCTGGTTAAAGAGTTCGCAAAGAACGACAGTGACACAGGTAGCCCCGAAGTTCAAATTGCTATCTTGACGACAAGAATTCAGAATCTGACTGAGCACATGCGTGCTAACAAGAAAGATCACTCCACCAAGCGTGGTCTGATTGGCTTGGTTGCCCGGCGCCGTCGGTTGCTAAATTACCTCCGTCAAATCGAGCCCGATCGTTATCTCGATATCATCGGTCGCCTTGGAATTCGAAAGTAAGACAGATGTCGCGCAATATTTGCGCGACATTTTTTTTGCAGTCTGAGACCGGCTTATTCCGTTTGAAACTTGGTTTCGGACGTCTGATGTTATTCGGTTCTGATGTTATTTGGTTTTCGTATTCGTTTTTCGTTCCCCCAAGCTGTTTCAGCATTCTGGGGCGCAACGATTGCTGCTTGTGTATTTTCAACTAACAGGGTTGCCAGAGCGGCACGTGTTTTGAGTTGGATACCTACAGCAATCAAATGTTGCACCGTTTCGTTTCAGAGTTTATTCGGTAGGTTTTCAGCGATGTTCAGTTTTTGAACTCGCTTGGTAAATGCTTGCCGTCACTGGCTCTTTGAGTGCAGTCTTCTGCGCGTGAAAGTTCACAGTGGCAAAAAGATCTCAGATTCCGTTCGCAATGCTGGCGAACTTTTTTCTGAGACAAGATGTAGTTTGTATATGTATTACGTATTTTGAATGTAGGAATTGTTGTGAAAGTAAAAGTAGAAAAACAAATTGGTGAAAGCACCCTTTCGTTTGAGGCAGGACAGTTGGCCAAACAAGCCAGCGGTTGTGTGATTGTTCAGTACGGCGAGACAGTTGTTCTCTGCGCGTCCGCCACAGGCTCGCCTCGACCGGGAATCGATTTTTTCCCGTTGACTTGTGACTACCGTGAACGAACTGCTGCTGCCGGTAAGTTTCCTGGCGGATTTATCAAACGCGAAGGCCGTCCGACCACGAAAGAGATTTTGACATCACGTTTGATTGACCGCCCCATCCGTCCCATGTTTGCCAAGGGGTTCAAGGATGAAGTGCAGTGTCAAGCAATGGTGCTGGCCAGTGACAAACAAAACGATGGTGATGTGCTTGCCATGAACGGAGCCGCAGCTGCTTTGTTCATCAGCCCAATGCCGTTCGAAGAAGCGGTCGCCTCGTGCCGAGTAGGTCGTGTTGATGGAAAGCTGGTTGCTTTCCCGACTCATGATGACTTGGAAGAAAGCGAGTTGGATATCATCGTTTCAGGTACCGCTAATATGGTAACGATGATCGAAGGTTTTGGCCGAGAAGTCTCAGAAGACGTGATGTTCGAAGCGATCGAATTCGCACACGAGGTGATCAAGGACGTGATCGGGCTGATGCAGGAATTGCAGGAAAAAATCGGCACTCAAAAAGTTGATTTCCAAGCTCCCGAAGACGATGGGTTGCTGGAAAAACTTCGTGCAAAGTACTACGACCAGTTCCGCGAAAAGATTCAGACTCCTGGCAAGCAGGATCGTGCAGTTGCCCTCAGGGAATTGCGATCTACTGCGATGGCTGAAATGATTCCTGATCCGGATGCCGACAACGCATTCAGCGAAAGGAGTTTCAAAACAGCTTGGCATGATCTCGAAGAAGTAATCGTTCGCGAATTGATCCTCGAAGGCAAGAGATCCGACGGGCGAGGCAGCAAAGACATCCGCGCAATCGAATGTATGGTCGACGTTCTCCCACGTGTTCACGGTTCTGCCGTTTTCCAGCGTGGTGAAACTCAGGCGATCATCACCGTTACTTTGGGAACAGGCAAAGACGAGCAGCGCGTTGACGGATTGATGGACGAGTATTCCAAGAAGTTCATGTTGGATTACAACTTCCCATCTTTCAGCGTGGGTGAGTGTCGTCCAAACCGTGGGCCGGGCCGACGGGAAATCGGACACGGTGCCTTGGCTGAGCGAAGTATCAAATCGATTCTTCCCGACCCGGAAGAATTCCCTTACACGATCCGTATCATCTCTGACATTCTGGAATCCAATGGTTCCTCTTCAATGGCGACCGTTTGCGGTACGACTCTGGGTTTGATGTCGGCCGGCGTAAAGATCAAAAACCCGGTTGCGGGTATCTCCGTGGGTATGGTCAAGGAAGGCGATAACTACGCTTTGATTACCGATATTCTGGGTAGCGAAGATCACTTCGGCGATATGGACTTCAAAATTGCGGGAACGCAAAACGGAATTACCGGTATCCAGTTGGATCTCAAAATCCGCGGTATCGACAGCAAGATCATCCGTGAGACCTTGGACCAGTCCAACGAAGCTCGTCGTGAAATCCTGAAGTCGATGTTGTCGACCATTCGACAGCCAAGCGAAGAGATTTCGCCCTATGCTCCTCGTTTGCTTACGACCAAGATTCCTGCTGACAAGATCGGGATGCTGATCGGCCCGGGTGGTAAAAATATCCGCGCGATTCAGGAAGAAACTGAAACGGTCATCGAGATCGAAGAAGACGGTAAAGTCACCATTGCCTGTGCGGACGCAGAGATGGGACAAAAGGCGTTGGAAAAAGTCGAAGCTTGCACAGCGACTGTTCAGGTTGGAAAAATCTACAACGGTACGGTCAGCAGCGTGAAAGACTTTGGTGCGTTTGTTGAAATCCTGCCGGGCCGTGATGGACTGTGCCACATCAGCGAACTCTCTGACGGGTTTGTGGATGATGTCAGCCAAGTCTGCCAAGTCGGTGATGAGATGAAGGTGCTTTGCATCGGCGTCGACGATCATGATCGCGTAAAACTTTCACGTCGCCAGGCGTTGGTTGAATTGGGCGAAGAGGATGAGTTCGCATTGCAACCGGCTGGACCTGCCGAAGACGAAATGGAAGCCGAAGACGGTGGCTACGATGACGACTTCCGTAGTGACAGTGGCGGAAGCGATTTCGATGGCGACGATTTTGAAGATGACGACTTCGACGACTCAGATCGCGGCCGAGGAAATGATCGCGGTGGACGTGATCGCGGTGGAAATGATGACCGTGGTGGACGTGATCGCGGCGGCCGAGGTCGTGGACGCGACAACGATCGTGGTGGCAATCGTGGCGGAGGAAGCCGTAGTGGAGGTGGAGGAAATCGTGGCGGCGG
>CAZDBA010000097.1:16214-20137 GCA_964503615.1 uncultured Pirellulaceae bacterium
CGTGGCGGCGGTGGAGGCCGAGGACGAAACAGTGGTGGCGACCGTGATGGTGGTCGAGACAACGGCGGCGGACGTGGTCGCGATGGTGGCCGAGGTCGCAATAGCGGCGGTCGCGATGGTGGCCGTGACGGCGGCGGTCGTGACAACGGTGGCGGCGGTCGTGGACGCAACAGCGGTGGCGGTCGTGGGCGTGATGGCGGTGGTCGCAACGATGGCGGTGGTCGCAACGATGGCGGTGGTCGCGATGGCGGCGGTGGTCGCGGACGAAGCAGCGGTGGCGGCCGTCGTGGCGGAGGCGGCTCAAGCCGTGGTCGTAGTGGCGGCGGCGGTGGCGGTGGTCGTGGACGCAACGGTGGTGGCGGTGGTGGCCGCGATGGCGGACGAGGTCGCAACGGCGGTGGCCGTGATGGCGGTGGCCGTGATGGTGGTGGCCGTGATGGTGGCGGACGCTACGATCGCTAATCAGCAGCTTTGCTGAACCCGTTTCATTGCTGAACCATTGAAACTTTTGATAAAGACCAAGCGGCTTGCAGCTTTTGCAAGCCGCTTTTTTCGTTTAAGTTCTAAGTGAACGTGACATCACCCTCGGCGAAGCTGAGAGGGTCGAAAATCAGGCGATGAGCGAGATTTTCGGGGAGGGCCTGCCGCCGCCCACGAAATATAATCGTGTCTACGGTATAAAAATTCGCCAACGGTATATAATCACGGTAACGAATCAAACTACAATCACGGTGTTTAACCAACCATTTATTGCTCTTTCGTGAATCAAGCAAACGACAATCAGCAGGAACTTCAAGACCAGTACGATGAACTCAACGTATTGGCCTCGAGTCTCGCGCATGAGATCAAAAATCCGCTTTCAACAATTCGCATGAATGTCGAATTGCTCGGTGAAGATCTGGAAGAAGTGCAAACCCCGGGAGCGCGTCGAGGAATGGAACGCGTCGAAACGGTTAAGCGTCAGTGCGAGCGGTTAGAGACGTTGCTTAATGACTTTCTTCGCTTTACCCGCATGAACCGGTTGGAGTTGAAAACGGGCAATCTGAATGAACATCTGGATCAAGTCCTTAAGTTCTTTCAGCCTCAAGCTGACCAGCAAAACGTTGAGATCGTTCGCTATCTCGATTCCGATATTCCGGCTATCAAAATGGAATCTCAAACGCTTCAGGCCGCGCTAATGAACCTGGTCAAGAACTCGCTCGAAGCGATGCTGGATGGTGGGCAATTATTGGTCCGCACGCGGATCGTTCGCGCCGGTGTTGCGTTGGACTTGATCGATACCGGGTGCGGGATGACCAGTGAAACATTGTTGAAAATGTTCAAGACGTTTTACACCACCAAAGATGGTGGCTCAGGTTTGGGGCTGCCGATGGCAAAAAAGATAATCGAGGCGCACGGTGCTCGGATCAACGTACAATCGGAACAAGGGAGTGGCACTCAATTCACTTTGGAATTCCCCACACCCAAAAGGATTGAGATTTGAAACTGTTTCGCAAGCTAGACGAGTTTCCGCAATCGTTTCGGGGTGGAGCGTTGACCATTGGCAATTTTGACGGTGTTCATCGCGGCCATTCGACGATCATTGCTGAGTTGAAGAAGCACGCCAACCAATTGAACTCGGCCGCCATCGTGTTTACCTTTGATCCGCATCCTGTGCGACTGTTGCGCCCCGAACAAACGCCACCCCCGCTAACATGGACGCGGCGTAAGGCGGACCTGTTGGCCGGACAAGGCGTGGATGTCGTGATTGCCTATCCCACCAATCGTGAACTGTTGGAACTTGGTCCACAAGAATTCTTCGAGCAAATCATTGTCGAGCAGATCGGTGCTAAAGCTATGGTCGAAGGACCGAATTTCTATTTTGGGAAAAACCGAGCCGGCGATGTCGGTACCCTGGAGCAACTTTGCAGTGATAATGAGATCAAGCTAACTGTCGCGACTCCGCTGCGGGACGGCGAGCATTACATCTCCAGCAGTCGCATCCGGCAGTTGATCGCCGAGGGCGACGTAAAAACGGCCAGAGAGTTTCTTACTCAACCTTACAGAATTCGGGGCATGGTTACCCACGGCGCGGCTCGAGGCGGAAAGCTCGGATTCCCGACGGCTAATCTGGACGCAATCGATACCTTGGTACCGGGCCATGGCGTCTACACAGGCCGCGCGCGGATCGAATCGCGTTGGCACTGGGCAGCAATGAATATCGGGCCCAACCCTACTTTTGGCGAACGGTTGCCAAAAGTCGAAGTTCACGTATTGGACTTTGACGGTAATCTCTATGGACAGCCACTTGAGGTTGATTTTATTGAGAAACTGCGTGATATTCGACAGTTTGAATCGCAGGAAGAGCTTGTCGAACAGCTTAAGGCCGACGTGGATCAAACACGTAGTGTCGCCAGAGAGTTCCCCACCACTTTCTAGTTGATTGATTTTTTCCCTTTGTCGGGTCTTCGATTATCCTGAGACAAGCCTCGAATCGTTTCTCACATTTCCAACCTTTGAACTGAAAACATTATGACCGAAGACCGAACTGTTGACTGGCCTCGTTTTTGTGAAGTCGTAAAAGCCGCGAATAATATCCTTTTGACCAGCCATATTCGCCCAGACTGCGATGCCCTAGGCAGCTGTCTTGGGATGGCTGGCGTGTTGCGAGCGTTGGGCAAAAAAGTGCGGATCGTTTGTGGGCAGGAAGTCCCACCGAACTTGAAGTTCATCGACCCGAACAATGAAATCATGTGCATCGACGTTGATGTGACCGCTGCCGAGTTGGAAGATACGGATCTCCATATGATTCTTGACACCAGCGCCTGGAAGCAGCTTGGGAACATGTCGGACACGATCAAAAATTCCAGTTATAAGAAAATTATCTTTGACCATCATCGCGGTGAAGACGATATCGACGCCGAACTGTTTAAGAACACATCTGCCGAAGCTGTCGGTCGAATGGTGGTCGAAGCGGCCGAGCACTTGGGCGTTGAATTGACTCCTGAGATATCAACACCGTTGTTTGCAGCTTTGTCGACCGATACAGGTTGGTTTCGCTTTCCCTCGGCATCCGACTACACCTATGAAATCGGAGCCAAATTGATTCGAGGTGGCGCTAGCCCCTCTGGAATTTACGGTGACCTTTACGAAAGAGAGACGGTCGGGCGCGTTCGCTTGCGAGGGACCGTGTTGGCTCGTGTGGTTACCGAACTGGAAGGACGATTGGTTCACACCTACATTCATAATGTTGACTATGAGAATACAGGCGCACTGCCAACCGATACCGAAGACCTGATCAATCTGGCTTTGGAAATCGATGGAACTCAGTTTGCTGTAATCATGATCGAACAACCCACGGGCGGATTCAAAATGTCGTTTCGTAGCCGTTGTCAGACAGCGGCCAACGAAGTCGCGGCTCATTTTGATGGTGGCGGACACAAAGCAGCCGCAGGTGCCTTTATCGAAGACACCTTCGAAAACGTACAGCAGAAAGTGCTGGACTATGTTCGTGAACAATTGACTGCTGAATTCAGCCAAACAGCCTAGACGGTGTTTATTGGCTTGCTCTGGTCGCTGAGAGTCAACTAAGCAAGGCAAAACATAGTTGGAGGGGACTACGCTCGTACCGAGCCTCTTTACCTCAAGTGCAAAGAGATCCAGGGGCGAGTGCTTGGTGAAGAACATCCCTCCCACGCTATGACACTCGGTAATCTGGCTGGGTTGGCAGGTTCAAGCGAAAGTGATTGGTGAAGAGCATCCTGACTACTCCGCTACGCTCGAAGGACTAGCGGGGTTGTACGCGTTGTTGGGTGAATATACCAAAGTAGTTGACCCGTCAACCAATCGGCCGCCCTTCGTGGCGGCCAGCTCTTTCGAAACTATTTCATTTCGCTTCTTGTAAATCACTTTTTTGAAATTACTTATTGTTCGAGGAAGACTGA
>CAZDBA010000098.1:0-20028 GCA_964503615.1 uncultured Pirellulaceae bacterium
GAAATATTTACACAGCTTTTGATATCACCACCCAAACGGTGGTAGGAAAACAACAGGAAATTCGTTCTCAGCGAACGTCACCAACACCCTCCCGGCAAAGCTAGGAGGGTCGAAAATCGAGTGATAAGCGGGATTTTCAGGGAGCGAGATTTCGGGGAGAGTCTACGTGAACGGCGAATCAACTTGTGACACCAAGCCCCTCCACAACGGAAACCGAAACGGAAACTCAATGAAACGAGGTAATCTGTTCCAAAGACTTTTTGGAAATCTTAGGGACGCTTGCGTTTTCAGCAGGGTAGCCGACGACCAGCAACACGAACGGGCGTTCGCTTTTGGGTCGACCCAGGATTTCGTTTAGAAACTTCATCGGACTGGGAGTATGAGTCAGTGTCGCTAGGCCGCTTTGGTGCAACGCAGTGATCAACATTCCCGTCGCGATTCCGGTCGATTCGTTACTGTAATACTGCTTGACGACATCACCGTCCTCACCCACCTCATGCGAACGCGAAAAAATCACGACTAAATACGGCGCGGTTTCGAGAAACGGTTTGTGGGCATCAGTCCCGAATTGCTCCAAAGCGTCCAACCACGCTTGAGGAGCTTTGCCACCGTAAAACTCCTGCTCTTCCTTTTCAGCCGCCTCGCGAATTCGAGATTTAATTTCCGGGTCCGAGACAACTGCAAAATGCCACGGTTGCTGATTCGCACCGTTGGGAGCGGTGCCAGCTGCGAGAATACAAGATTCGATCACTTCCCGCGCGACAGGGCGATCGGAAAAATCACGAACCGTTCGTCGTCTGCGCATCAGCTCGTAAAACTGACGAGCCCGTTCGCGCATCTCTGGTTCGGGATAAGATTGAAAGTCGGCAAGAGGAATCATTTCTGGTTTCATGCGGCTCACCTAACTAACCAACCTGATATATGACGTTCCAATTCCTGGCAGGGCGTTCGACAATCTGCTCAGAATTGCTGGGAAGAATTGCGGGGAAGGAAACTCGCTCTGGAAAATTACTCAGACACGGTAATCTTCAACATTTTTACAGGCGTTACTGGTCGGCTGTTCCCGTCCGTTGGTGTTTGTTCGATCGACGTAACGACATCCATACCGTCGACTACTTTACCAAATACAGGGTGTTTGGAAGCGCCGCTTGTCCACCAGTCAAGGTAGTCGTTGTGAACAGTGTTAATGAAAAACTGAGATCCGCCTGAGTTGGGCCCCGAGTTCGCCATCGAAAAAGTTCCCGGCTCGTTGGAGAATTTCGCCGACTCTAAATGTTCGTCTTGGATCTTGCCACTGGGAGGCGAACCTGTACCGGCGCGGTGGCTGTGTGGGTCCTCGCTGAAAGGGCAGCCGAATTGGATCATGAACTCGTTGATCACTCGATGAAAATGCAGCCCATCGTAAAAACCTGATTTTGCCAGATCAATAAAGTTCTGTCCCGTAATCGGCATCTCAGTAAGAAAAATTTCGGCTTTGAAACTGCCAAGAGACGTGTCGAAAACGACGGTGGGATTGGACATGGAAAAATCTCAGTTCTTGATTGTAATGGTGTTCGGGATTGCACTTAATCACCCCAGTCTATCGCCCGATCGTGTGATCGTTAAGTCCTAAAAACACCGCCCCGCAGAAATCAGCTGGAAACGGAAAGGGGAAAGGCAACCAACTGGTTCAATCGTGTGATCCACTTTGGACTTGGGGCCTTTTTAGAGAAAACACCGACACGCCATCGGTGCGTTTTCTGGGGAAGTTACGTCAACAAATTGTTAAAATCCAGAATTGACACAGCAACCTCTGATCTAGCTGAGCGCTGATTCGATCTTTTGTACCAATTGAGATTCGATCATGCCTCGAAAGGGCAGGGCAGCAAAAGGGATCTTGCCCGAAACCGTTATTGCGTCTTGGCCGCTGACCATGGAGCCACTGATTGCGAACCCCATCGCCTTGAACGAAAAATCCAAATTGCCATCGTCATCCCATTCTTCGACCAAATTAGAAATCTCTCGCGGCATATCTGCCTTTGATTTCTCGCTATGTTCTTTTAAACGAGCTGAAGCTTCTTCGCGGGTCAGCTGATGTGGTACTTGAACTTTAAAATTTGCCATAGGAATGATCTTCTGAATCAGAAAAGCGAAAGGTGGGAGCGGGCACATTTCTCTTAATTAGAGCGGAAACCGCTGGAAGAGTATTACCCCGCAGGCCAGATTTGCCAAGCTAAGTTTCGATTGGAAGAACAAATAACAGCGTCACTTTACGTCCGTAAAACAAAAAAGCGGGCTGGTGCCCGCTATGAATTCAATATTTGCAAAACAAAATATTCAGGACCCTAACTACTAAGGACTAAACCAAAGCCTGTTCGGAATCATCAAAAGACCGACGATCACTGGGGTGCCACAAAGGCAATCCATCTTTGGCTCGATCGGCAAGAATTTTAATCTTATCTTCCGTTCCAGGCAGAGAATTTGTTGAGTCAAATTCTTCTGGCTCGACTCCCTCTGGTTCGAAATCCCACTGCCCATTCCTGATCGCTTCCAATACTGAATCTCGCAACGCTAATCTCCTCCAAGTTCAAGTCAGATCTTAAAACTACTTACGTTTCCATACGTAATTTCTGGTTCCTTCCCGTTTGCCCCCGCATTAGCGCTCAAACGTTGACTCAATATCTCAATCCGGTTTTGGGTTGTCAACAGTTTTCTATAATCAATTTCAAATACGAATCTCAAAACTCTGATTCAAAAAATATGAGGAACGTTAAGCCCTAAGGTTCTAAATAGTTATCGCCTTAGGCTTGAAAACTGCCCAGCAAATTTGATGCCACAAGTCACTTAACCATTGGACTTTGGTTATCGACCAATAGAAAGTCGGTCACCGTGCATATCATCCGTGTTTGGGTCGTTCCTGATTTTCTTACTTGCCGTCTCTAAGTCGTAATCAACACGGTGAAAAACGATTGAGGTCCCATCAATAACCGCGTAAGCCGCGCGAGGATCTTCGTCTCGTGGTTGACCAACGGAACCGATCGTGATAATCGTTTTTTCGTCGGTCGATAATTCGTAGGGTTGGCCATTTTCAGGAACAACGAAACTCCAACTTTGCTCGGTCAGGCGAAAAAGGCCCGGTATGTGAGAGCCACCTCCAATAAACGTGTGCTCCGAAGTCTCCACACATCTATCAAGTTTCTCCCGACAGTAAACATCTTCTGGAAAGATAAAGCCACGAACGTTGCCCGGTTCCCCATGAAAAAACCGACGACCGTCGATCGCGAATTCCGCCCCGTAGGATCTTAAGATCTTATTCAATGATTTTGAGTCGGGTGAAACGCTTAATTGATGCTTTACGTTATTGATGTAATTGTTCAACTTTGGATTCCATTGGCTTGGGTCATGGTTCAACATCGCCAAATCAAACTCTCCCGCGACAACTGATTTCCAAGCCAAAGATCTACGTATACATTCAATAGAATCGGCGCCATAACAAACAACATCGCCCAGGCAGACAATCTCCATTTCCGGAACACGGGCCAAAACAGCTTCCAGTGCCTCGAGATTACCGTGAATATCGCTGATAAGTGCAATCATGAAAAATTAACGCCTCGGAAAGGACGTGCTACTTTGACAAGCAATTCTAAATTAAAGAAGTAGCCCTGCACTAAAGATCCCAAAGCCGCAGTTGAGTTCCTGGATCGTTAAGTCGTTTTGCTTTGCCTTGGAAATGAGGCTGAACATCGCTGGACTTTACCTCTTCAGATACGCCCATTTGTTTTTCGACTGGTACAACAGCACCTTTTTCTACAAAGACCAAATAGGCGTTGATCCGTTCCTCCGCCAGCTCCGAAATTGTGGCCAACGCGTCGATGTAAGCGTTCAGTTGCGGTGAATGATGCGCAACACGATCCTTAATCGTGTCATCGTTGACTGGATCCGATTTGAAATCGATGATTTCAGCACCCAGCAAGGTATCGCCATCGGTCAGCCAGACGATCCTGTCGATAAAGCCCTCCAGAACACCATCGACGTTCTGGATTGCAAACGCTCGTTCATTCTCGACTCGCATGGTGAGTGGTTGCACTGGTTTGTAGTCAGCCGCCACCAAACGAGCTTCCATAGTCGCTTGGTAAGTCTCACTCTTGAAAAGCCCTTGTAACGATTCGAGCTTCAGCATCTCACGAAACTCTGCAATGACCTCCGACATTTGTTCTTCGGTAACCAGCGGCGATTGTCGCTTCATCGAATCGCAAAGCGTTTCATCGTTCGGTTCACCGTCGTCCAACCAGTCGACTGTTTCAAAGCAAGCGTGCAAAAGAGTGCCGTGCTCCAGTCGCTGACGGTCCTGCTGTCGACTCAATACGCTTTGCAAGCTAAATCCGGTCCCACGAGCCAACTGCGTAGGGCTAATCCATTGACAACCCCGTCCTGATTTTGGCTCTGTTAGGATTTTCTGTTCGCCGATCTCCTCGCACTCATCCAGATAAAACGGACGCAATTCTTCTGCCAGTTGATCGACTGGTTTCTTGTGATTCTGATACCAATCGGCCGTTCCTGCTTCGTAGACAACCGCCTCCGGAGTGCGAGGCTGGTCTCCTGCCAACGTACCCAATAAGACTCGCCCAAACGACTTGCCTTCATTTGGCTTGCAATCGTAAGAAACATGAATGTGCATTGCATGGACCGCTCGTGTCATGGCGACATACAGCACGCACAGCTCTTCGCGAACTTTTGACCGGTCC
The DNA here is from genome assembly GCA_964503615.1 of uncultured Pirellulaceae bacterium. GTDB lineage: Bacteria > Planctomycetota > Planctomycetia > Pirellulales > Pirellulaceae > CAZDBA01. The sequence goes on from CAZDBA010000098.1 coordinate 4,725, forward strand.
TCGTCTTTAAAGGCGTTCTGGAAATCGTCCGGCAGCAGCGGGTGCAACGTTTTTCTTACGTACAAACTAACCAACGAAGCTTGATCGGTCGGCTGCTCGCGATCGACAACAAACCGAGGTGGCTGATACCAATTCGTTACTGAGGGAATTGGCAGGAATACAGCATCAAACTCAAGCCCCTTTGATCCGTGTACCGTCATCACTCGGACTTTGGCTGCACTTTGGTCGGGAACTTTGGTGTCACGAATGTAAGCGACAAACTGGTCGGCTCGTAAAGTCCACGAGTCGTCATAGTCGTAGCTCAATTCGATTAACCTTTGAAGTCGAGTCAACTCGCGCTCGGTGCAATCGCTGGCCAGCACTCGAGCCAACGCTTCGACCGTAGGCCCGTAACCTTCGTCGATCAATTGCTTTCGTATTTCAGCAGCCACCGCGCCAACGCGACTGGCGTTCTCAGATCGTGACTCAGTCGATTCCGGAGCGAGCTTGAACCACTTCCCTAACGCACTATGCGAAACCAGAAAGCGAGCAACGGTGTCACCGGGATGATCGGCCAATTGTATCGCAGCCAATATCGTTTCGACGGCCGCCGAGTCGGTCAGGGTGTTTCCCCCTTCCTGACTGGCCTCAATCCCGATCTGCTGCAACCGGAAGATCGTTTCGGCCACAGTTCGGTTACTACGAGTCAAAACGCCGATCGTTCGGTCGGGGCACTTTTTGTGATACTCGGCAATTTGCCGAACCATCTGGTTAAGCATCTCGTTATTGCGAGCGCCCAATTTCTTGTAATGATTCTTGCGAAGCCTTTCATCGCATTCGGGTCCGTATTGAAGCGTGACGTGACCGGGCAATTCGGTACGACGCGTCTTATGCGCCTTGAATTGTTCGGCGGCACGGGAAAATTCCGCATTCGTTTCTTCACAATTGGTCTTCACCGAACCAAGGTTCAAAAACAGTTTATTGACCGTTTCAATCACCTCAGGTGCAGAGCGAAAACTCTCAACCATATCTTCGTAAGGCGTCAGGTTCTCCAATTCCTGATCAACCAGGTCAAAGATCTCTGCAACGCCTCCGCGCCAGCCGTAGATCGCTTGTTTCATATCTCCAACGCAAAAGAAAGAGCGGCCCGAATTCTCTTTGGCCACCCAATGTGCAAACGGCGCGATTACCTGCCATTGTCCGGGCGAAGTGTCTTGAAACTCATCCAGCAACAGATGCTCAATTTGCTGGTCAAGTCGAAACATCAGTCGATTGTTCGCGTCTCGTTTACCGACCAAGTTGTGAAGCGCCAAAGTCACATCATCAAAACGGAGTGCCCCCGCCTCCCGCTGTTTCCGTGCAAAGCGAGTCGCGTATTCATCGACCAATCCATAAGTCGCTTCGTTTCGCCGCTTCAAATCGAAAATTACTGCCGCGCGAATGTGGTCTGCAAAATCGTTGTAGGCCTGAACCAATTCCGGAGACCGTTTTTTCGCCCCATAGGTGCCACCGAACAAAACCCGCTTGAATTGCAAACTGTCTGCAAACTCCCCCCAGTCCTCCAGTCGCGCTAGTTCGACATCTTTGTCCTTGCGCTGCCCTTGGAGTTTTCCATTTGCGGGAGCCTGCTCCAGTGCGTCGATCAATATGGCAATCTCTTCTTTGCCCAGCATTCCGCTTGGCTGAGAAAGTTGATTCCATGCCGACTCCTTGGAATCCAGATAAATCCCGTATACATCATCGACCGTTTGTCGAATCAAGCGTGCGACCCCTCGCTGCGTTTCCCCTTTGGCCAGCAAGTGCATCATCTTGATTGCGTTTTGACTGGAAAGCATTTCCTGAATGGAAAGATCACTCAACTCGCTTAACAACTGGTTGGTTGAGATCGACCAGTCCAGCGGCAAAGCCAATTCGAGACTAAAACTGCGAGCGAGTCGGCTAAAAAAGGCGTCCAACGTTCCGATCTGTAATCGATGAACGCTTCGCATCAGTTTCTTCAACAATTCACGACAGCACTCCGAATTCAATTCACACTCAACGAAGCCAGACAACTCTGTAGCTTTGCTTTCATCTAACGCAGCGTCCGCCAGCCGTTGCACGATCCGGTCCAGAATCTCGCCAGCCGCCTTCCGCGTGAATGTGGTAGCCAGAATTGAATCGCAATTGTGCCCCTGGGCAAGCAGTCGTATGTACCGATTGGAAAGCTGAAACGTCTTTCCCGTCCCTGCCGAAGCTCGAATAATGTGGTTGGGAACGATCGGCTTGGGCGCGTTGGGACCCTGCAGTAATTCGTTCATAGTGCCGCCTCCTCACCGGACAACGGCGCTTTTTCAAACACCTCTTCGCGGCAGATTCCAGCAAAGTCCTGAGAGAATTTGGGCGGGCGTGGGTTCGGCGGCCAGAACGCTTTTGCTCTCAACGAACGTATCACGTTCGCTGCATTCTCGTCCGCTTCTTTTAACTGTTGCTCGGTCCAGTGAGCAGGTGCGAATTTGATCTTGTTCGGATCACGAGGCAAAGTGATGTAGCCCAAACCGACCGGTTGGTCAGAGCGATTTTCGAAACGAAGCGCCGTAACCAGATGGCGATACAACGGCAACTGTAGATCGATCCAACCGGATCGCTGATAGTAATGCGTCTGCTCGGGCTCGTCCCCACGATCGCTGGTCTTGTAATCCCAAACGTAAACATCCCCTCTTGTTTCGTGTTGGTCGACGCGATCAATGATGCCGTTGATCGTAAAGGGGCGGCCATCTACTTCCAGCTCGTATTCGCAATCTTCTTCGGCGTAAGCGATTCGCCAACCAGATTGCCGCTGCTCCGCTTGGAGTTCGGCGAACAAGTCTAAACGCTGGCGAAGTTGTTCAATCTGGACAGTAACCGCGGGCAGGCGACTGCTTAGAAACAACTTCTCGACCCGTTCATCCAACCGTCCGCGCAGATATTCAGCGATCTCGCGGGTTCGCGTCGAATCCTTAATACTTTCATCTCGCGCGAAATCACACAGCACGTTATGGGCCAAGTCACCGAACGAGCCACCATCCATTTCTCTTGCGCTGTCGTCAGCGGTTTGCAGCTTGAGAATCCGATTCAGGTAAAACCGGTAGGGGCATTCCATAAACTGTTTAAATTTGGTCACGCTGATCTTATTGATCTCGGCGACGTTATCAAAATCAGCCGGATTGGGAATTCCAAACTGTTGTACGACCCGAACATCACTTCGATTGGCCAACCAAAATCGCTTTGAATCGCTGCCGGGATGTGAAAAGAAAGCTTTGGCTCGCAACGCGACCTTCTTGCCATCGGTCGCCATAATCAACCGGCTGGGAACCAACGGATCGCCACTGATTCGTTTGCGGCCACAAATCAAAAGTAGATTTTTGCGAGCCGCGTTGATCATGCCCAACGAATACGCATCACGAGCGTAACGGCGATCGTTGTCGACGATTCCCAACGACTTGCAAAGCGAATTTGGCAAAAACAGATCGGCATTTTCAACACTGGGCACATACTCGTCATTGAACGACGTTACAACAACGACTTCTGCATCGTCCAATCGCAGATCCAACCAACCGGCGATCTCGACCGCTTTGTGCGAAGGCTCGTCGGTCAACGACTCCAGTCCGGTAGCTTGAACCGCAAGATCCAGTGCCTCATGCGCAGCCAGTTCGAACTCCCAATCAGCAGGCATTTCCTGATGATCTGAGAAAGCCCGGTTAATCGCATCGCAAGATTTAAACAGCAACCGATCTTGCAACTCGCGCTCATCCAATTCCAAGCTTCCAAACAGCTCCATGACGATGCTGATCCAGGGATCGGCCCATTCTTTCAGTGGTCGTTTACCCTGCGACGATGCCACGGGCAGTAATAACTTTCGCACTGCCTCATAAACGGTTTGCAGATGATCCGGTCTGGGCTTTTCGAATACCAGAACCGGTGGAAACTGAATTTCGGTATCTAGCTCGACAAGCCCTGGAAGTCGTTTTTGCTGAAACTCGTCCAGCAAAACCAACCAATCGGCTTCCAATCCGGTCGTGCGGTGGATCCAGTTGAACATATCGGGGTGACGTACCATCTCCGCATAGCTGGCAAAGTCACCACGTCGCAGAAATTCGGAGATCGTAACCAGCAATCGAATCGACGACGATTCGTTGAACTTGATCCCGCTAAGATTTCGAGATTCAAGTCCAATCGAGCTGAGCGATCGTTCGATTTGCGGCACGATTTCCGGGTTGGGAGCGCCGATCGTAATCTGGTCGGCGTGAAATTCATCTTTCAAATTGGTCAAATAGTTAGCGATCGCGTATCCCTGATCGGCTGGCCCGTCCACGATCAAGATTTGCTCGTCAGGAATCTCAATCGGTTGGTCCAACCAACGTTCCGTGATCAAGCCACCAAATTCGTCAAATCGGTCTCGATGTTCGGCATCACAAAAGACTACTGAGGTAACCTGAGAACCGATCTGTTCCAACATCGTACGTGTTGAGCGATTTAGATCGGCGACTCCGACCAAAATGATTTGCTTGTCGGTCGAGCAGAGCCCTTTTTTGGCTGATACGCTCCGCGCCGCCTGCTGATCCCACAATCCAACTTCGTCCAGGATCTTGTAGTAGTGTTTTTGGACTTGGCCTAGGGTGTTCCAGCGATCGGTTTCTGGAAACTCAGACAGCGACGAGATCTTTCGTTCGACACTGAAAAAGCTCAATATGTCGGTCGCCAGTCGACTGTGCAAAGTTTGCAGCAGTGTCGCGGCGGTCATATAGTCCGCAATCTCTCCGGTTCGCAAACGAGGAAAAATCTCGAACACCGCTTCAGGGTCGGTCCTTTTTAGCGACTGCACCCAAGCCATCCGGCGGGTAAGTTCCGAAGCAAGCGGTTTTTCCTGTCGGTAAAGGAACTCAGGTAGACGGCCAATGTTGGTCAGCGTCGGCGGCGTAAACAACAGGGAGTGGGTTTGAGCTTCCTGCACCAACATCTGCAACAAGCGTCGTCGTGATCGTGCTGTGGGAACCGCAACGATAAAATCTTGCATGTTCAGACGGTCGCGAACACGATAGGTTTCAACCAACCAAACCGCTGCAGATCGCAAAGCAGCACCATCCCACGAAAGGTCGATTCGTGTTGGCTTGTTGGCCGTATTGGTAGCGGCGGCGGGCACTGAAGATCCTTCCTTAAACAGTTGCTGGGAGCCGGACGGCGTTGAGTTTTTAATGTGGCAAAGCCCAATCGCTTACGCGGCGAGCCTTGCTTTTTACATCGCCGGACTCATTTTTTCAAAACGGCTCCAATCGATCGAGCCCAGTTGAATCTCTGGAACGGTCAAGCTGTTTCGCTCAACGTACTTTTGGCCGGCTGCCGTATTAAAAATCACAACTTTTTCGTCTTCTGCAATTTCGTTGTTGGCGCACATCTCTTCGAGAGCCCCAATACAGACGGCCGTTTCCGGACAGATAAAGACGCCTTCGCTCTCGCAAACCAAACGTTGCCATTCTTCGATCCGTTTCTCACTGGCCGACACGCATTTTCCACCACTGGCTCGGACCGCATCGATAACCATGAAATCGCCCAGCGAAATCGGGACTCGTAACCCGCTTGCCCATGTATGAGCGTCGTTTGCGCGAGTCGAAAACCGTTCACCGGCATTAAAGGCGTCCACGATCGGCTGGCAACCATCAGACTGGACAGAGATCAAACGGGGCCGCTTGTTTGATTTTAGCCATCCCATTTCTTCCAGTTCTTCAAACGCCTTCCACATCGCGATCAAAGCAGTCCCACCCCCGGTTGGGTACAGGATCACGTCGGGTAGTTCCCAGTCGAATTGCTCGGCTAGTTCTAACCCCATCGTTTTCTTTCCTTCCAGCCGATACGGTTCTTTCATTGTCGAGACATCAAACCAGTATCCGCTGTCGTGCCCTTCGCGAATCGCTTTACCGCACTGGTCGATCAATCCGTTGGCTTTAAAAATCTGCGCCCCCGCAAAGGAACACTCGACCATGTTGGTCACCATCGAGTCCTCTGGCATGAACACGACCGATTTCATCCCGGCACGGGCAGCGTACAGACCTAACGCGCCTCCTGCATTTCCGTTGGAGGCCATCGCGACCGTGTCGAATCCGAAATGACGCGCAAAGGTCACCGCCATCGAAAGACCGCGACATTTAAAGCTGTTCGTGGGAGCACGTGATTCATCTTTGATGCCCACATGCCGCAAACCCAGACTGGCCGCAAATCGAGGAACGTCGACAACAGGTGATACCGGTTCGGTCATGGTTACGGGCTGGATATCATCTCCAACGGGCAGCATTTCACGATAACGCCACATTTCCTGCGGCCGCTGAGCAAGTTCCTGTTTGGTCAAATTCGCGGCAATCGCTTCCAAGTCGTAACGCACCCAAAGTGGGCGTTTTTCGTGCATCGTCTGGACTTGATCTGCTGAAAACTTCGTGCCATCGAGCGCGCTCTCAAGATGAGTAATATAACGGGCCATATCTTCTTATTGTCTTGTTTCTATTTCCTTGGCGGAACTTGGAGTGCTACCCAAGGTGCCCAGTTCGCTGACGGTTTCCAATAATTTTGCTCCAATAGGTTAATTGATCGCCTGTTGTTCGTCGACCAACGGTATAAAATTGATTGAAGAAAGTACGGAAAGCCCGAGGTGTTCGCCAACGCAACGTGAGTTGTTGCAGCAGCTTAAAAGCGAGCCAGGGAGAAAGTAGCAGGATTTGATGAATGCTGATGAAAACGCCGAAAAGCCCGAATCTGGCGAGCCTGAAGAGATCGAGATCGTACCCGCAGAATTGGTTTCGAAAGAGTTAGGATCACAAGAGCCTAACAAGGGCGACAATACCGACGATCCGATCTTGGCAACGTTGGTTAAGACCGAAGGCGCACAGACCTCTCCGCTTGATGCACCCATTTTTTCATTCCCACAGACGGGCATGTCACCGGTACGTCCCATTCCACCGCCTAAACCCAAGCCCCCGTACTTGCGGTCCACCCGAGTGATGCAGATTTTGCTGATTCTGGTTTCCCTTTGCTCGGCCTATTTCTTTTTCCAATATTGCTTTTCACAAAGTCACCGAGGTCTGCGCGGCATATTGATCGCGCGACGGGCTTTGTGGATTGCGTTCTCTGGGTTAGGAACGCTCTTTGCAGCCTTTCGCGTTCAGCGCCAATGGATTCCCAAAGATGTTAGAGCTGTCGTTTGGATCGCGCTGATAAACGGACTTGTCTGTTTCCTGTTTATCTTTTCCGAAGTCTGGAGCTGGGCTGTTTTAGCCTGGTTTGTTTGCCATATTCCGTTGGCGATCGTAATGAACTTTGCGCCTCATCCCTCAGAAGACGGTGCGAGTTTTGATGTCAACGATAGTTTGGCCGCAAATGGCGGTGCTGTTGCTTCAGCAACACTGGGTGTCTGGGCGCTGCTTGGATCTCTGCTGACCAGTATGAGTATTATCAACGGTTTGCTGGGAATCTGTTTAGGGTTGTGGGGACTGACCTCGCGGAAAAAGGCGCTGGCTACCGCCGGGATTCTGCTTTGCGTTCTCGGGATCATGTCGTGCATGTTTAACGTGACCTACCTGTTCTGGGAAATGATCACCGTTCCGGATGAAGATCTAATGAATGCGGCAATGGAATCAACCGTAGTGCAATAGTGAATAGCAGTCCGGTTTGTAGTACTACCACTAGCGAAAAATTCATGTGGTGGTACCCAACGCTCTCTGGCACTAAACTTCATCCAACAAAACTCTGCAAACGGACACATTGACCCCAGCCATGGCCAAACTTTACTTCTACTACTCAGCGATGAACGCAGGCAAGAGCACCACCCTGTTGCAATCTGCGTATAACTACGAAGAACGTGGGATGCGGGTTTTGCTTTTTACGCCGGGTGTCGATGACCGGGATGGAGAAGGAACCATCTCCTCGCGAATTGGACTTTCTCGACCCGCAATCGCTTTTGGCAATGAACACGATCTTTACAAACATGTTCGCGATGAAAACGCAAAAGACCGAGTTCACTGCGTTTTTGTTGATGAAAGTCAGTTCCTTACGGCAGAGCAAGTCCTCCAATTGACGTTGGTCTGCGATCGCTTGGGTGTTCCCGTTCTGTGCTACGGAATTCGTACCGATTTTCAAGGCGAGCCATTCGAAGGCAGTAAGTATCTTTTAAGCTGGGCTGATGAGATGGCAGAAATCAAAACGATTTGCCATACGGGAAAAAAAGCAACGATGAACGCCCGGTTGGACAAAGAGGGAAACCGGATTTTTCATGGCGAACAAATCGACATTGGCCATCACTACGTTGCGCTCAGCCGAAAAGAGTTCCTGCTGGAGAAAGCTACCGTGCTGGGCTACAAATTCGAAGAGTAAACAACAGTAAACGGTGACAACAAACCGCAAATGAATGTAAGCGAATTTGCCGAACAGATCGTTTTCGGAACCACGCTGGAAGACAAACTGGCGGTTCCCGAAAAACTGAGCTTTGCGCCGTACGCGAACACGCCCAAAGTTGAGAAGCTGATCGTTCCGGGGCGACCTTCCGGTTTACAGATGCGTCATGACTCGGGTGGAAACGTGCAACCGCCCAGCGATGACAAACTGGAAAACGAATCGGCACGAGGACAACTGCTTCATTTCCTTGCCAACCATGAACTGTTGGCGACCGAGTTGATGGCGCTGGTGTTGCTTAAATTCCCTGACGCCCCACGGGCTTTTCGACAAGGCGTTTTGGTGACGCTTCGTGAAGAGCAGGAGCACACGCGGATGTACATTCGCCGCATGAAAGAATGTGGCGTCGAATTCGGTCGCTTTCCGTTAAGCGGTCAGTTTTGGCGGATCGTTGAACCGATGAAGTCACCGATGGACTTCGTTTCGCGGCTAAGTTTAACTTTCGAACAGGCGAACCTGGACTACAGCCTCCATTTTGCGTCTGTATTTCGGCGACTGGGAGATTTGGATACCGCAAACGTCCTACAGCAAATTTACGAAGACGAAATCGGACACGTCCAACACGGACTCCATTGGTTTCGGCAGTGGAAAGACCCCGAGCAAAGTGACTGGGAAGCGTATCAGGACTCGCTCGAGTTTCCCATGTCTCCGCAACGTGCGCGTGGACCCCGCGCGAGTTTTAACCGCAAGGGGCGTTTGCAAGCAGGGCTTACGGAACAGTTCGTTGACGCGATCGAGGTCTTTCGACAGTCACGTGGCCGAGCCCCCACGGTACGCTGGTTCGACGCGACAGCAGAAGCTGAATTGGCAGGTGGGCAATCTGAAAAACAGATACGGTTACTGGACCAGTTGGGCCGTGATCTGGAGTTGGCGATGGTTCCGCTGGCACGGCAGGATGATGTTTTGTTGGTGAGGAAGCAGCCATCCCAAGCGACTTTAAAGTCACTGATCGACGCCGGTTTTGACTTGCCCGAATTCGTGACGCCGCAGGACCGAGAGCAGCTTGGTACGCGCAAGTTAAATCGTTTTGCGCCGTGGGCTTGGACACCCGGAAGCATTGCAATCACCAAACCGATTGCCGACGGGGCACGACATCCTGCCCCCAGTTGGTCGCCTGCCGTGGGCGAGTTGTACCGCAAATCTTGGGGCGCGGCTCGACTGGCCGATTGGCTGGGTGAACCGAACCAGCCCAATTGGTTAGTGCGACCATCTTGCACCGGGTTAGCGGTCAACGATTTGGACGAAGTCAAACAGGCGATGCAAACGATCGCAAAGCGTGGTTATCGTTCGGCGATCATTAAACGAGACTTGGACGCCTCCGGTCGTGGGCAAAGACGTTTCGATTGCGAGCAAAGTCTCAACTCTCAAGACGAATCATGGTTGCAAGCGATGTTTTCAGGCGTTGTAAAAAACAGCGATGCCGGACAGGGACCGATTGCACTTATCGAACCGGAGTTGGATCGGATCGTCGATCTTTCCCTGCTGTGGCGGATCCCTGTGAACGCCAGCGAAACTCAGTTTTTGGGATGGACCCGCCCGCTCGTAAGCCAAGGCAGACGGTACACCGGCACCACGCTAGGCCAACCGCTCGCCGGTTGTGATGAAGATATCAAGCGACTCTTGCTCGCCGATAGATCGGAGATATTGAACAACTTGATCGAATGGTTGCAGTCCCGTTTGGAACCAGAACTGTTGAAACGGAATTTCGTCGGTGAATTCGGCGTCGATGCTTTCGTGTGTCGAGCCACTGATGGCAGTTTGCAAATCAAGCCCGTTTGTGAACTCAACCCACGCACGACAATGGGTCACGTCGTTTTGAATTTAAAGAAAAAGATCGCACCTGGAGTTCAAGCCGAATTTCGAATCTTGACTCGCAGTGAACTGGAAAAATCCCGCCAGCGCCTCGACAGCATTCCACTCACAAAATCAAAAGACGGCCGCTGGAGCCAAGGCGTCGTTTGGCTGTGCGAAGTGACACCGAACACGCGACTGGCCCCCGTCGTGTTGGTAGGACAGCAAGCAATGAGCGCAATTGGAAACCCGACGCGTTAGCGAGGAAACAGCTTGCGCGCGACCTTGCTAACACTTCGGGTTACCATTTCAGAAACCGTTCATAGGAAATCAATGGGCTCCGACAGCCGCCGCTTCGATCGAATAACCGTTGTGATATTCGTGTCGAATGATCTTGTTGATTTCGTCGGTCGCGTTTTCGGCTTGCATGTTTTCCGCGTCCCAGTTCACTTTCTCTCCCGACCAGACGGCCAGGTTGCCCAGCAAGATCGTTTCAGTCAGAGGGCCAGCGTAGTCTGGGAAGTTGGAAACGGTTTTTCCTTCGCCTTTGATCGCTGCGGCAAACTCTTCAAAGTGACCTGGGGATCGAACGTACTCAGGCTGGTCTTCGATCTTGTCTTGCCGGATAAACTCGCCGTCGACGACCAAGCCAGTCGAACGAACCTCCCCGCCATAGTCACCTGGAGAAAAGAACCGTCCTTCGTCGCCAACGATCAACGCTCCGCTCTCGAATGGCTTGGAGTTTGTTTTTAGAGGACAATCTTCAAATAATTCTTCCGGTGGCAATTCGCCTCCGTCGTACCAGAACATTTTCAGAGCGGGTCTGCCTTCGTACTCAGGAAACTCGAATGTGATCTTGGAGGACTTGGGATACATGTTCCCATCGTGTTCCGTGCACTCGGCAACAACGGATGTCGGATTGAACAGGTCCAACGCCATGAACGACATGTTCAATGTGTGACAAGCCATATCGCCCAACGCACCGGTGCCGAACTCCCAGAACCCACGCCATTTGAACGGATGAATTTCCGGGCTATAAGGTCGCATCTTTGCGGGGCCAATCCACTCGTTCCAGTGAATGTCGGCAGGAGCTGGTTCTTCCTGAATTTTCAGCCCGAGGCTTTGCGGCCACACCGGACGATTCGTCCAGACGTGAACTTCTTGTACTGTTCCCACTGCACCGTTACGAATGTGGGCTGCGGAAAGTCGCAAGCTGTTCAACGCGGTACCTTGGTTACCCATCTGTGTAACGATGCCAGCTTCCCGAGCTGCCTCGCCCATCACGCGGGCTTCTTGAATCGAGTGAGTCAGCGGCTTTTGCGTAAAACAATGTTTACCCATACGCATCGCTTGCAACGAAGCGACTGCATGTGTGTGATCGGGAGTACTGATCGTAACTGCATCGATCGAGTCCGCTTTCTCCTCCAACATTTTGCGGTAATCGTGGTACTGCGTTGCGCCGGGGAATTTATCCTTATGCTTTCGCAGCTTCGACTCGTCGATATCACAAACCGCAACGACTTTTCCATTGTTGGCAGCGGCCAATGAATCGCTTGATCCTTTACCTCCGATACCGATACAGGCGAAACGAATCTCTTCCAGTGCCGACACGCTGGCTTTTGCCGTCGCTCCTCCAGCAACCCATACGCCAGCACCTACTGCTGCACTGGTCTTAATAAAGTCGCGACGTGTATTTTTCTTAGACATAGAGTCTCTCCCGAAAGAAGCCGTTAAGGTGAATTGAAGCGACGATTATAGTTGACAAGTCGCCGTCGGGGAAACCGTTACGACCAAACATAATATTGATGCTTTTCAGCTTACGGCACTCCTATTGCACCGCTCTTATCGGACTATTGCGCGAAACAATAAACAAGTATCCTTGTCTTTTGAAACGAACGAAAATTTTCTCCAGCGAAACGGCGAAATTTTGAACAGGTACGAAAAACATCCTTTTCTCAACGTTCCCTTTCTGTTGGTGTCAGGACAAGGCCGAAGTGGTACGACCGTTTTGACCAAAGCGGTTGGAAGTCATTCTGCGATCTACTCCAACATGAAAGAAAGCAATTACATTGTTGACCTCGTGTGGAGCGTTATGCGCGCTTGCAAAATGGAGCACCGACGCAGCCAATTGGCCGTTACTGAGCAGGAGTTGCAAGCGAACTTTCGCAACGCGCTTTGGCATACGTTGTTTCCCATCGACGGATGGAGAAACGGTGAAGGCACACCCCCCGCTGCCGTGTCGACTTTTTCTGCTCTGCGATCTGAGGTCGCAGATTTCCTGATCGAATTTTTGCCTAATGTACATATAGTCAATATCGTCCGAAACGGTCTAGAAGTTGTTGCCTCCCGAATGGCACACGAACATATTGGCAAACGCTCCTTTCGCGAACACTGTATTGCCTGGGCGGCTGCGATGGACATAATCGGCTGGGGCAAAAGCAACAAACAATTCAGCTTGATTCGCCATGAGACGTTTCTTGATCCAGACGCCACCGCCAAAACGTTTCGTGAGCTGTTCTCAACATTGGAGCTGGCGCAGGACGATGCCCCCACCCAGTTTGTTTGCGGTGGCCTGATCAATACGACTCGGTTGGAAAACGATACCGATCAATCAGTTGATGATTTGGCCAATCGAAAAGAGCGGTGGCGATCCTGGACCGATTCGCAACGTGAAACGTTTACCGAAATTTGCAGGCCAGCGATGCTAAGCCTTGGATATGAGATGCCTTGGTAAGGACTGTCAAAACTAAGTTCTGGCTTGTGCCTTACCATGGAACCGTTGAATTAAACAACGTGACTCAGGAGCGCTGCGTTTTGATTATGTGACTTTGTCGCTTCATTCATTGGGTGGAAAACGAGACGCGAACAATCGACTGATGTTTCGCTTGGATCAGCAGATCAAGCCTTTCGCGGAATGGGTGGTCAAGAATCCTAAACGAAAACGATTCACTTTGTACCGGCCAGAGTTGTTTGCTAGACTGTTTTTATGAACATACAACAAAAGATTGCGCATTCTTCCTTGTGCTTGCTGGCTTGGTGCACACTGGGAGCTACTCCAGTGTTTGCTCAACAATTCATTACTCATGCACCGCTTTTCACTTTCGACGGTGATGAGAGGGCCGACTTTTTCGGCACTTCTGTGAGCGGCGCGGGCGATGTCAATGGTGACGGGCTTGATGATCTGATTGTCGGTGCTCCGGAAGATAGCGGCGGGAGTGCCAGGGTGCTCTCCGGATCTGATGGCAGTGTTCTTTACAACTTCCATGCTGATACCGCGGGAGGCGATTTTGGTCATTCAGTGAGCGGGGCGGGTGATGTCAATGGCGATGGTTTTGATGACCTAATTGTAGGGGGCCCAAACGATGGCAATTTTGGCCCCTTCGGCAGGAATGGTAGTGCTCGCGTGTTTTCTGGATCTGACGGCAGTGTTCTCTACGACTTTGATGGCGACTTAACTCTGGACGGTTTTGGTTTCTCAGTGAGCAGCGCGGGCGATGTCAATAGTGATGGGGTTGATGACCTAATCGTAGGGGCCCCATTCGATTTCAACGATGGCTTAGGAGGCTTTAGTGGTAGAGGCAGTGCTCGTGTGCTATCCGGAACTGACGGTACCGTTCTTTACAACTTCGAAGGTGATTCAGCAGGTGACTGGTTTGGTTACTCAGTGAGCGGCGCGGGTGATGTCAATGGCGATGGATTTGCTGATCTGATTGTCGGCGCCCAACGGGATAGCAACAATGGCGATCGTAGCGGGAGTGCCCGGGTGTTTTCCGGAGTTGACGGCAGCGTTCTCTACACCTTCGACGGTGATTCAGAATTCGACTTGTTCGGCTCGGCGGTGAGCGGCGCTGGCGATGTCAATAACGATGGTTTGGCAGATCTCATTGTGGGAGCCTACGCTGATGACAACAATGGCGACAATAGCGGTAGTGTTCGGGTGTTTTCCGGAGTAGATGGCAGTGTTCTTTACGATTTTGAAGGTGTAAGAGCTGGGGACCAGTTCGGCAGGTCGGTCAGCGCCGGTGATCTCAACGGCGATGGATATGCTGATCTGATCGTCGGATCCCCAATTGGTGACAGGTTTCTCACTAATCGCGGCAGCGTTTGGGTTTTCTCTGGATTTGATGGAAGCGTTCTCTACAACTTCGATGGACCAATGAACTTCAGCCGGTTCGGTCATTCAGTTAGCAACGCGGGTGATACCAATGGGGATGGCGTGCCAGACTTCATCGTCGGTGCGCGGTTTCAAGGAGCCAACGGTGGTGGTTACGCAGTTGTATTTGTCAGCGAACTAACGATCTTGGGCGATTGCAATCAGGACCATGTAGTTAACTTTTTGGATATCAGTCCATTTATTGCAATTCTGTCAACAAGCGGTTTTCTCGAACAAGCGGATTGCAATCAAGACGGCGAGGTGAGCTTTCGGGATATCACTCGATTTATTGCAATTCTGAATGGTAACTAGGCATAGCAACTACGTTTTCTTCTCCGTCTTCCAGACCGGATCGGCGGGGGAATCACTGGTTGAGCCGAACCATCGGGTCAGTGTCATCTTCTGCCGTGTATAAAACTGCATGCTCTCGACGCCTTGAATGTGTAGATCGCCGAAGAACGAATCGTTCCATCCTGTAAACGGGAACCACGGCATCGGCGCGGGAACGCCAACGTTTACACCGATCATCCCTGCGTTGAAATGACGCTTGAATTGCCTGGCAGCATAGCCGTCACGAGTAAAAATCGACGCTCCGTTTCCGTACGGACATTCTTTGCCGATTGCCAGTGCAGATTCCAAGTCGCCTGCTCGAACGACCGAAAGCACAGGACCAAAGATCTCTTGCGTGGCAACTTTCATGGGAGTTTTCACTTGATCAATCACGCTAGGACCGATCAAAAATCCGTCACTGGCGAAGTCTCTTCGTCCGTCCAGCGCTACCGTGGCTCCTTCGCCTGCCGCAACGTCCACAAAGCCAGCTACGCGGTTCACATGCTCTTGTCGAATCAGCGGCCCCATGTCGACCTCTTCGTTGCCATCGGTTGGACCGACTCGCATATTTCCAGCGAGGTCGCTCAATTCGGAAACCAG
>CAZDBA010000099.1:0-19988 GCA_964503615.1 uncultured Pirellulaceae bacterium
TTTTGAATGGCAAGGCTTCTGGAATTTTTGCGACTACCTGAGTTTGTGGGACTGGTTTTCAGAGAGGGAATGGTATGGTCTGTGGCCATTGCATTTGACAAACTGAAACATATTCAAGCCGCCGGCGACAATGTTTACCCCTCATTCTCAAAAACAACCACCTCATCGATCTCAATGGACAGGTTTGGTTTGCTAATAGATTTCGTTGACCGAATGTTGTATTCGCCCGACGGCAGAATACAAACGCTCTATTCCGTGGAAACCTGATGCCAACATCTATCCACGGAGGTTATGTCGCAGCGAACCTTGCTCGGTAGACTGATGTCACAACGACATTCCAGCCAGAGAGACCAACCTGCCGATTAAAAGCATTGTGCAAAAAAATACCCCGCATAAATGCGGGGTATTATTTCTGGTTCCAAGGTAAGTCCCAGAACATCTCTAACCGATTAAGTGGCTACTCCAAAGGAGAGCCAGTCGCGGCTGGAGGAGGGAATCGTGATTCAAGATTGCGCTGACAGGCCAACAAGTTTTGACGATTCTGAAAACGCAATCCTACGATGCTATCTCTGGTGAACGATTGAGTGTCAGATTCAGACAATGAAGGAATCACAATTGTGGTAGTAGCAATATCGATCTTTTTCGTTATGTCATCAACATACCGCTGAGCCACTTCGGCATAAGGTCCCGCAACAGCAACGATCTCCGGTATCTGAGAGCTGATGACTTTGCCCAACATATCGTTAATCAGCTGAGTACGACGCAAATGATTCAGTGTTAAACTGCCAACCTCCTCTTCGGGTGCTAAAGTCCTGATGTAACTATCGTCGTTTTGGACGGCCTTGAGATGAGCGGCTACGTCGTCAACAAGCACGCTCAAATACTCTTCGGCACCGAATCCTACCCCACCCAGAGTGACCGCCTTACCAAATGGATCTTCCATACCGTCACCATACATTGACATAGTGGCTCCCAGTTCCACTCGAGCCAGAGCCATCATCCATGCCAGTGAATGTTTGAGGTAACTCGATTCAACATCCGTACTTGATTCTTGATCTAAAGAACTAAAGTCTGTGTCGAGTCCCATATTGGAAGCGACTCCACTGTAAAACGAATACTCCGACTTCATCCCGATCAGTTTATCATAGACCTCGATCTGCTCAGGTGTCGACGAATCGACAAGCTTTCCAAAGTTACTCAGGGAAGTCCCGTATTCGTATGATCCAACAATTCGATAGGGAAACGTTTTGTCTTCATCAGCAAATTGCAAACCAGAAATCACTACAGGAGCAGAAGAACGAGTTCTTTCAACTGTGGTTGTACGTGACTGCACGGTCACGTTAGCGGTTCCTCTTCACAAAAACACAGACTTATTTGTAGAACCACCAATCGAATGCGAGACAGCCGCTGTCGCTGGGTCGAAATCAAACGTTTCACTACCAGATTGGCCCGAAGGCCCCTTAACGACCGGCCTATACTCGGCCGCCCAAGTGTAATAGTGGCGACGCTCGAACCCGAGGGTCGTTTCTTCTTCCGGATGAAACATGCTGATCGGCTTTCCCATCTCTTTGGGCATGTACAACATTTCCATTGCAACCGCAGATCCGGTCGCCCCTTCGGCTTTGACCAATCCGTTGACCTCCGGTCCAGCCCCGTAGCGGCCTCGCAACCAATAGTGCAAACCGTTGCGAAACAAATTTGCTTTTATTGCAACGTCACCAGCCGACTTTCGCCCACTTTCAAGCATCGTTTCGACTTGCTTTCGCAACCCCTCCGCTTTTAGGACATCTCGTGACAACCCATCACTGCCATCACTGTTGTCGCTCAGAAAAGTGGCCAGAACCGATCCGTCCTGCTCTAACGACATGGCAGAGGTCAGCATCAATTCGAAATCGTCTTTCGACGCTGAATTACTCAAAGTTGCATGAGCTGAATTGAATCGTTGCAACCTGAGGTCCGCAGCACGCTCGGCGATCTCATTGTACTTTTCATTCAAACGCCCCTCGAGTGTCGCCAATTTCTCTGCGGGCAGCTGACCTTCGTTATTCCTACGAAGTTTTTTCTGATGCTGACTGAGAATCGCATGGCCAAGTTGAACTTTCTTGGCCAAGTTATCGAACTCGTTGTGCAGTACATGGATTTCCCAGAAAACTTCTTCGCTCTCTTGAAAGTTCGTTGGAACCACCAACGGCTCTTGCATCACAACGTGATCAGCAAGAGCTGTCTCAAACTCCGCCATCTGCCTTAGCAAACCATCGAATATAACTTTCGACATATTCAGATCAGAAACTGCACTTCTGGGGTCGATTCCCTCTGCTGTTTTATCGAGAACTAAATCTGCAAAGTACTTTTGTAGTGGTTCGACACCTTGCTCTCGGCATAGCTCGTCGATCGCTGCAAGTTTTTCAGGCTTCGAAGATTCGATCAGCACTATACTCGCGTTCAAGAATGCGATTTCGTCATCCGACTGAATCGCTGGCACAATTTGCTCGACCACCTGCTTGATGATCTTTTTGGGAAGCGGCTTGCTTTCCTGCCCGTGGGTTTGCGAAACCCCGGACATCCCAAAACTAAGAACCACTGCCCATAACAGCGAATTCATCAAAAGACACTTGCCAATGTTCATAAACACTCCCTATCTTTCTGCTCCTTGCCCGTTGGAAATGTACCGGAACTCTCAAAAAATCTCAAAGAGAATTACTTGCACAAAGCCGGAAAAAACGGACCCGCTGATAGTATCCGCAAACAAATTTGCTCATTAAGCGAGGGAACACCGGCAATAAGCCCAACGCCAAAATTTAAAAAATAATCGCAGTTGCAATTGACACCTTGGCACCTTCGGTAAAAACGCAAACAGTCTTAGAAAGACAAGCGAAATTAAAAACGAAGCAAGATCTCAAATAGACGAAGTAAAGAAAAAACTCACAACCAAGTTCAACTAGCTCTCGTCAGAGGAAGACCGCTTGGAGGTTGGATCGATCATGTTTCGCAAACTTTTCCAACCTGCTAATTGTTCGTCGGTCAGTGTCGGTTGAGGGCCCAAGTAACCTCCCGCTTTCGCCAGTGATTTTCGGTGCTCTACGGCTCGTAGCCAACGCCGCTGTTCGCGCGACAAACGAGCGCGGTCATTGACGACTAACCCAGTGACGACCTGACGTTGATGCGAGCGGCGAACGTCAAACTTTTTCCCGAAGTGGGGCTGGAAACCAGTCGAGCGAATGATGGAAATCGCTATCGCTATAATTTCATGCACTTCTAAATTGTGGCGATGAGAGGATATCGTGATGTCATCGGCGTAACGTGTGTAAACAGCGTCGAATGCCGAACAGACTCCCGCGAAACGTGCGTCCATTCGTAAACAGACTAAATTGCTGAGCATCGGACTGGTTGGTGCGCCTTGAGGCAAACAGTCGTTGTGGGTGGTCAAGTCGCACAATAGTTTCGCCGCTTTGCGCCCCCAACCGATCCTGCGGAAACAGCTCATCACCTTGTCACGCCCGATCGAAGGGAAAAAATCGACGAGGTCGATGCGGATTACGACCGCTTGCGACTGGTGACATCTCGCATTGTCAACAAACGAAACACCTGGCTTGAACCCGGTCGCCAATCCATGCGTTCGTAGCTTTTTAAGCAAGCGACGCAAGATTCTTCGTTGCAGCGCTTTGAGCGATTCGTTCGGCACGTTCAACATTCTTCGCTTGCCGGACTTCTTCGGAATGCTAACAGTTCGGTAACTCAAATCGACATTTTTGAGTTCATTGACCGACACATCGATTCGCTTGGCCAATTCCTGGATCGTTCGCCCGCCAGCGAAGAATCGTTTGAACCAGGTAAAAATCTGAATAAAAAATTCCATGGACGATCCTGAGATCGCAAAAGCAAAAAGATGAAAAAACTGCGAGGAACCAACCGAAGTTTGCTCTCGCAGCCAGTCTTGCAAGACCTTCGGTTTCATAAACCGAAGGTTCACTATCTCAAACCCCATTGGGTTCTCGGTCGACGAAACATCGACCTGCGTATACACGCCACCAAGACTTCGGTCGATTCTAACACTGTTTGCATGCTTCGTAAATTAAAGTTAGCTCTGTCTGATCATCATTCCCTTTTTCAGAAGTTCTCTATTGACTTCATCGTTTAATCGAGTAAATTTACATGAGTAAACGATACAGTTTTTAGGAAACTCAGGTCATGACGTCGATGCAACTTGGCAGGGTGCAACTGTTAATCATGCAAGTGCTATGGGCACGGCAACGTGCGACTGCCCGCGAAATTACGGACGCGATTAACGAATCTGAACCGATCGCTCACAGTACCGTGCAAACGTTACTCAGAGCATTAGAAGAGAAATCTGCTGTTTCGCACGAAGTCGAAGGCCGTACGTTTGTCTTTTCACCGTGCGTCGAAGAAGAAAACTTCAAACAGAACGCTACTTCTGATCTTGTTCACCGCGTCTTCGGTGGCAATGCGGCCAACCTTGTTGCTCACCTGCTTGGAGACAAGAACGTTTCGCGTAAAGAGATCAATGATATTCGTAAGCTGATCAATCAACACGGCAAGAAATAGGGAGCTTCCTGATGGACTTTATTAACGATTGGTCGTTAACCGTTTTGAGTGTTTTGCTTCACTGGGTATTGCAATCCTCGCTATTGATTTTGATCGGGCTATTGGCTGCACGACTACTGCGAAAAAGAGGAGCCGCAATTCAGTCAGCCATCTATCGAACCACCTTGATTGCTGCATTGATCTGCCCGTTGGCGACATGGGGGTTGTCACAAACTGAGTTTTCTGGATGGGCGTTTCGTTTTCCTGATGCCGAGATGAACGAGCGAGTCACCCAGCTACAGCCTAAGCCCGTGGTTGTTAGCGAAACCATACCGTCTGATGCTCTAATCGAACCGCCTACAAAGCCGTCTGAAGCTCAAACGGAAACCGCTTTAGATCCGCTTGATTCTCAAACCGAAGCCGCTTTAAACCCGGTAGTTGCAACGGTGCCAAACCAACCAACACCGATGCCAGAAGTCGATCGCACCGCTAAGCTCAGCCAGCGAACCCAGTCACAACAAACGATTGAAAAAGAATCGTTGGTACCATCACACCCGGTCCAAGAACCCGGTCTTCAGCAAGATAGGACCGATGAATCGAAGTGGCAGGAATTTGCCGAATTGCAAAAGGAAATCGAAGCTCTGAAAATGATCACCAACGACTATCAATTGACGATTGAAATCACCCGTCAATGACGCTTAACTGCCCAATTTGTGCCGTTGCCCTGAACCAACGTTCACTCAATGGCGAGACGGTTGACTGTTGCAACACTTGTCACGGGACGTGGTATGACTCGGCCGAACTTTCGTCCAGCTTACGCAGAACAAAAACTGGGATTGAATCCCTTCATACCTCAACAGAATCTCCCAAGACGATCTCCTGCCCTAAATGCATAACCGAGATTTCCTCAACAATCTACGCGCACGATTCTGGAATTCCGATTCTAAAATGTCCCACATGCTCCGGTATTTGGTTGGCTGCTGGGCAGCTTGAGAAAATCATCGAATACAGGAATGCCACACACAAAACAGACGGACTGGCACAAGCAACGGCAGAATCCTTTGCCCAATCAAACGGAGGGTTTGCCCGACTGATTCATTCTCGACTTCTTTCAACTCTTTTCGCGTTGGTTATTTTGATTGTCGCGGCGTCTCTGGGTGCTGGCATTGCTGGAATCTTGGGACTGGTTGTGTTCTTGCTCCTTCCAATGGCCTGCATTTGGTTTTCAGATGCAATGGGAAATTTGACCGGTATCCGAATGGGCTTGGTTCGGCCAACAATTACTTCACCTACTCCCGGAATCGCCATCGCTCTCGGGGGCTGGATTTTGATGTTCGTGAGATTTGCCGTTATGATTTACGAAATGACTGGCCGCTAACCAAAGGAATTCTGGCGAAGTCCACTATGAGATGACTACGCGGACTTGCGTCTTCGCTTTTTCTTGTTGAGCTCGATCGTCTGTGTGTACAGGTTCTCGAGTTGATCTGCGACGCTGGGCATTTGATAGCCCAAGGCGGAGATCATTGCGTTGCGGCCCATGCGGCGTGTCATATTCGTCTTGTAACTCATCCGCAACATCCGTTTGGCCATCTGCTCAAAGTTGTCCGCTTCGAATAGCATCCCGTTATGCTCGTGCTGGACCAATTCGGGAATTCCCTTGGAATCGGCACCGACCACGGGCAATCCAAACGACATCGCTTCCAAGATGCTCATCGGCTGATTCTCGGACTTACTGGCCGTAACAAACATATCGCCTAACAGCGGCATCCGTTCGGCGATGAGTCGATCGTGGTCCACGTGCCCCAGAAACTCAACTGCGGATCGCAGCTGAAGGTCTTGCGCCAATTGTTTCATCGCTGGCAGCGAAGGCCCGTCACCGATAATGATCAATTTGGCTCGTCGCCGTTTCCGCAGCACGATCGCAAAAGCTCGCAATACGATATCGATACTTTTCTCTGGCGAGATGCGACCCACATACACAAACGAGGGTCCGTGAATTTGCATCTTGTTACGTTGATGTTTGACCGCTTTCCAATCGATCGGCTCCAGTTTAGGAATGCCGTTGGGAATAATAATGGGGTCTTTTTTGATTCCATGATCCAGCAGCGATTGCTTGACCGCGTTGCTGGGACTGGTCACGTTGCGGCAGCTGTTGAAGAAAAATACACTGTACCGCCACATCACTGCTTGGAGAAAGTTAAAGCTGGGCAAGCCAAACGACTTTAGATATCCGGGGTCAGCAAAGAAAGTATGGAACGTTCCGATCGTTGGCTTTCGTAATAACGAAGAAGCGATCAACCCTTCCCAACCGCAACCCCATTCGGTGTTCAGGTGGACGATGTCCGGATTGATTTTTCGCAAACGAAACAAAGAAGAAACGATCGAAGGCATAGTCAACCGAAGCTGCGGTACCCGAGGAACGGGAATGCCAAACGGCACGTTGTAGATCTCGACGCCTGGTGGAATTTCGACCTCGGCGACTTTGGCCCGACGACTGGGCTTGGGTCGAAAGATCGAGATCTCGTGTCCACGCTTTGACAGTTCGGCTGCTTGATTCAGGACCGAAAAAGTCACACCGGATGTGAACGGAAGAAAACTGTCTGTAAAAATGCTGACGCGCATGTCGACGTTTTAAAAAAGGAAGTGTTGACTGAGCTATTTTTAGTGCATTGCGGACAAGAAGTCATACTTAATCACAAAATAAGGTTGCAAATTTAAGACCAAGGCACGCCGCAAAGTTCCCCTGTTCCGCAAATTTAACTACTACCGAGTTAATCGGCTATCCGAATCCGGTTCAACATCGACTACCGGCAAAAAATTGGCCGGGTGGATCTGAATTCTGCGCTTCGCAAACTCTGGGGTTCGTATGCACGATTGAGTTGAAAAATTAAGTCTCTAAAATTTTCGCCCCTCCATAAACCGATTTTCACCCATGTATTGCTTACATGCAAATCGGTGTAGAACGGTGTAAAACGGTGCCTAAACACGAGCCCACCTCAAATGTTGGGCACGCGTCTTTCCGCTTTTTCGACCGCCAAAGACCATTCTTGGTAGGAACTTTGCAGTTCGCTCGGTTTCTTTTCGCATTTACATTCTTTACGTACTCTTTTTTCTCAATAAGGTTGCTCTAAAATTCTGACAAATCTCTTTATTTGCAAATCAGAATGCTTCCATGAATCGTAAGCTGCGCATCAACGGTCACTCCCATCTACTTCCTTACCCGGAAGAAATCCCTCAGTTCATGAAGGACAAGGAGATTTTTTGGGTGGACGAGGAGCGAAAGTTCATGCTCCAAAAAGGCTGGAAGCGTCCGGTCACCGATTCCAGTTTTTTTCTCGATGAGAAACTGGAGTGGATGGAGCGGAACAAGATCGACCATGCAGTCGTTTTGAATCTTTCCCAGTTGTACGGTAACGGATTGCGGCTGGAAGAGATGAAACAGGCGTTGCGATTCCAAAACGATTTCAACGGCAGGATCCAAGCCGATCACCCTGAGAAGTTTACTACCGGCTTCGTCGTCCACCCCGGCTACGTGCGAGGAGCGATTTGGGAGATTGAGCGGTGTGTCGAGAAACTAGGCATGAGTCTGCTTTGCTTGCCCACTCATTACATGGACACGATCGGGTCATGGCGCTGTATTTTTGACGTTGAGAACGAGCCGATTTTTCAGCTGGCCAGCGATCTGAACCTGGCGGTGGAGATCCACCCTTATGATGGCGAAAAATTTATCAAGCTGGAAAACGTCTCGTGGCGGTTTCACTTGATCTGGATGCTTGCTCAGTGCGCCGATGCGTATCACTTTATGACTCTGAACGCGTATCAAGAAAAATTTCCGAACATGCGTACCTGTTTTGCTCACGGTGGTCAGCTGGCACAAATCAACCTTGGGCGACGTATTCAAGGGTTTGACGGTCGGCCCGATTTATTCGAAGGCAGCCACCACCCGCGCAAAGCGGTTGGCCACAAGAACATCTACTTTGATACGTTGGTCCACGATACCGGCTCATTAAAACTGCTGGTCGAGAACCAAGGCGCTCAACAAATTATCCTGGGATTGGACGATCCTTATCCGTTAGGAGAAATGGAAAGCGAGTCGCAATCCTCCTATCCGGGCAAGATCCTGGACTTGGGCGTCGAGGAAGGGATCATCTCTTTGGAGCAGTCAGACGCAATGTGGAACAGCAACATTGTCCACTGGCTGTTTGGAGACAACGACGAAGCGGAGCAGCAGTTCATGAACCGAATCGGCTTTGCAGAATCTGCAACTTAGAAAATACAAACCTCAGAAAGCAAACCGTTTTGCGCACACAGTCCGCTTAGTTCAACTGGTGCGGGAGACATTGCCTGTGTAGTGTTCCTGAACGTGATCAAGCCATCCTTGCGACTGGTACCACTGTACCGTTTGTTGTAAGCGGGTTGCGAACGGTACGGGAAGACTGAAATCGGTTTCGTTGAAAAGCTTGGCAGAAGAGCAAGTCCAATCGCCTGCGACCGCCTCTCGATACTTATCCAAATTCAACAATTGAGGTTGATCGGTGATACGGCCCCACAAAGTATTTACCGCACTGATACTCCAGAAAAACGGGCGGGCGATATGCAGGCACTTTGTTTGAGTTCTCCCCAACGCTTGGCCGATCTGTCTGCCTAGGTCTGCGTAAGAGAGTTGCTGGGAGGCGGCAAAGTAGACGCCCTCGCCAATCGGATCATCGCTGGACGCAGGAATCGGTTGGCCCTGGTTGGCCACGCAGATCAGAGCTTCGACCAAGTCGTCGACGTGGATCACGGAATAGTGACGTGTGATCAAACCGGGAACCAAATGACAATTGAATTTTTGCAACAACTTGAACATCTTAAGTCCGTTCGAATCGCCCTGCCCTAAAACGATCGGCGGTCGCACAATCGATACCGGCATTCGATCGGCATACAAAACGGCGACTCGATCCGATTCAAGCTTACTGCGTCCGTAATAAGATATTGGTTTCGATTGATCGCTCTCGACGCGCGGCCGATCTTTGGACGAAGAGCCACTGGCAGCTAACGTTGAGACTTGAATCACCCTTGGTGAGGCGGACGATCTAAGAATCGCGTCGAACAGGTGCTGAGCGCTGTCGCGGTTTACCTTTAATATTTTTTTTACGCGTCCGGCGTTCTTCATTGCGGCGACGTGAAACAACACATCGCATTGCGCGATCCCAGCTAGAGTAAGAGCAGGATCTCGCAGATCTCCGTATACCAGTTGGCATGGAAGTTTCTCGAGCCGCTGCATGTTGGATTGCTGGCGAACCAGACAAGTTACATCAACCCCGCGTTCCGTTAGTCGCTTGACTAGTCGCGCACCGATAAAGCCCGTACCACCGGTTACAAATGCCTTGGCAATTTTCAAAACGCACCTCCGGAATATTCTTGCTTGGGGTCGGCAAGACGGGTGACCTCCTTGCCGGGCCGAACATCCGCGAATAGTAGTATTTTTATCCAACGTAAGGCAAAGTCAATTTTGCTGGCAAATTACCTATTTGAGCGAAAATAACTGGGGAAAATTGGCCAATCCAGTAACAATTAGTGGGGCCTTTTACGGGAATGCGCTAAGACGAGTAGAAACCAGCGCCTTCACGAGCTTCGCGACTTTGCGTGAGACAAGACAACATGAACGAAACAGGTCCACAAAGTACTTGTCCGTTTTTACCTGGCTTTTCGGGGCGATGGGTTTGCAATTTCCAACTGCTTCCTCAACCAGTCCCTTGAAGTGATAAACAACC
Organism: uncultured Pirellulaceae bacterium; assembly: GCA_964503615.1. GTDB lineage: Bacteria > Planctomycetota > Planctomycetia > Pirellulales > Pirellulaceae > CAZDBA01. Next base: position 10,299 of record CAZDBA010000099.1, read on the forward strand.
ACTTGCCCAGTGTTGGCGTCGAGCTACTCAGTACAGCGTACCCACTTTCGCCTGACCAAACCTCGCGAGCGATCGGCTTTTCCAATTTGGCGATCACGTTAATTCGTGGCTCGCAGAACTCGAACTCTGGCTGATCTTCATTGGGACTATCCGTACTGTCGGTTTGTTGAACAGCGATCGGTCCGCCGTTCGGGTTGATCAAACTTTGATAAGCGACCTGAGTCGTTGCCCGAGGCGAAATGCGATCGACTTTGGCAAAGAACTTCCGTCGAGTACCGATTTCGATTGGAACCCGCGAGCCAACCAGCTTCTTCGCTGAATTAATCTCGGTCACGGGCAAAGAAACGATCACTTCTTTCGCAGCTTGGTCACTTATCCGCAGAACCAAGTCTCCTTTTTCGAAATAGGTGCCGGTCATACTTTCCAGTTCTCTGGCAACGACGCGCCCGGCAATAGGCGCTTTGATAATTAGACGGTCCAGTTCGTCCAAGCGGGCGTCGAGCGAAGTCAGAATGGCTTGCTGTTGTCGCACGGCGACTTGTGCCTCGCTCGCCTCTGATTGATCAAGTGCAATACGTTCTCGGGTCTTTTGATACTGAAGTTCGGCTTCCAGCTTTCTGATCTCCGCTACCAATTCCGGATTTTCGATCTGCAGTAGCGGCTGATCTATTTGAACTTGTGCATTCGCTGTGACGAAAACTTCGGTGACAAAACCAGCTGTTTCTGTTCGCACGTTGGCAGCATCTTCGAATTCGATCAAGCAGGGAACGCGAGCAACGATTGGACTTGGGATCCAAAACCAACTGGCTGCCAAAAACCCCACTAACAAACTGGTCAAAAATCCGACCCGCACCAGTGTATGAGGGCGACGTTTAAAATGGATGGACAGTCGCTTGCACATCTCGACCGTTGGTTTTCCGAACCAACTGATGACACCGAAAATGGCCAACAGGATTCCGAATCCGCCGAACATCGTCGATGCAGCGATCGTCATCCCAAAACAGATCAGGACTTTCCAAACACTAGCCAGCCATCCGTAAATTGAGGAGACGAAGCGACGTGTCTTGATTTCGTGACAACTGATTTCTGAGCTTTGACCCAAAAAGAGCCAGCCCATGTCACGTCGAAACGCGTTCGAGCCGTTTTCGAACAGGTTGGGGATTTTGAGCAAGTCGGACAGGATGAAATAGCCATCGAACTTCATCAACGGATTTGCATTGAACAGTAACGTTGTCAAACCGGACATCAAAATCGCGTTTCGAAGCACGTCCTGTACGATCGGCGAGTCAGTACTGAGTATCGTAAACACACAACACGCAGCAACAAATAACTCGAGATACATTCCGGCGCTGGCAACGGCAATTCGCTTCCAACGATTCGAAAATCGCCATGAGGAAGTCACGTTCACATACGCCATGGGGGCTAACAAGATAAAAATGATGCCCGTCTCGCGAACTTCGCCGCCAAAGTACCGACACGTGATGCCGTGAGCGAACTCGTGAATAACTTTGAGAAAGACCCAACAAACGATCAACCAAATCCAGTTATTTGATTCCCAGATCTGAAAGCCACCAAATATCTCATTCCAGTGAGTCAACGCCGTGACGAAACCAGCAAACATAAAGATCAATGAAACCAAAATCGTCAACGGATGAAACAACCATTGGCAATAGTGTGTCGCTGCGGAGAGAAATTTGCCTGGATTACCCAACGGCAGTTTGAGCCAAAACGGATTGAGCATCGAAAGCAACGAAGCTTTGTTCTTCTTAGCATGCGAAGCGTCAATTCCAGCATCTTCTCTGACGAAACCGGCCAATCCGTTTTCTAAAAGCCAATCGATAACCTCACGACCTTTTTGTTCATTGATCGCATCGGCTCCTTGCGATTGAGCCGTTACTGCCAAGGCGGTGGCTGATGTTGTGTTGCCATCGAACTGCGAAAGGAAAACATACTCGACGTAGCCAATTCGGAAAAACCGCGAAGTCGAAGGGATCTCGACATGCACAAACGTCTCGTTACCATATTTTTGCGGAGAGAAAATCAGTTCGTCATTCAACCGCAAACAGGATCGTTGCAACTCTTCGGTTAATGGATCGTAAGTTACCATCCGAAGTACCTCATGCACTTGGCGGCTGGTTTGTGCAACAAGTTCCACCAGATCGGCCGCCAAACGCTACTGCACTTGGCTTTACCTTTCATTCCTGGACGCAATTTGCCTTGCGGATTATCCAACAGGACAGTGGCTACGAACACGTTTTCGGAATCCTGGATTTCGGCGGCCGGGTGAATGCGTTCCAGCTCTCCTCGGAAAGATTCAAAAGGGTAGGAGTCGAATTTGATGCGGACCGACTGGCCCGTTTTTGCGTATCGCACATCTTCTTCAGGCAAATAGATGTCGATCGAGAGTTTTTCCAGTGGAGCGACTTCGTACAACGACTGGCCTGTTTCCAAAGGCATGCCTGCCGATTTTTTCCAATCACCTGCGATAACGATCCCGTCGATCGGACTGCGCAGGACCAGCTGTTCAGCTCGTTGTTCAAGGATCTCCAAACGCGCTTCCAGCACTTCGGCTTCGTGACGAGCCAACTTTGCTTCACCCGGTTCATGTGTTGCGACGAACCCGTCCCGCTTCTTTTGGGCACGATGCAAGTCGGCTTGGACTTCGGCCAACTCTAGAGTCAGTTCATCGTCATCCAACCTGGCCAGTTCGGCTCCCTTGAGAACCAAATCGCCAGGCTCGACGAGGCTTTCCTTAAGTGGCGCGTCGAAGGGGGCGTACAGGAACATCTTTTCAGCAGGCTGGACTTCGCTGCCCGCCTTGATCTGATAAGGCAATGGAATCATTCCCAACATCAAAACGCTGGCCAAGATCATACAAATCGTTTTTGTCTTTTCTTCTTTTAGCGTTTTCAAAGTTTGATCAAAAAACTTTTGCAGTCGATTCTTTTCGTTTCGATCGGCCAGAGAGACCGCAACGCCTAGCTGTGATTGAGCGGTCGCGAGAAAATTCCTGACTCGGGGAGTTAGTGAGCCAGTCGATTGCACGATGACGACCGCTTGCGGCGTGCCCGTACTATCTGGCAGAACGTAGGAGGTGACATTCTGGTTGTTGACCAGACTCGAAAGCCGCTTGTGACACATGAGCGAGAAACTCTCGCCTTCCGGGGGCCAGCAGGTATCCGCATTCCGGCTGATACATTCGGCCATGGCAGATTCAACGGCCTCAATCAAGGCCACGTTCTCCGGTAGTGAGTCAGAATCGGAGACGGCAACAAGCGTTGGAAATTTGTCGCCAGAGCTCTTCCCCACAAAAACTGTAAGATCGGTTTGGTCTGACATACCCAGCAGTTGAGCTTTTAAGTTGTTAGCTAGTTTGCGACATCCTTGTTGCGTTGACCTTGAATCAGCAACGCCAAAACTAATTTCCTGCAATGCTGCGATGTCGAGCGAAGTTTGCCTTTGCCGATCGAGCCTTTCCGTTGCACCCCATTGGCTAATTCTGTCGACAACTAATTCCATGAATGGCAGGCAACGTCGCGCCTTGTTACCGATGAACAGTGCAGACAACACTTGGTTCGAGTCCCGAAGCGGGGCGGAGATCATCGAAACGGTTTGGGTGGCGTTGGAGGTTGAGTCTTCAGCAGCGATTTTTCCCGTGGCAAACGCTTTGGCGGCTGTGGTGTAGGCAAATTGTTGTAAGCTCTCTGGGCATTCTTTGAGCGAGCTTTTCACAACAGCCAGTTGCGGTGCTTCTGGATTCAATAGATCGATCGAGAACAGGACACCACAATCGGCATGCTTGATCAGTTGCTCACCAAGACCTGTTAACAGATCAGAGAAACGAGTGGCACTTTGGCCCACTCTAATTGTGGCGTTAACAAATTCGCCCAAATTCAAATTTTGGGAAGCGGGTTGCTTTTTCGGCGTTGGATGAGTTTTCGTTTCCATTTGAGTTCAGTCCGGTGCCGCAAGACATTCTACGCGGTCGCCTGTGCTCCATTTATATGCGACCAGTTGTATGTGCGAACTCAGTTTTTTTGAGTGGACAACTTTCGGCTGCGGGTTGAAGTTTGCGCCAGACTACGCTTTTTTTCCTGTTTCGAGGCAAAGCCTTTCAAGTAACAAGCTTGCCCGCTAGCCAAGCTCAAATCTTCGTTGTCGATTTGAATTTTGACACGGCTGGTACCGCTTTGTGCATCAGCGGTTGGTGAAACGAATTCGACTGTTCCGTCGACTTCTTCGCCGTTGATTTCTACCGATACAGTGTCGTCGACTTGTAAGCGGCTGATTTCTTCCTGAGGTACAGAAAAGATCACACGAAGCGGGTTCAATTGAACGACCGTCATCACTTTGGGGTCGGCTGGCGAAACGAATTCACCTTCGTCTTTAAAGATCTCTGTGACGACACCATCGATTGGAGTACGCAGGCGGCGCTGTTCAAGTTGAGCTTCGATGCGTCGCATTTCAAGCTTCTTGACGCGAAGATCATCTTCGACAGATTCGACTTTGGCCTCCGCAATTTCCAACTGCGATCGGGCTCGGTCAAGTTCGATTTGGCTCGCATGTCGCCGGTCGAACAAACCTTGTAGTTTGCCGAATCGCTCTTGTTGCATCTGCAGTTCAGCCCGGGCTGACTTAATTGCGCCGCCGGACTCAGTGGTTTCTTTGGCAACGGCCAACGAAGCAGCGAGAACTTCTTCGTTCAGATTGGCCAGTAGTCCACCCGCTTTGATCTGATCGCCTTCTTTTACAATCACTTGCGAAAGGATACCTGTTTCAGGTGCTGCAATCTCGATCGACCGATAAGGTTCAGTGAATGCCTTGACATCTTGCCCAAAAACGTTGGTGCAACAGGCTGTTATCACAACGATTACGGCTATCGCTAATTTTGTGGCTTTTCTCATTCGTTCTAGCAAATAGATGGAAGGAAGGTGGGATATGCGTAAAGGTAGCTTGTGGAACTGACACGTGCTTGGGAACAATACGGATACCCGTTTGAGCTGTGGGGTCTATTTTGGAATGTAGTGATTAGGAGGATATTTTGGGGGCTGATCTGCTTGGGCCGGATTTTACGGGTTCAATCGTGTTTGTAGAGATCAGCGAATGTTGGGCGTAACGACAGATGTCCATCAGTTCTACGGTACATCGCAACAAATCATACAGTTCTCCGTCGAGTTCGATTTCTCGATTGATCTCATTCGCTTTGTCAGCGATTAATGGAATTTTGAACTTCGATGCGGTTTCAGACAATCGTGTTGCAATCGTTCCGATGCCATCTTTGTCTCGTGAATCAAGTGCTTCGGCCAGACGCTCGATCTGGAGTCCAATGTTGAGCGCGGCTTGCTTGGACACCTTTGTGTCGTCCTGAATAGGATCATGTTTGTACAATCGGCTGACCTGGATGAACCTTTCTACCAACTCAGGATCGAATTGTGTTCCAGAGCATCGACGCAGTTCAGCAAATGCCTCATCCTTGGTCATTCCTTTGCGATACGTTTTATCGCTGGTCATTGAATCATAGGCGTCCGCGATGGCAAGGATTCTCGCGCTGATGGGAACGTTCAATTGGTTTTTGATTCTCTCTTCGTGTGTCACGCAATAGTTGGAAACGATTTCGTCAAGCTCAGGATTGTTAAAAGAAGTATGAATTAGCTCGATTCCAACTCTCTCGTGCTTTTTCATTATTGCCAGCTCTGTGGTGGTAAGCTTTTTGTCCTTTAGCAGAATCGAGTCGGCTACACCAATTTTTCCAATGTCGTGAAGCAGTCCAGCAATCTCCAGAGTGTAACTGGCTTTGGCTGAGATCAATCCTTCTGAAACGGCAACGCAAAGATCTGCGACACGGCGACAATGGTTAGCAGTTTCCTGATCGCGGTACGCTAGCGCCGATATCAAAGCGGTAACCGCATGGAATGGAATTCGATTGCGAGTTTCCAAGTGTTCGGCCGAATCATGACTTGAGTTTTCCGACTCATCGACTTCGATGTCGTCAGGAACATCGTCCCAACGGACAACCTGATTTCGACCATTCCGCTTGGCGATATAAAGACATTTATCTGCTTGTTCCAACATGTCTTCGGGAGAGGTTGAACCTTCGCTCAGCGCCGACACGCCAATACTGGTTGTAACGGGAAGTCCCGCTGGTTTGAATTCTTGCAAGGCGATTCGAACCTGCTCCGCGATGACACACGCCTTGTGGATATTTGTGTTGGGAAGCAGGATTGAAAATTCTTCTCCACCATGCCGACAAACAAGGTCTTTGTCACGTACCATGCGTTGAATCAAATTCGCGACTTCGGTTAAGACTTCATCACCCGTCGAGTGCCCATGGTTATCATTGATAGCTTTAAAGTGATCGATGTCGACCATGAATGCCGAAATCGGCAAGTTATGTTGCTGAGCACTTTCAAAATGCTGGTCAAACAACTCAAAAAACGCTCGGCGGTTCAAGCAACCCGTGAGTGGATCTCGAGTTGCAAGTAGTGCCAACTCACTGTTTTGTCGCTTGATCTCTGATGACGAAGCATCCAGCTCGACTAACATTGTTTCCAATTCGATCTTTTTCCGCTCGAGCTGCGTAACATCTTCAAAGCTGGCGATCGCTCCTCGATTGACTCCTTTATCGTCGACAATCGGAGTTGAATTGATCATGTAAGCAACTCGTTTTCCACCTTGCGTACCATGTACGAGTCGCCCACGAATCGATTCGCCTTCGAGAGCTTGCTCCCAAGGGGTGGAAAGCTCATCGGTCTCAAGCTGCATCGCTTCAATAGCCACTTCGCCAGCATCTCGTCCAACAAGTTCTTCCTCTGCTTTGCCCGCAACTTTCTGAAAGACGCGATTCGCGAGAACGATCTTTTTATTCTTGTTAACAACGATCAAGCCTTCGCCAAGCGTGTCCAACGCATCGCGAACACGTTGGGGTACGACTCGAGATGGATCGATCTGACGAAGCACAAATCGAAGATAGATGTAGAATGTGAAAAAGCCACAAATGCCGAAAAGCACTGCCAACAACATCTCGGGGCGACACAAAAATCCTACTAGTCCACTTTTCAAAGCCTTAAATCGGAATTCGATTTGGCCCCAATTTGTCTCTTTGCCATACAGCGGCACCGAGATTTGATCCGACGTCGACTTACCACCTAGCATTTGCCAGTTTTTAGCATGCTCTCCGAGCTCAAGAATCAGAAAGTCGTCAGATCCTCTCACGCCGATCGATTGGAGTTCTGGATAGCGTTCTGCCAACTGGACCAGGTTGTCCTCTAATGCCTGGTCATCGAACAGAGTTGCCATGTACGAAAAATTTACCGCGATCGAGTCAGCGATGAGCTCACGATTTTTTAAAGCTTCAGCATTCCTGTCTGGAAAAACTCCCAGCAGTGTTGATAGCAAGATCAAACTTACTGCCAAGCAGACGAGCCCGAATGCGATTCGAGATACCGGATTTAAAATGAAGCGTAACATGGACAACTTAAAATGTGTTTTTGCTGCAAAAACCTGCAACTGGAGTAAGCAAAATCTAGGTTGGACCTAGCCCACTCGAAAAGAGATTCGTTCAATGAAACCAATTTGCCCCAATGGTTATTCCAGAAAAAACGAATACGTCGTTAATTTGGATTCCGCCGGTTAACCAAGTTGGGCTATGGGATCGAACTTTAGTTCCCAGCGATATCTGCCAAGCTTTCTTTGTCCTCTTCGTCGAACTTATTCAATACTGGCAATGGGTCGAATGAACTCCACGCAGGAAGTGTACTTACAAGACTTGCGAACAACGAACCGCCTCGCAGCATCCAGATGACATATCCAACAGACAAAGAAGTCGTTGCGATCGCTGAACTGCCGATAACGACCTGATGAAATCCGAGTCCATTGTCGATGCTTGATTCGACCCATTCTCCAAATTGATTCAACGGCGTTGTGGAAACAACAAGCTGATGAAAGGCCGGAATCGACAAATCACCTCCACCAGCGACATGTTGCACCAACGTAGCGTAGTCACTTATTGCAAAACCACTCACTGCCTCTGACTCTTCCTCAACAACCAAGTCGATCACTTCGGCGCGATCCAAATCCTGCTGAGCGATTTGTTCGATTTGCTCATTGGCGATTGTGTTTTCAGCTATCGGCGACGCGTCCAAAGAAGTCTGGGTCTGGCCCGCAAGGACTTCTTCTAACGGTGTTTGCTCGTCACTTTCTTCCATCATCATTATCTCTTGAGAGTCTTCTTCCTGAGTCAATTCCTCTCCGATTTCGAATTCCGGTTCCAGTTCAGGCTCATTATCGGCTACTGGAGAAACACCAACTCCCAAGTTGTTAGTTGTGATTTCGAAAAGGACAGAGTCATCAAATGTTTGTCCCAATGATGCATCATCTACTTGGACCGAAACACTTTGAGTGTTATTTGAAAAGTCGATGCCAGTGCTCGAATTGAACCTCAGTTCATTTCCCACAATCTCGAACAGGTGTGCGTCAGGACCAACAATTTGTAACGTTTCGGTCCCCAAAGCATCATCCGAAACGACAATGTCAGCAACTCTGACACCCGCTGCGAGGTCGGTCCCTACTGGAAACGCTTGAACAACATTCGCCAAAGAGATCGTTGGGCTTTCATTTACGTCCAACACATCCAGCGTAAAATCGACGCTACTCTCAGAGGTCAAGCCGATTGATGAATCGTCGACTCCGACGGTGACATCCAATTCAGAATCGCTTTCAAAGTCCAGTGTCATTCCCGCCAGAAGCCGAAGTTCATTTCCCACGATTTCAAAATTAGATGCGTCCGCGCCCGATAACAAAAGTTCGTTGACCCCGGAATTATCATCATCAATAACGATATCAGCGACTCGTATCGAATTTGTAAAAGTCGAATTTTCATCGACCGAGTTGACCAGATTAGTCAAACTGACACTTGGCGAATCGTTGACCGGAACAACGTTAAACACCAACGTATTGGGTGTTTGATCTCGGTCCAAACCGCCGTTTGCTGTGCCGCCATCGTCAGCTACTGAGAACGTAAAAGAAGCATAGTCGGTTCCGTTTGCATCAGGAGTTGGTTGGAAAGTAAAGTTGCCGTTGCCAATATCGGAAACGTCAATGAAACGTCCAGCGGCAAACGGATTGCCGTTTAATAAGAGTTGGCCATCGCTGGGCAATGAATCGATAAAGACTCGCCTCAGGTCATCCCCGTCAACGTCGGAAAACCCAAAATCGGCTGGCGAGAACGTGTGTGCTGTATCTTCCTGAATTGTGATCGTATTATCGGCGCCGCTCGGAGCGTCGCTAACCGGGGTAATCGTAATATCGACCCTTGCCGTGTCGGTACCACCATTGCCGTCGTCGACTTGGTATGTAAACGAACCCGTGGTGGTTTCGCTGCCATCATGGGTATAAGTCAACGAACCATCCGGGTTTACAGTCACGCTACCGTTGGTTGGAATGCCAGTCGGCAAAATAGTCAACAAGTCGCCATCAACATCAGTGTCATTGGTCAACAAGCTACCGATCGGAATGGAAAGACTCCCGCCTTCGTTGACCACAAAATTGTCATCATTCGCCACAGGTTGGTCGTTGACCGAAATAATCGTCAGGTTGACGACGCCCTCTGCTCTTCCCCCATTGCCATCGGTGACCTGGTAGACAAATGAATCGCTGCCGAAGAAATTAGCATTGGGCGTATAAGTGAACGTT
>CAZDBA010000100.1:0-19873 GCA_964503615.1 uncultured Pirellulaceae bacterium
GCAAAGCAGGGCAGGGGACTCCAGGTTTGACGACTGTAAAAACGCAATGGCTAACTTCTACCGGGCTAAATGGGTGGATCGGCCTGCACCGAATTTCCCCTGAAAAATTTCATGCCCCAACGAGCGATAATCGGAAACAGCCCAATCATTGCAAACGCACCGATGATCTGCATCATTTGAACAGGCGTAAACGCTGCATTAACCCCTTCGTCTACCAAAGTCGAGAGTTTGGGAACGCTGGAACCTGCATAGATATACACGATCGTTCCCGCCAGCATTCCGACTTGGCTAACCCACCAAAACGTTCGCGTTTTGATCGGCGTCAATCCCATAACTGCGTTGATGATAAAGAAAGGAACCGCGGGAATTAGCCGCAAGGTAAAAAGATAAAAAGGTCCCTCGCGCTCCAGCGACTCATTAAACTTGGCCAAACGATCGCCGAATCGTTTCATCACTGCGTCTCGAAAAAGAAAACGACAAAGCAGAAACGCGATCGTTGCTCCGAGCGTCGATGCAAAACTCACGAGCACCAGCGCTTTGATGAACCCAAAGTACCACGCATACATTAACGACAACCCAGTCGCTCCCGGAAGCGACATTCCTGTAACTGCGACGTAGATCGCAAATGCGATCACAAACACCAGAACAGGATGCTGGACTTGGTAGTCCCGTAAAGCTGTTTCATGCTTGGCGAGATTCTCCAGTGACAAGTGAGAGCCGAACTGCCAAAACAGAAAAGCCCCTAACAAAACGATGATCGCAAGTGCGATCATTTTAAACCGACCAGAAAATTTCGGCTGATCCGATTCTTTATTTACCTCAGTCGGATCCATTTGTTTCTCAAGTCGATTCAATAATTGGGACCTCGCCGGTGCCAAGCAAGCAGGTAGACGCCGGAGACCTCAATATATTACAGAAGATCGCGCGATGCTTAAGGACTGATTGGAGGATGGACGGCAGAGCCGTTGTCGTGGCATTCACGGCGCAGCCGTTGAACGAGAATTTCCCTAACGCCTCGTAGCATGGCTCTGTCACGCTACCAAGTGCAATACAGGCTCTGCCAGAAACCATGCAAGGGAAAGCAGTTACACATTGCGTAAACACAGGACAATCGAATACTTACCGTCCGGTTTTTAGGTGAAAACGAGCCGTTTGCCAAAAAAGGAGTGGATTTTAAGCCGCTTTATAGCACACTATCAATAAACAAAGGCGTCCAAGACCCCACTCCCGCCAAAAGAGCTTTCCCTACCATGATATTAAACTTCTCCGAAGATCTGAATTCTCCCGCGCTGACGATCCAGCAACACATCGTAAGTGAGCAAAAGCGTTTTCCTGGCGCGACCGGAGAGTTTTCGTTTCTCCTCTCCGGGCTAACACTGGCAACCAAAAAGATTCAGGCTCAAGTCCGTCGGGCAGGGATCAACAACGTGCTTGGCGAATATGGCAACGTCAATGTTCAGGGCGAATCCCAACAAATCCTTGATGTGTATTCTAACCAGGTAATGATTCAAAGTCTTACCAGCCGTAAAAGTGTTGGTGTGATTGCGTCAGAAGAGGAAGAAGACGTGCGGGTCCTTAACCCTTCACCCTCGGCTCGATACGCAGTCATTTTCGATCCGCTTGATGGCTCCTCGAATATTGATGTCAATGTCAGCGTGGGAACAACGTTTTCCATTTTTCGCAGACCTGAAGGATCGGATTGTGAATCTCCCAGTGACTGGGTTTTACAAGCAGGGCGAGAACAAATCGGTGCGGGGTACGTGGTATACGGTTCATCGACGGTCATGGTATACACCGTTGGTAACGGGGTTCATGGCTTCACCCTCGACCCCAACGTCGGCGCGTTTATCTTGAGCCATGAAGACATTCGCATGCCTGAGCAAGGCAAGAGCTACTCGGTCAATGAAGCCTACTTTGAGAGCTTTCCAAAGCACTACCAAGACTACATTCGCCATCTGCGCAGTGGCGACTTGGGCAGCTACCGATCGCGATATATCGGTTCGATGGTTGCCGATTTTCATCGGACTTTGATGCGCGGCGGAGTTTTTATGTACCCGCCTACGGCAAGTCACCTCACGGGAAAACTTCGCCTGCTGTACGAAGCAAATCCGATTGCAATGATTGCCGAACAGGCTGGCGGAATTGCCCTTGATGGCGAATCCCGAATCCTTGATCTCGAACCCACTGAAATCCACCAACGAGTTCCGCTGGTGGTCGGTAGTCAGGCAGAGATGAACCTTTTCAAGCAATTCGCGGCTGCGGCTCAAAGCGTGTAACGAGCGTCTTCTTTCCCAAGGCGCATGCCTATCCGCGGCGAATTGGGGCAAATCGCAAAGATTTGTGCTCGGGTAGACCTCGGCATGTGCCGGTATTCACCTTGAGGAAGTGTGCTGAAGTTTTTTTCACGTTTAAAAAAACCAAATGGCGATAAATCCTCAGCGAGGAAATTGGCTTTGTAGCCGGATAGCGCCTTGTCGTTTCGATTAAGGCGTAGCACTTAACGTTCGTAACACTAGGGCCTTACGTTTGTTTCGATTGATTAGTTTGTTAGGCCATTCTTAGCTGCAATTTGAACAACAGCAATGCCCAGAAAGAGAGTGAGTTAATGAAGAAAATTTCGACTTTAATGCTTGCGGTAATTTTGACCGCTGGACTTGCTGGACCGGCTTCAGCCGATTTGATTATTACTGGAGTTATCGACGGCCCTTTGCCGGGAGGTTTACCCAAGGCAGTAGAGTTGTACGCCGTCACCGATATCGCAGACCTCTCTTCATACGGAATCGGCTCTGCAAACAACGGTGACGGATCGGATGGCGAGGAATTCACACTGTCTGGATCAGCGACGGCTGGCGACTACATCTACATTGCCACGGAGTCAACGGAGTTTAACAACTTCTTTGGCTTCGCTCCGGATTTAACGTCCGGCACCGCTGTGAATGTCAATGGTGATGATGCAATTGAGTTGTTTGAAAGCGGCGTTGTTGTTGATGTATTCGGTGACATCGACACCGATGGCACTGGGGAACCTTGGGAATATCTTGACGGCTGGGCATATCGAGTCGACGAAACGGGGCCAGATGGGTCGACTTTCAATATTAGCAATTGGACATTCTCCGGAATTAACGCCCTTGACGGAGCCACCTCTAATGCGACGGCAACCTCCGCGTTTCCAATTGGCACCTTTACTCCAACCTCTATTCCAGAGCCGTCAAGCTTCGCCCTGCTAGGCTTGCTTGGTCTTGCTGGAGTTGTTGTTCGGCGCCGCAGTTGAACCTTGCTCAATCTAAAATATCAAAAGCCAGTCGTGATTCACGGCTGGCTTTTTTCTTTGAAATGTCAGTTATTTTTTCTCTCATCGCTTAGGTTAGATATTCACTCAAATTAGATCCTCCTTACTTTGAGAAGTAGAGAAGCGCTGGGCGCATTCCTCTTGGGGAATCTTGGCGAGTCACCGGGGCCAGGGACAAGGACATTGCTCGACACGGGCATATGCCGGTATCCACCATAGGAAGTGTGCTGAATTTTTTTTCGGGTTCAAAAAACGAATTGCGATAAAACTTAGCGTGGGGAAAATCCGCTTTGCAGTCAAGATATTGCCTTATCGTTTCGCTAAGGTGAAAGAACCTTCCATTTAGGCTAACCATCAGCTCGTAAACGCCGTTTTTTCAAATATTAAAACTCCTTAAAGAAGCGATAATTCCATTGAAATTATGTGTTGAACCTTTAGCTTATATGAGTCCTTAAGAGACAACCGTTACAATTTGTTCAACAACTATGTCAGTGTCTGAGTGAAAGAGAGCGTGATTTAATGAAGAAAATTTCGACTTTAATGCTTGCGGTAATTTTGACCGCTGGACTTGCTGGACCGGCTTCAGCCGATTTGATTATTACTGGAGTTATCGACGGCCCTTTGCCGGGAGGTTTACCCAAGGCAGTAGAGTTGTACGCCGTCACCGATATCGCAGACCTCTCTTCATACGGAATCGGCTCTGCAAATAACGGTGGCGGATCGGATGGTGAGGAATTCACACTGTTTGGATCAGCGACGGCTGGCGACTATATATACATTGCCTCGGAATCAACAGAGTTTAACAACTTCTTCGGCTTCACACCGGATTTCTCGGACGTTGCTGCAAACGTCAATGGTGACGATGCAATTGAGTTGTTTGAAAGCGGCGTTGTGGTTGATGTGTTCGGTGACATTAACACCGATGGCACTGGGCAACCTTGGGAATATCTTGACGGCTGGGCATATCGAGTCGACGAAACGGGGCCAGATGGGTCGACTTTCAATATTAGCAATTGGACATTCTCCGGAATTAACGCCCTTGACGGAGCCACCTCTAATGCGACGGCAACCTCCGCGTTTCCAATTGGCACCTTTACTCCAACCTCTATTCCAGAGCCGTCAAGCTTCGCCCTGCTAGGCTTGCTTGGTCTTGCTGGAGTTGTTCGGCGACGCAAGTAATTGAACGTTACTCAATCTATAATATCAAAAGCCAGTCGTGATTCACGGCTGGCTTTTTTCGTCGACATATCATTTGCTTTTTGCTTTCGCCGCTTAAGTTAGATGTTTCTTATTCAACTCCTATTTGATCCAGCAGGCACGTTGTCATTGCCTCAATAATGAATAAACTCTGTCTATTAATTTTCACTTCAAGGAGATCCTGATGGACGGCGCTCAGGGCGGTTGCCCATTTGCCCATGGTGGCAACACGACGACAGACAAACCCGTTACTAAATGGTGGCCCAAATCGTTGAATTTGGACATTTTGCACCAGCATGGCGCGAGAACAAGCCCGATGGACGCGGACTATGACCACCGCGCGGCCGTAAAGGGCTTGGACTTCGAAGCGGTTAAGTCAGACGTCAAAGCGTTAATGACCGACAGCCAGGATTGGTGGCCAGCCGACTGGGGACACTACGGTGGATTGATGATTCGCCTTGCTTGGCACTCGGCTGGATCCTACCGCATGGGCGATGGCCGTGGTGGCGCCGGTTCAGGTAACATTCGTTTTGCACCGCTTAACTCGTGGCCCGACAATGCCAGCTTGGACAAAGCTCGACGCCTGCTCTGGCCGGTCAAAAAGAAGTACGGTAACGGGCTTTCATGGGCCGACCTGATCATCCTTGCCGGGAACATGGCTTACGAAACGATGGGCTTGAAAACTTTCGGTTTCGGTTTTGGCCGAGCTGATATTTGGGCTCCTGAGACCGATATCAACTGGGGCTTCGAAGACGAGTGGTTGGCGGATAGCGAAAATCGCTACGACGATCTGGACAAACCTGCCACCATGTACAACCCGCTCGCCTCGGTACACATGGGTCTGATTTATGTTAACCCCGAAGGTGTCAACGGGAACCCCGATCCGGCTCGCACTGCATTGCATATCCGTGAGACGTTTGCACGGATGGCGATGAACGACGAAGAAACTGCAGCGTTGACTTGCGGTGGACACACGGTCGGAAAAGCTCACGGTTGCGGCGACACGGAAAACATTGGACCTGAGCCAGAAGCGACATCGGTTGACGCTCAAGGTCTTGGTTGGGCCAATGCCGGTCACAAAAACGTAGCGGCGAACGCTTTCACCTCAGGCATCGAAGGTGCTTGGACTCAAAACCCAACCCAATGGGACATGGGCTATTTTGATTACTTGTTCAACTACGAATGGCAATTGACCAAATCACCTGCTGGAGCAAACCAGTGGGAACCAGTCGACATGCCCGAGGAC
Source organism: uncultured Pirellulaceae bacterium (assembly GCA_964503615.1). Taxonomy (GTDB): domain Bacteria; phylum Planctomycetota; class Planctomycetia; order Pirellulales; family Pirellulaceae; genus CAZDBA01. Next base: position 5,733 of record CAZDBA010000100.1, read on the forward strand.
AAAAAACCGGTCGACGCCTCCGAACCATCGGCCAAACGCAGCCCGATGATGACCGATGCCGACATGGCAATGAAAGTCGATCCGATCTACAACGAAATCTGCCAGAAATTCATGGCAGATCCCGACTACTTTGCCGACACATTCGCTCGCGCGTGGTTCAAATTGACTCATCGCGACATGGGCCCCAGGAACAATTACCTGGGTCCTGACGTCCCGGCCGAAGATCTGATTTGGCAGGACCCCGTTCCCGCCGGTTCGACCGATTACGACGTCGATGCACTCAAAGCAAAGATCGCCGACAGTGGTCTTTCCGATGCCGAGATGATCGCAACCGCATGGGACAGCGCCCGCACGTTCCGCGGATCGGACAAACGAGGCGGCGCCAACGGAGCTCGAATTCGACTTGCTCCCCAAAAAGATTGGGCCGCCAACGAACCTGCGAGGTTGGCGAAAGTGCTTGGAGCTCTTGAGCCGATTGCTGCTGAAGCAGGAGCTTCTGTCGCAGACGTGATCGTGCTCGCAGGGAACGTCGGATTGGAACGGGCGATCAAAGCTGCCGGTCAAAACGTTTCCGTTCCGTTTTCTCCCGGTCGGGGTGACGCAACCGATGAGATGACCGATGCGGACAGCTTTTCTGTGCTTGAGCCACTTGCGGACGGCTTTCGCAATTTCCAAAAAGAGCAGTATGCCGTTGGGCCTGAAGAACTAATGCTCGACCGCGCGCAACTGTTGGGGCTGACCGCGGCTGAGATGACCGTCCTAGTAGGGGGGATGCGTGTGCTGAACGTCAATCATGATGGCAAACAGCATGGTGTCTTTACTGATCGTCCAGGGCAACTTACAAACGATTTCTTTGTGAACTTGACCGACATGAGCTACAGCTGGAAAGCCGCTGATGCTTTAACCTATCAAGTTTGCGACCGCAAAAGTGGTTCTATGAAATGGACAGCGACGAGTGCCGATTTGGTGTTTGGTTCTAATTCCATCCTCAGATCGTACGCAGAAGTTTACGCTCAGGACGACAACGCTGAGAAGTTCACACAAGACTTCGTGGCAGCTTGGTCAAAAGTAATGAATGCAGATCGCTTTGATTTGCTGCCATAGACTCGGAAATATCGTGATTTGCCCCTTCGCAAATCAAAACGATTGAATGATTGATAATCTGCTGCAAACGGATGGCTCATTTAAGCCGTCCGTTTGCTATTTCTTGACAATTGGATTTGCCCACTTGTGAAAAACTTTACCTAAATCCCAGCCGCCAATTTCGCGCTCGATTCTATAACCACTTTGCCCAACTGACTTTAGTTCGCAAACGGGGCAGCTTTCGTAACTTAATTCACAACGGCTGGCACCTCAGCAATCAATGCCGAAAAATGCTCATGCAGCTTGGCAAACCCTGAAATTTGTTACGATTTGGTAATCTTTTGCAAAGTGTTCCTATAGCTTTTTTGGCAGTTAAGCCATTTTGCCTCTGGTATTTGAGGGCACGTCTACTCATGCTGGAAATAACTAATTTACAGCTTCTTTGGCCTCTTCACACTTGGCCTTTTCACACCTGGCTACCACTCCCTTTGATTTTGCGCTCTCCAAGAGTCCAATTAAGTTTTGATGGAATCGAGTTTCAGCAAACCTGTTTTGACAACTGCGCGGTCTCCCCAACATATCAGCATCGTTGTCCCTTGCTTGAACGAAGAAGAATCGGTTGAGCAATTTTGTGTTGCGATCGAAGAGCTGCAAGCATCGCTCTCCGATTGTCGGCTGGATTTTATCATTGTCGATGATGGCAGTAGCGATGATTCGGTGGGAGCCTTAAAGCGCCTACTTCAAGATCGGGTTTGTTTTCAAATCATTGAGCACGGTGAAAATCGAGGCGTTGCGGCTGCGATCCAAACCGGTATCGAAGCAGCGACTACCGACATCGTTTGTTCGATGGACTTTGACTGCACCTACGACCCTTGCCAGTTTACGAAGCTGCTTCCCGCCCTGACCGACGACGTTGATCTGGTAACCGGTTCGCCCTATCACCCACAGGGGCGAGTCTTGAATGTTCCCAAATGGCGATTGATAATCTCAAAGTTTGCATCTCACACTTATCGCCTTGCCATGCGAACCCGCCTCCATACTTACACCTCCTGCTTCCGAGTTTACCGTCGATCGAGTGTATCTGGGATCAAGCTTTTGAACCCGGGATTTGTTGGCGTAACAGAAATGCTTTGGAGGCTGGAAAGGCTTGGCGGCAAAACGGTCGAAGTCCCTGCCGTGTTAAATGTGCGGCAATTCGGACAATCCAAGATGCGTGTGATGCAAGTCACTTTCGCTCACTTGGGACTACTGCGTAAGATTCTGGTATCTCGCTCCTCTCCTGTTACCACCCGCATAACCCGACCTGACAACACCGATTCGCAGACTACCACGCCAATTACGGAACGACATCCTGCAGTCGGTAATTACTCTGATGAGTTGCAAGTCGCAGAGGAATCAAATTCCTAAAAGCGTCGGTCGGTCATCCATTACAAAAAACAGTTTTAACAACATCACTCACTCTCACCTTTGAAAGTACTCCAAATGAGCCAAGCCAACATTGAATCGATCCAATTGCCTTCGGATCAAAACGCATCAGGTCGAACATTCGGCGACGATGAACTGGACTTCCTCAAGCAAGCGCTCAACAGTGGCACCCTCACCAGCACCAAAGGCACCTTCGTCAAACAGTTCGAAGCGAGTTTTGCTGAAAAACTGGGAATGAAGCATGCCCATGCGTGTACTTCCGGTTCGGCAGCCCTCCACGTGGCTGTCGCGGCCGTCGATCCAGAACCAGGCGACGAGATCATCACGACCTCGGTTACCGATATGGGCGCGTTGACTTGCATGCTCTACCAAGGCGCGATTCCCGTTTTCGCGGACATCGACCCGCTGACCTACAACGTCACTGCGGAAACGATCGAAAAAGCGATCACATCAAAAACAAAAGCGATCATGGTGACTCACTTGTTCGGCAACCCATGTCAGATGGCGCCGATCATGGAACTTGCTCGATCAAAGAACATTCCAGTTATCGAAGATTGTGCTCAAGCGTTTTTGGCCAAACAGAACGGACAGTTGATCGGCACGTTCGGTGACCTCAGCTGCTTCAGCCTGCAACAGGGCAAACACATCACGACCGGCGAAGGTGGTATCGTTCTTTCAAACAACGATGAACTTGCCCGCCGCAGTTTCCTGTTCATCAACAAAGCTTGGGGTTACGGGGACCAAAACCCGGATCACTACTTCCTTGCTTTGAATTACCGCATGAACGAGCTGACCGGCGCAGTTGCGTTGGCCCAACTGAACAGCCTGGACATGTCGGTCGCGAGCCGTTCCAAAATGGCAGCGATGATGCACGAGAAACTTCAAGGCATCGACGGCGTTTCGGCTCCGCTCATTCACGACGGCGACGAGCATGTTTTCTGGAAGTACTGCTTGAACGTTGATCCGAACGTGATCGAAGGCGGCACGGACGCGATTGCTGCGGCGTTAAAGCCTCGTGGGATCTTCAGTGCTCCCCGCTACATCCGCAAGCCAGCGTTCCACTGCCAAGTCTTCCGCGATCAAGTCACCTTCGGCAAAAGTCGCTGGCCGTTTTCCGTTGCCAGCAAAGAAGCCGTCAACTACGACGACGCTAAATTCCCAGGCACTTACAAAGCGTTGGAGCAGATCCTCGTGTTGCCATGGAACGAAATGTACACCGAAGAGCATGTTGACTTTATCGCCGCTGCGGTACGCGAAGTTGCTACGGAACTGAAGAAAGCAGAGGCCTAAGAATATGTCAAAAATCAAAATTGCCATGATCGGTGCGGGTGCGATTGCACAGGCTTACGCACAATCGTTTACAAACTGTGAGAATGCTGAACTGGCCGCTGTGGTTGACGTTCGCGAAGATGCGGCCAAAGCGGTTGCGGAATCTCACAACTGCCTCGCGGTAACCGACTACACGAAATTGCTAGACGCTACTCAGGTTGATGCAGTTCTGGTTTGCACACCTCCCTCGACACACCCGGAGATTTGCATTCACTTCCTCCAAAAGGGGATTCACGTTCTGTGTGAAAAACCGCTTGCGGTTGACAGCGAAAGTGCGTTGGCGATGGTGGCCGCAGCAGAGGAAAGTGGCGCCAAGTTCACGATGGCCTCCAAGTTCCGCTACGTCGAAGATGTCAAGAAAGCACGTGCGATCATCGAATCGGGAATCCTTGGAGACCTGATCATGTTCGAAAACACGTTTGCCGGACACGTCGATATGCGAAATCGCTGGAACTCTGATCCCATGGTCAGTGGCGGTGGAGTAATGATCGACAACGGAACACATTCGCTGGACATCGCCCGCTACTTGCTGGGCCCGCTCGCCGAAATCCAAGCGATCGAAGGCAAACGCGTTCAAGACCTGCCGGTAGAAGACACCGTTCGAATTTTCGCTCGTACCGAAAAAGGCGTCGTGGCCAACATCGACTTGTCCTGGAGCTTGAACAAACAGTCACCTGAATACATCAGCGTGTATGGCTCAGAGGGAACGATCCTAATCGGTTGGCGTGAGTCGAAGTATCGTCGCAACACAGATCAAGAATGGATCGTTTTCGGAAGCGGCTATAATAAGTTTGACGCCTTCACGGCTCAGCTCGAAAATTTCGCGTTGGCCATCAAAGGCGAAGAAGCTCTTTTGATCAAGCCAGAAGACGCGTTGGCTTCGGTTGCGGTTGTTGAAACTGCTTATGAATCGTTGTGGCGAAACACCTGGATGCCTATCGAAAAATCGCAGCCAGTCGCCGAAACGGCTGACGCATAAGTCGTCGGAGCCCCATGAGCGTACGAATTCACCAGACCGCAATTGTCGAAGACAACGTTTCGATCGGCGACGGATCGTCGGTCTGGGATAGCGTGCATATTCGCCACGACACCTCGATTGGAGAGCAGTGTATTGTTGGTGAGAAGACCTATATCGCTTACGGCGTAAAGATTGGCAACCGCGTCAAAATCAACTCGATGGTATACATCTGCAACGCAGTCACGATCGAAGACGGAGTCATGATCAGCGCCGGGACGATCTTTACCAACGATCGCTTTCCACGAGCAACCACGCCCGATCTGAAAGAGCTGCGAGGCTCCGATCCCGACGAGCATACTCTGCCAACTCTCGTCCGTGAGGGTGCTACAATAGGAGCCGGTTGCACGATTGGCAACGATCTCGAAATCGGCCGATTTGCCATGGTTGGTATGGGCTCGATCGTTACCAAATCGGTTCCCGATTTTCACTTGGTACTGGGCAGCCCAGCTCGCTCGGTCGGTGTCGTTTGTAGATGCGGCCCGTTGTTGACACGGTTCTCCGATTCCGACGCGCAACAGCGCAATGTGACTTGTCCCGATTGCCAACGACAATACGCCATCGACGGGCAAACCGTAACTGAGGTAGAAGCATGAGCACCAAAAACACACCGAAAAAATGGGCGGTTGTTGGCGGTGGAGTGCTGGGCATGACCACCGCACTGCGACTGGCTCAAGCTGGACACCAAGTCACACTGTTCGAAGCCGCCGACCATCTGGGCGGCCTTGCCGACGCCTGGAAACTGGGCGAGATCACATGGGATCGACATTACCACGTAACACTACTTTCCGATTCCTTCACGCGAAAAATCCTGGGCGAAGTCAATCTGGATGACGACATGCAGTGGGTCGAAACCAAAACCGGCTTCTTCACCAATGGCCAGTTACATTCAATGTCCAGCAGCTGGGAATTTCTTACGTTTCCACCTCTCTCTTTGTGGTCCAAGTTTCGCTTGGGGCTAACGATCTCTGTCGGCTCGAAAATCAAGAACTGGAAACGACTGGAAAAAATGCTCGTCGCCGATTGGCTAACCAAATGGTCGGGCAAGAAGACGTTTGAAAAGATGTGGCTGCCACTACTTCGTTCCAAACTGGGTGAAAATTACAAGAAGACATCGGCCGCGTTTATCTGGGCGACGATTGCCAGACTTTATGCCGCTCGTCGAACGGGACTGAAGAAGGAAATGTTTGGCTACCTGCCCGGCGGCTACGCCCGCTTTCTGGATTCGTTCGAACAATACCTGAAAGATAACGGTGTCACGTTAAAAACGGGATGTGCGGTTAAGAATATCGCATCGACCGACGAAGGCAGGGTCCATTTGTCCTCGGTTCCTACCGAATCACCTACCGACGAACCCTCAACCGAGGCGTTCGACCAAGTCGTCGCGACCGTGCCTAGCGGTTTGATCCCGCGTATCATTCCCGACCTGCCAGATAGTGAATCGCAGAAACACAGCCAAATCGAATACCAAGGAATCGTGTGCGCGTCGCTGCTGCTCAAAAAGCCACTGGCGGAATACTACGTTACGAACATAACCGATGGTAATGCACCGTTTACCGGCGTCATTGAGATGACCACACTGGTAGACCCTCAGCAGTTCAACGGTCATTCGCTGGTTTACCTGCCGTACTACGTGCCTCAGGACGATCCGATATTTGAGCAGTCGGACGAAGAGATCAAAGAACAATCGTTGCAGGGACTTGAGTCGATGTACCCGGAATTCCATCGAGATGACTTGGTCGAGTTCCGTGTTTCCAGAGTCAAACGGGTGATGGCGATTTCGACTTTGAACTACTCCGAGTCGCTCCCTCCTATCCAGACATCGGTTCCGAACGTGTTTGTGGTTAACTCAGCCCAAATCGTCAATGGTACACTGAACGTAAACGAAACGATCAAGCTCGCCGAAACCGCCGTCGAAGAAATACTGCTTCCGGCATCCAGCGTCGCACGCAAATCGCAATCAGAGAAACAACATGCCGAAACCATTTGCTAGTTTATCGCTCGACCTGGACAACCAATGGTCGTACATGAAGACGCATGGCGATGAAGGCTGGGAATCGTTTCCGAGCTATCTGGATATCGTCTGCCCTCGTGTTGTCGACATTCTTCGTGAGCGAGACCTGAAGATCACGTTCTTTATCGTGGGCCAAGACGCTGCGTTGGAGAAAAATCGCGACGCATTATCGCTGCTGTCGGAAGCCGGACACGAAATCGGCAACCACTCGTTCCACCACGAGCCGTGGTTGCACCTTTACAGCGAACAGGAAATCAAAGACGAATTGCAACGAGCCGAAGACTGCATCGCCGACGCGACAGGCGTTAGCCCGATCGGATTCCGCGGTCCCGGTTTCAGCGTTTCACCGACCGTCTACAAAGTCCTCACCGAAATGGGCTACGCCTACGACGCATCGACCTTCCCAACGTTTCTGGGGCCGCTTGCTCGCGCGTATTACTTCATGACGGCCAAGTTGGATAAGGAAGAGCTGAAAAAGCGTGATCAACTGTTCGGAAAATTCTCTGAGGGCTTTCGAACGCTTCGTCCGTACCAAGTGACCGAAAACGGTGCCAACATTCTGGAGATCCCGGTCACAACGATGCCCGTGTTCAAGGTTCCGATCCACTTGAGCTATATTTTGTATCTTGGATGTTATTCCCGCTTCCTGGCGATGACCTATTTCCGATTCGCGATAACACTTTGTCGAATGATGAGAGTCCAGCCATCTTTGTTGCTGCACCCGCTGGATTTCATGAGTTCCGAAGACAATGTTGGGCTCGAGTTCTTCCCGGCCATGAGCATGCCACTGGAGAAAAAGCTAAAACTGGCCACCGGCGTAATCGACTATTATCGTTCCAAGTTCCAAGTCGGCACGATGCGCGATCACGCATTGGGCTTTGGCAGTGACGTTGGCGAAAAGATAGACGCGCCCAAAAAGGTTGCGACCGACAGCACGGCAGCAAAAGCTCCACTTGAACAAGAGAACATGCAAAACGTTTCGTCGACCGCGAAATAGACCAGTCTGTCCGAGTTGAAACGTACTAGTTGCACGTTCGTCCAGGTCGCCATCAAATAGCCTTAATGGCCCACTCGCAATTCGACCACGATCGGAAAGTGATCGGAGCCTAGAAACGGTCCTGTTCGAAAGTCCTGGACCTGCCAATGATCGCTTACCAAACATTGGTCGTACGGCACACAGAACAGAGCCCCGAACGCCGTTTTGCCGCAACTTGGGAACACGCCAAATCCTTGCCTTGCGTTTTTCAGGCCAGACTTTTCCAACATCGTTGAAAAGTAAGGTGTCCAGGAAGTTGCGTTTAAATCGCCCAACAAAAGGGTAGGGGAGTTTGACCGTTTTGCCAGAGCGGGAACTCGCTCCGTCAATTGCTCGTTTCGCCAATCGAATCCTTGCTGTCCGTAATAACGCTGCGGATAGCAATGCGATGCGATGACGTTAATTCTCTGTTTGTCCCATACCGTTTCCCATACAACAGAGCCTCGATACTCGCCGACCAAATCCAGCTCAATTTTTTCGATAGGTAGTTTGCTGAAGACTTCGATTTGGATCTTGTCCGCGCGATGATGGTATTGGAAATGCTTACGTAAAACGGCCAGTTCTTCAGGCCATGGAGCGGTGACCTCTTGAAAGACGGCGATGTCGGGATCTTCGTCCAGCACGAATTCAATCGCCGATTCAAACTGCTCGTTCTGATGAAGCACGTTAAAAGAAAGCAGCTTGATCGGATCACTCAAACTCTGAGCGGTATTTGAAGCGGGAAGATAGATCGGCAGAACCAACCAGAGGTTTAATACCGCGGCAAGCAAACTAAGACAGATCGCTACCTTTGATCGAGTCAACAAACTTGAGGCAAGGACCACCAAACTGACGATCGAGAATTGCAACTGTACTCCCAGCAACCATTCGGCCAGGGGCCAGTGGCAGAACGCTCGTAGCAACAGTGGTAGGCCGCCAATAAAAACGGCCAGTCCCACAATCGCTTTCGTGCTGTAACTTTGAAAACTGGACACGTCCAAGGCTCACTTCAAGATTTTACTGCTGGGGCCAGTTTGGCTTTCATAACTTGTGCAGCCGCTGAAGGATCTTTGGCTGCAACGATAACGTTGCTTACGGCCACATGCTGACAGCCAACTGCGAGCAACTCGTCAACGTTCTCGTTATTGATCCCTCCGATGGCATAGCCAGGTAATTGAATCTCGCGGGTAATCGTTTCGACCAATTGGACACCAATATGTTCGTCGAACTGTTTCGTCTGGCTAGGAAAGACGGGGCCGATGCCGATGTAGTTTGCGCCTTCCAATACCGCTTGCCGAGCTTGTTCGATCGTGTGAGTTGAAACGCCAATCATTCTGGAAGGCCCCACCACGCGTCTGGCGTCGGCGACTCGCATATCTTCTTGTCCCAAATGGACACCATCCGCATCGGCAGCAATCGCCAGATCACACCGATCGTTCATAATCCATTTTGCGTCGGTGCCTCGTGTTGCCGCTGCCAGTGCTCGGCCGGCCAAAATCAACTCCCGATCTGAAAGTGATTTATCACGTAATTGCAGTATATCGACTCCGCTACGAACTAATTCTGACGCGAACGATTCCAGTTCTTCCGGGCTGCCTCTACCGTCCAGCAAAACGTACAACCGATGATTCGCCAGATTTTGAGCGCTCATCATGGTGGTGAGAATCGCTTTTTCCAGCGTGTAGATTTCGTAGCGCAATTGCTCAACCGACTGAGCCACCGACGGTTCGATCGTTTTGGAAAACTCTTCGATCGTTCTCAACGACTGAGCGACTCGGGACATGTTGGCTTGAACCACTCCGCTTTCGTTAGGCCTTTGATACTCTGATTGAGTTTGGTTGTCCCGACCGACATCGCCAATACTGTCTCGCGAGGCGATTCGTTTCTCCCGGTCCAAAGACTCGGTACCTGAGACGAGATCGTGCCGCATTTGTTTTAGCCGCAGCGATAAATGCTGATCGTTCAAGACCATCCGTGTGTAGTCCTCAACGACACGCAGTCCCTCGCTGGCTCGGTTAATGGCTGCATCCAGAATTCGAAAGGCGGCCAGGTCAGAATTGGATTCGTTCACGATTTTGTCAGTGCCATGTTGTCACTGGGCTAAAACGGGGGCAGATTTGAGAATTTGATTCTGCATAAATTATCACCAAGCCGACAAGCGGGCGGGCAGGAATTTGCTTCATTTACAACAATTCCCCGAGTTTTTTGCGAGGGGAAAAAGAAATGGAAAACAATAACCGTTTTGGCACTCCGCGTGCTATCAATCAAAGGGGTAGTTCTGGTTCTCGTAGTTCGTCAACGGTTACGGGGCAGCAGAGCTAAAAATGAGTAGCCGCTGTTCGAAACTCTGGCAATTGTACCGATTGTATTTCAAGGATTGGGTGAACCGTGGCACGATTGCGATTGACGTAAATTGTGGGGGCTCGGATACTTTAATGTTGCTTGGCGTGGATACTTTGAGAAATTCTTGATACGCCGCACCTTAACAGGTGGTATTTTTCATGGACGAAACGGAGGTTCCGCTTATGCGATGGAGCCCCATAATTCTATGCGGTTGGCCTGGATTGGCTCGATTATGGACTAAGGGCCATTGGACCAGTCTGTGGATCGCAATTGGATTTTCACTACTTATCAATTTGGCTCTGGTTTCGACTTTTGTCTGGCCATTGTTATTGGGGGAGAATTTCCCCTATTTCGCTTGGCCGTTGATATTAGTTGTTTGGTTTTCAAGTGCCTGGGTGGCTTATCGAAGCCTACCTGAGCTTTTAACTGTGGGTTCTGCCCCGGATGAATTGGAAACTGAGCGGTCCGACACCTTGTTTATTCGTGCTCAAGGGGAATACTTAAAAGGGAACTGGGACGCGGCTGAAAGGCTGTTGGCTCGGCAACTGACTGATAACCATCGAGATATTCAATCGCGATTGTTGTTGGCGACACTGTTTCGACACACTCGAAAGATGGATCTTGCTCGGGAACAAATTTCTGAGCTGGGTAAATTTGACGAGTCGGTCCATTGGGACTTTGAGATTCAGCGTGAAAAGCAACTGATTGAATTGATCGAACAACAAGATCCAGAAGACGTATTGAGAGGGAACAACAATTATCTATCCGAACTTTCGGAAGATGAAGTGGTCCTCTCAGATACAGCGAGAAGCGATTATATAACCAACGATTGAACACGGTTCCAACTTACCCTTGGGCAGGTTCAATCGCATTGATCAAAAAACAAACTACGCAACTGGGCACAGACCCAACGTTCAGTCTGCAACTTATGAGGAATTTGATATGTACGAACGCTTTACCGATCGAGCTCGCAAGGTCATGCAACTTGCGAACCAGGAAGCTCAGCGATTTAACCATGAATACATTGGCACCGAGCACATGTTATTGGGCTTGGTCAAAGAAGGCACCGGTGTCGCGGCGAACGTTCTCAAGAATCTCGGCGTCGACCTTCGCAAGATTCGATTAGAGGTTGAGAAGTTAGTCCAAAGCGGACCTGAGATGATCACGATGGGCAAACTGCCCCAAACGCCACGCGCGAAGAAGGTGATTGAGTTCTCCATGGAAGAGGCTCGTAACCTGAACCACAACTTTGTGGGTACTGAACACATCCTGCTGGGATTGCTTCGTGAACACGAGGGCGTTGCGGCGCAGGTGTTGATGAACCTTGATCTCAAACTGGAAGATGTCCGCGAAGAAGTCTTGAACCTGTTGGGCAACGGACTCGAAGGCGGAGAGGGCGGTGAACGAGGCGGACGCGAGGGCATGAGCTCGGGCGAAAGCTCAGGCAGCGGCAAAAAGTCCAGCAAGACTCCAGCCCTGGACAGCTTTGGTCGCGATTTGACCGAACTTGCCAAAAACGAAGAACTGGATCCTGTCATCGGACGAGCCGACGAAATCGAGCGAGCCATCCAGGTACTTTGCCGTCGAACGAAAAACAACCCAGTCCTTCTGGGTGAAGCGGGTGTCGGCAAAACAGCGATCGTCGAAGGGTTCGCCCAGCGAGTCATTTCGGGCGACGTCCCCGAGATTTTGGCCGACAAGCGAATCGTCGTGCTGGACCTCGCCATGATGGTCGCAGGCACGAAATACCGTGGTCAGTTCGAAGAACGAATCAAAGCGGTCATGAACGAAGTCAAGCGTAACAAGAACACAATCCTGTTCATCGACGAGCTTCATACACTGGTCGGTGCGGGTGGTGCTGAGGGTGCCATCGACGCGGCAAACGTGCTCAAGCCTGCGTTGGCTCGTGGCGAAGTCCAGTGTATCGGTGCTACGACTTTGGACGAGTACCGAAAGTACATCGAGAAAGACTCTGCACTTGCGAGACGTTTTCAGGAGATTCTGGTCGAGCCGACTTCGAACGACGAAACGGTTCAGATCCTCAAAGGACTCCGCCCACGTTACGAAGAACACCACCGTGTGCAAATTACGGACGATGCGGTCGAAGCTGCAGTCGATTATTCGGCTCGCTACATTACGGCTCGCTGCCTGCCCGATAAAGCGATCGACGTGATCGACGAAGCGGGTGCCCGCGTGAGACTTCGCACGATGACTCGTCCGCCAGATCTCAAAGAGATCGATGAGGACATCGAACGTCTGAACAAAGAGAAAGAAGATGCCGTCGCCAATCAGGATTTTGAGAAAGCGGCTTCGTTGCGTGACAGTGCTGACAAGCTTCGCAAGAAGAAAGAGCAGATCAAGCGTGAATGGCGTGAGAAATCTCAAGAGACCGATGGAGTCGTCGACGAAGAAGTGATCGCTGAAGTCATTTCCAAGATGACCGGCATTCCAGTGACTCGACTTTCCACCGAAGACAGTATGCGTCTGTTGCGAATGGAAGACGAACTGCACAAGAAAGTGATCAGCCAGGAACCGGCCATCAAAGCGGTTTCCAAAGCGGTTCGACGTTCACGTTCAGGTTTGAAAGATCCAAAACGTCCGATCGGTTCATTCATGTTTGCAGGACCAACAGGTGTCGGTAAGACGTTACTGGCCAAAGCACTCGCTGAATTCATGTTCGGTGACGAAGAAGCTTTGATTGCGATCGACATGTCCGAGTACATGGAAAAACACAACCTCAGCCGATTGATCGGTGCCCCTCCCGGCTACGTCGGGTACGAAGAGGGTGGTCAGCTGACCGAAAAGATCCGTCGCCGACCTTACGCGGTTGTGCTTCTGGACGAAATCGAAAAAGCTCACCCGGATATCTTCAACATGTTGTTGCAGGTAATGGAAGAAGGGCGTTTGACCGACAGTTTCGGCCGTAACATCGACTTCCGCAATGTGATCATGATCATGACCACCAATGTTGGTGCTCACGCGATCAAGAACGAATCTTCGTTCGGTTTACCAGGTGCAGGTGACGACGCCTCTTTCGAGAATATGAAAGAACGTGTCTTCGACGAAATTCAACGAGCTTTCCGACCTGAGTTCCTGAACCGTTTAAGTGATGAACCGATCATTTTCCGCCACTTGGAAAAGAAAGATCTCCGATTGGTCGTCGATCTCGAATTGTTCAAGATCAAGAGTCGCCTCCAAGAGCAGGGCTACAAACTGGTACTGGACGACGATGCCAAAGAGTTCTTGATCAAGAAGGGTACAAACCTGGACTACGGAGCCCGACCACTTCGCCGTGCGTTGGAAAGCTACGTAGAGGATCCTCTTTCGGAAGAGTTGCTCCAGGGCCGTTTCGAAGGCAAGAACCGAATCATGGTTGGTGTCGAGCGAAACGACGCAGGCAAGATGAAGCACTTGAAATTCGAAGGGATCTTCGACGAACCCGAAGAAGAAGAGCCAGTCAGCGTCGGAGCCTCCTCCGATGGTGAAGAAACTGACTCCAACAACGACGAGTCATAAACGAAACGATTCAAAGGCCCTCGCAATGCGGGGGCCTTTTTTTTGTGGGTACTGATGTGGAGCTTTAAAGTAGCACTCTCCGAGGCGTTAATATTCGCCTCAGAAAGGCGAGTCACGCAACTGGCAACCCAAATAGCTGTCTCGTTATGCGCTACGGTGCGGAAAACAAGAACCACTCAATCGTTCTCTGGGTTATCTTCTTCTTTCCCATCAGCTGGGTGTCATGCTTCACGCGTGAGCATGTTTCAGGTGGCAAGCTTGAAACAACCTTTGTGACTCGCGTAAACATGGCACCCCAGCTTCTTCGGTCCGACGCGTTAGCGAGAAACCGGCTTGTCCGCATAAAGCTTCCGACGATGTGACCCGGGTGGTTTTAAAGACGCACCGGTCTCGGTCACCGA
>CAZDBA010000101.1:0-19198 GCA_964503615.1 uncultured Pirellulaceae bacterium
ACCATCGATACCGACGAGTCGAATTTAGCTCCCCAGATTTGTAGTGGATTCCAGTAGCAGTCAAACGTGCTATTTATGTCAGTTGCGATTGCCGCAATTGAGAAAACAGTACAATGAGCTCGGCTAATTAATTTGACTTGAAGGATCTTGAAAATACGATGGCGTTACCTTTGATCGGAATCACGATGGGCGATCCCGCGGGCGTAGGTCCCGAGTTGTGCCTTCAAGCCGCAGTAGATCCACGTGTCTTGGCCGTATGTCATCCGGTGATTTTTGGTGATGTTTCAGTGTTGAACGCAGTTCGCGAAGCTTGCGGCAGGAATGAAACGCTGGAAGTGGTCGACCATCCTGATGCTGCGACCGACCCTGCCAGTTTTCGGGCGCAGCTCACTAACAATCACTCGGTCAAGATCGTCCTGGCGTCCTCTCTGAACGATCTCGCTAGAGAAATTCAGCCCGGGAAAGTCGATAAGAATACGGGGCAGCTTTCTTTTGATTTCGTTCGCGCGGCGATCGATGCAACGAACAAGCAGTTTGTTGATGCGATCGTGACTTGTCCGATCAACAAAGAAGCTTGGCATGCTGCTGGAATTCAGTATCCCGGTCACACCGAGGTGTTGGCCGACATGACTGGCACCGATAATTTTTGCATGATGATGACTTCCCCTACGTTGTCATGCTCGTTAGTTACCTGTCACGTCGGCCACCAAGAGGTCCTGCCGTTGATGACGACCGAACGGATCATCGAAGTGATCCGTTTGACTCACGATTCGCTAAAGCTGAAATTAAGCCGCCAGCCAAAACTGCTTGCGTTGGGGCTAAACCCACACGCGGGCGAAAACGGTTTGTTTGGCAATTCGGAAGAGCAAAGGATCATCCAGCCCGCGATCGACGCCGCACGTGAATTAGGGATTTCAATCGAAGGTCCCGTGCCACCTGACACCGCTTTTGTGCCGCTAAAACTAAAACAGTTTGATGGACATATTTGTATGTTCCATGATCAGGGCTTGATCCCGTTCAAAGCACTGGCATTTGATACCGGGGTCAACGTAACGCTCGGTTTGCCCATCGTACGCACCAGCGTCGATCACGGTACGGCGTTGGATATTGCTTGGCAAAACAAAGCTGACGTTTCCAGTCTAGTCGCGGCCGTTGAGTTGGCCGCTAGTTTGGTCGAATGAACTGCCAAGCAATAGTTGGACTTTAGGATCGAATATTGTCATGATATTCAAAAGCGTTGTGAAAAAGTTTGCTTGCTGATCTTTAAATCAAGGCGCCCCTTCATCAGTCGATCCCCTGGAACATTTACGATCGCAAAGCTCTTCGGGGTTACTGCCATTGTTGCCGTCTACTGCGCGTTTCCGAAGTTGCTGATGGCGCTGTGGTGGACGTTCCTTGTTGGGATGTTACTGTTCCAGCTGATGCTTCCGATTTTTCTTCTGGCGGTAATCGTCATGAGTCCGGTAAAGGGGAACCAGTTGGATGTTGAACGTAATCGGTTTCTGAGTTTCTTGCATTGGGTTTACTGGATCCTTTTGTTGGTGTTCTATCTCGCTAGTTCGGTTAGCGTTTTGTTTTTTTCGTGAATTCCCCAACTCACGAACGGGGACTCATGCTACTTGAAGGAGGCCGTGTTAACTGACAAACGGTTGATCCAACCGGCTTACTCCATGTCCAAGCTTTGCCACATGTAATGGCATCCGATCGTTCGGTAGGGTGCCCATTTGCTGGCGATCTTTTTCATTTTCTCAGCGTTGAGCTCGCCACGGACAGGGTAGTTTTTTTTCATTGCGTTTTGAATCCCCAGGTCAGCCGTAGGTAGAACATCCAGTCGACCAAGGCTGAACATCAAGAACATTTGTGCGGTCCAGACTCCGATCCCTTTGACTTTGCAAAGCATCTGAATCACGTCGTCGTCACTCAAGCGAGAAACGTTGCGCAAATTCACTTCGCCTGTTTTCACTTTGTTGCTCAGGTCCAATAGGTAAGTCGCTTTCTGTTTCGAAATACCTGCCTGCCGTAGTTGATCAACATCGAACTCAGCCAGTGCGGCCGCGGTCAACCTCTCAGGTGCCAGCAATTCGACCAACCGCCGATTAATTGTTTTTGCTGCAGCAACGGAGATTTGTTGTGAAACGATCGAACGGGCTAAAGTAACAAAACGGTTTCGCCGCTTTGTAATTTTGCATGGTCCTGATTTCGCAATAATCTTTTTTATGACAGGGTCGTTCTTTTTCAGGTGCTTGATAGCGGCCTGAATCTGTTTTTCTTCAATTGACATGGGCTTTTAAGGTCGTTTACGCCGTTTGGAAAGGGGCGTATGATTCCAAGATGAAAAATACGAATGAATATAATAGTGATGCTCTCTACCAGCAGCGTCGAGCTTTGGAGCAGATGGATTCGGAACAGCTTGCTGATTTTCAGCTTGCCCGTATCAATGAACTCATAGACGGGATTCTGCCTCAGAACGCATTTTACTCCAGCAAGCTCAGTCAGTACTCGTTTCCGCTCAAGTCGCTCGAAGATTTCAGTCAATTACCATTCACATTCAAACACGAGTTGGCCGCGAGTGAATCGACAGGTGACTTCGCAAACAATCTGACCTACCCTATCGAAGAGTATACGCGTTTTCACCGGACTTCGGGAACGCGAGGTCGGCCGATGGTGGTGTTGGATACCGCAGAAGACTGGCAGTGGTGGCTGCGAACGTGGCAGTATGTTTTGGACGCAGCGGAAATCGACGCCAGTGACCGTATCGTTATGGCGTTCAGCTTTGGCCCCTTTATCGGTTTTTGGAGTGCCTTTGATGCCGTGATCGCGCGAGGGGCGTTGGCCTCACCAGCCGGCGGTATGAGCACGATCGCCAGACTGGAATTGATTCGCAGCACTCAAGCAACAGCGATTTTTTGCACGCCCAGCTACGCTCTGCACATGGCAGAAGTTGCCAGAGAGAATCAAATCAACGTTAGCGATACTTCTGTTCGCGTGATTGTGGTCGCCGGCGAACCAGGTGGATCGTTACCAGCCGTTCGCGACCAGATCGAATCTTTTTGGAATGCGAAAGTGATTGACCACAGTGGAGCAAGTGAGATTGGCCCTTGGGGTTTTGGTGATCCCAAACAACGAGGTGTCTATATCAACGAAGCGGAGTTCATTGCAGAGTTCCTTTCCATAAACTCTGGCGAGCCCGCAGACGAGGGCGAACTGTCCGAACTGGTGCTGACTTCGCTGGGGCGCAGCGGCTGTCCTGTGATTCGGTATCGAACAGGCGATTTGGTTCGACCCACTTGGAACGACGATCAAGAATCACGGTTCGTGCTGTTGCAAGGCGGTGTATTGGGGCGAACTGACGATATGATGATCATTCGAGGCGTCAACATCTTTCCCTCATCGATAGAGCAGATTCTGAGGAGCTTTCCGGAGGTCCTTGAGTTTCGTTTGATTGCCTACAAGAAAGGTTCGATGGACGAGTTGAGGGTCGAAGTCGAAGATCGGTTGAACGATCCAGATCGAATCATCGCCGAGTTACAGCTTCGGCTGGGACTGCGTGTCGATGTAGACACGGTCGAGATTGGCTCGTTACCGCGGTACGAGTTGAAAGGTAACCGTTTTGTTGACAATCGAAATCAACAGTTACCCGAGTGAACCTTTTCGCTTAACCTCGCCTAAATTTTATGACCAAGAGAAGAAGTCAATGTCAGACGATGCTGTCCATCCTGTTGAGCTTTCCAAGCACCAGGAAACTCAATCACTGATCGTTTGTTGGAGCGACGGAGTCCAGCAAAGCATCAAGTTTCGCGCTTTACGAGATAAATGTCCCTGCGCGCATTGCATTGACAAAAGAACTCGCTCGGACGAAACGAACTCTGAATCGCCAACTGAGAAAAAGACCATGCAGCTCAATGTGCTTTCGCCAGCTCAGTTGCTACCGCTGGATATTGCCAAGATGGAACCGGTTGGAAATTATGCGTACAACATCGTGTTCAGTGACGGACACTCGTCGGGTATTTATCCCTTTGCGTTCCTGAGAACATTAGGCAATGCGACCGACTCTACAGAAGGGGTATGACCGGATCGTGGTTCTCGCATCAGAGGATAAATCACTTCTTTAGTCGAAGGGCGATTCGTTGCATTCAATTCGCCTGAAACAATTTTCGAGCAATGCGTCAATAGAAACTCTGTTACGCGATCGTTGTCGTAGTCCAGTGTTAAAGACGATAGAGCATCGAACGCGTTTTCAAAACTGCGAGATTCAAATAACTCCAACGCTGCCTCGTAGCGGGCAATCTGAGTTTTTCGTTCCGAGACAATTTTGTCATCCAACAGTTCATAGATCGATACGGCTTGTTTCATACCAGACAGTTGAGTGTTGCAAACTCGACGGAGGCAGTACTCTTCTGGTAGCCGGCGCCGGGTTGCCTCGGAGATCAGTATCGTAGTTCCCAAGTGTTTCGTGGCTGACTCCAGCCTGGCGGTTAGATTAACCGAGTTACCTTGGGGGCCGTATTTCAAACGAGTCTTGCTGCCCGAATTTCCAACTTGGGCCATTCCGGTGTGGACCCCGATTCCGACGCGTAACTGGCTACCTAATTTTGCGGCCCACTTATGCTCCAGGACGGGCATAATGGCGGCGATCTCCATTGCGCACTGACAAGCGATTTGCGGATGGTTAGGCGTGTCGAGGGGAGCGTTCCAAAAGGCAGATACTCCGTCGCCGTAAAAGTCGATGATGACACCGTTATGCTTGGAGATGATTTCGCAAAAATAGTCCATCACATCGGTCAGCAATTCATACGTCGTCTTGGGGCCAACGCGTTCGGAGATGGTTGAAAAATTTCGCAAATCACAAAACAAAGCAGTGATTTCACGATTCTGACCTTCCAGGATCGTTGGATCCTGTTGCAAAGTTTGAGCAACCTGAGGCGAGAACGCTTGCTCCAACAGAACACGCGTCTCGGCTGCTTGGGCATCGCTTTCGATGCGGGCCAATGCTGTAGAGACGTTTTGCGCGATCAACTCAATGAAGCAAGTCTCCAGAGGGCGAATGCCGATTCGGTTGTTACGTCGGTGCTGAGAGCGGAAGCAATACAGAACACTGGTGCAAGTTTGATCGGGCTTAACAATTGGGCAAATGATAATGCTGTGTTGAGCGTTCGCGATGGAAG
Organism: uncultured Pirellulaceae bacterium; assembly: GCA_964503615.1. Classification (GTDB taxonomy): domain Bacteria; phylum Planctomycetota; class Planctomycetia; order Pirellulales; family Pirellulaceae; genus CAZDBA01. The sequence continues at coordinate 5,166 of CAZDBA010000101.1, forward strand.
TAGAGGCTTGTGCGTTATGAAAGATCACTACGTTTTGCTTGATCACATGATTGACCAACTCAGGACGAAAGCCGATTCCAAATTCGGGATATCGAATGTGGCTACCGAGAATCTTCCACTCGCCTTGGGTACTTTCGATTACCATCGCTCCGTCCATGCCGCCAGGGCAAAAACAAGCTCGCGATACGTCGTTAAAGTATTTGTTGGTATTCGCACTGGAACGCTGAATCATGCCAAGCGCCTCGAACCAAGAGGCAAGCGTTGCCGGCGAAGGAGAATGATCCATCTCCGTAAGTGCCAGTGATCTTCGGTTTGCAATCGGTTTGACGATCAGGTGTTTGTCATGCTCGTCATGGCGAGCAGCGAGGTCGTCCAGTTGGATCAGGGTGTCTCCCATCCAGAACGTCTCGGGTAAATCCAAGTCAACCACGACACCTGGATGAATACGCGGGCCCGAATCTAATGCAACAGAGTGTCCGTTTACACGAAGGACCACCAACAGTTTGCCGCCAACTCTCTCCCAATGTAGTTCACAATGATCCGCTTGTACCAATTGATCATTAACGATGACTCGACCCAGTTGTTCCGTACCATCGGCATTGCCCGATCCGATGATGATCGGCGACTCTTCAAATATTTTGAAGAGATGTTGAGTCCGATTGAATGTAGAGATGCCCAACATTTGTGGCTTCTTTTGAGAGATTGAGTTACCCGGAAATGTACGTTACTGGCAGTTTCACCAATTGTGAAACTGTACATTTATTCAAGTCTTTTTGAGTCGTTTGACGACCCAAACCTTATATGGCTGAAAGGCTCCTCCGGGAGTCCTGCGCAACTTTTATGCCTGTAGCGATCGAAACGTTTGTAACGATTCAGTGATTGAAACGGAACTTTGATGACAGATACCCTGCTGACACTTCTTGGCGTCGCCCTTTGCGCGATCGTTTTAGTGCAGCTGGGTTTTTGGACTGCCGGTTCTGTACTTTCTTTCTTCAAAAGGCAAAAGCAGTTTGAGCTTTCGCAACAACTACTGCGAGAACAAATCCAAGCCGCAGTAGCACAAGGTGAACAACGTACTCAATACTCATCCGGCGATAATGATGTTGGCAGCTGGCAGGGCTATCGACAATTTCGGGTGGCGCGGCTTGTTAAAGAAACCAATGCCTGCACGTCAGTCTATCTCACACCGACCGATAAAAAGCCAATTTGCAGCTATCTGCCTGGTCAGCATTTAACTTTAAAGTTCTCATTGCCCGGCGAGCCCAAACCGGTCGTACGCTGCTATTCATTGTCTCAAGGCCCCGGTACTGACGAGTATCGGATTACTGTCAAGATAAACCCGCCACCAAGAGAAAACCCCAGTGCACCTCCGGGACAGGTGAGCTCGTTTATCAATCGCCAACTTTTACAGGGCGACTTCGTCGAAGTCAAATCGCCCTCAGGCCATTTTCACCTGGACATCGCCTCGAACACGCCGGCGATTCTGTTGGCAGGCGGGATTGGCGTGACGCCCATGTTGAGCATGATCGACTATATCGTTTGCAATCAGCCGAATCGTGAAGTGCTGATGTTCTATGGTTCGCGCAACGGGGCTGACCATGTGTTCCGAAGTTATCTGAGCCAAGTCCAGGAGCAATTCCCAAACATACATATCATCAACGTTTATTCAAACGCTCGTCCGGAAGACCAGTTGGGGGTCGACTATCACTTTCCGGGCCATGTCTCGGTCGAATTGTTGCTGCGGGCGTTGCCTCATCTTTCTTATCAGTACTACATGTGCGGTCCATCGTCGTTTATGGATTCGTTGCATAACGGATTGGTGGCGGCGGGCGTTCCCGAATCTCGAATCCATTTTGAAGCGTTCGGTCCTGCCTCGATTGGAAAGAACCGCAATTTGAATTCGGACAACAACCCTGCTACGGCTACGGAAAATACGATCACGTTTGCCGCCTCAGGAGTAAAGGCAAATTGGAACACCAACTCGGAGAATATTCTTGCTGTAGGTGAAGCCAACGGAGTCGAAATGGAATCGGGTTGCCGAGCGGGAAGCTGTGAGACTTGCGAGGTCGCCATCATTAAAGGGAAGGTCAAATATCCCGACGGTCAGCAGGTCGAGTGTTTACCGGGTAACTGCTTGCCGTGTATTGCTCAGCCGGATGGATCTTTGGAGCTGGATGTATAAACCATGAATTTGATCAGAACCAAATTGTATCAGCTTACCGTCTGTATCGCCTTACTGTTTTTCGGAGCGTTGGTGTGCGGTCAAGAAGTACGTTGCGATCCTACCAAGACGATGACGGCGGAGACATGTGCCAAGTGTCACGGGAACGAAGTCAGCGTATGGAAATCGACACCTCACTTTAAAACTTATGAAGAACTATCCCGCCGCCCTCGTTCGAAAGAGATTTGTCGGAATATGGGACTGGGTTCTTCTGTCAAGCGAAATGATATTTGCACCCAATGCCATTTCACGATGCAAGACCAAGGCTCGCGTGTGAAGGCGATTGCCGGTGTCTCGTGCGAATCCTGTCATGGTGCCTCGGAAGATTGGGTCAATGTTCACAACGATTACGGTGGACCGACCGCAACCAAGGCTTCCGAGACCAGCCAACACAAACAGGAACGACTGCAGACCGCAACTGAATTGGGAATGCGGAATACGCAAAATCTATACCTCATTGCAAGTAGCTGTTTGAATTGCCATACCGTTCCGAACGAGAAACTTGTGAACGTCGGTGGGCACTTTGCCGGTACCGACGACTTTGAACTGGTTGCCTATTCCCAGGGGAGCGTTCGGCACAATTTTTTGCGGACTGAAAATACAACGAACGCTGAATCGACAGGCGAGCGATTGCGTTTGATGTATGTGGTGGGGTTGATCGTCGATTTGGAATACAGCACGCGGGCCACGGCTCAAGCCACTGAAAAGTCGAATTACGGTTTGAAGGTCGCTAACCGAGCTGCGCAAAAAGCGGTGAAGCTTTACGAAGTCCAGCAGGAGATCAACAACCCAACGGTTCAGGCGATACTGGAAACGTTTGCCGCGGCTAATTTGCGCATCAACAATCAGCAACAACTGGAAGAGATCGCAGACAAGATCGGAGAGCTCGGACAACAGTTTGCATCGTCCGAGGATGGTTCCAATCTGGCAAGTGTCGATCCATTTTTACCTGACCCAAGCACTTACAAATAGAACGACGATAAACGGCGGCAAAAGTATACGGAGGTACTGTGCCCAACTTGAAAACAACGATCGCGCGACCACAGCGTTGGGACGAACCTTTCGGTCCCAATATGACTGAATCGATGGTGGATCAGTTGCTTGGTATCGAACCGTTCTCTCAGATGGACCCCAGTTCATTCTCGAGCAAGGTGCCTTTGCGCGGTGTTTTGTTGAACGACTGCCGTGTTCACAACTTTCAAAAGGGCGACATCATTCTCCGCGAAGGAGATTATGGTCACAGTGCTTTTATCATTTTAGCCGGGCAGGCGATCGTGGCACTGAAAAGCCTTCCCAGCCAATTGCTGGGGCGCCAAAACACTCGCAAGAAGGGTTGGCTCAAGGCACTTGCGCAACTTTGGGAAAACTCAACGGTCCCCGAATCGCGAGACTATTCGCAGGCGGATGAGCCCGGTGGCGTTGGCTCACGAAAGGATGAGGATACGACGCGGATCTTTCTTCAAGACATTCCCAGCGTTTTGGATATCAATCATACGGCAAAGATCAATGCCGGCGAGATCTTTGGCGAGATATCGGCGCTAACTCGAACGCAACGAACCGCTACCGTCATTGCCAACGAAGAGTCGATCATTCTGGAAGTTCGCTGGCAAGGTTTTCGCGAGTTGATCCAACGTGATGATGCATTGCAAACTCAAGTCGATCGAATTTACCGCGATAACAGTCTGCGTTCTCACCTGCGGCAGATCGATCTGCTGAAGCGATTGAGTGACGAGCAGATCAAGCAAGTTGCCGATGCGACCCTGTTCGAATCTTATGGAACCTACCGTTGGAATCAGAACTACAAATCAACTCGCAAAGAAGACGTTGCCGAGCGAATTTTGCACGAACCAGTAATTGCGAAAAAAGGGGACTACGTCAACGGCTTGCTTCTCATCCGAAACGGATTTGCGCGGCTGAGCAGAGTTCATGGCGACGGTCACCAGACGATCGCCTATCTTGGCAAAGGTGAAACGTTTGGTTTTCGTGAACTTGTACACAACTGGGCTAACGACGAGCAACGCCCTTGGCAGCTCTCACTCCGCGCGGTTGGCTACGTGGATATTTTGCGGATCCCTACGGAAATCGTTGAGACGCTGATACTTCCCCACATCGAATCGGCCGATCTGCCGCCAGAACTCCCCGCAGTAAAACAGGCCGATGCGCCGCGGACCGCCAATACTGAAAAGCGAAAATTGCAACGTAAAAACAGCATGGATACGGGCTTGATGGAGTTCCTGGTCGAGAATCGATTCATCAACGGCACTCAGACAATGATGATAGATCTGGATCGTTGTACGCGATGTGATGATTGCGTACGAGCTTGTGCCAACGCGCACGACAACAATCCTCGCTTTATTCGGCATGGCCCCAAGTACGATCATTGGATGGTCGCCAACGCGTGTATGCACTGCCTGGATCCGGTTTGCATGATCGGTTGCCCCACGGGAGCAATCGGTCGCGACGAGGAAACGGGGACGGTGGGCATTAACGATCGAACTTGCATCGGTTGTTCAACGTGCTCCAACAGCTGTCCTTACAACAATATTCGAATGGTCGACATTTTTGATTCAAAAGGAAACTTGTTGGTCGATGAAGTCACCGAGCGACCGATCATGAAAGCGACCAAGTGTGACCTGTGCGTAGAGCAACTGGGTGGACCGGCTTGTCAGCGAGCTTGTCCCCATGACGCATTGGTGCGGATCGACTTGACGACTCCGGCAGAGATAACCAGCTGGAGTCAAAGCTGAATAACTAAACATGCCCGTTGCATGAACAATTAACCCACGGCTACAAGGATGAAGCTGGAGAATTTAAAACCAGGAAGGTTTTTTCGCCGCCGCGCGAAAATGATCGTGTTGACAACCGTCTTGTTGGCGGTGTTTGTCGCTTTGGTCATTGCGCTCAACCGGTCGCTGAATCACGGTAGCCACTTTTCCGGCTGCGTCTTGCTGGGGGTGCTGTTCTTTTTGGCCGCCTTCAATATCCGTAAAAAGCTGACGTTTCTACCGATGTTGGGAACTGCCCGAATGTGGATGCAGATCCATATCTATATGGGGCTTAGCACGTTCGTGATGTTTGGAATGCACGTCAACTGGCGGATTCCTAACGGATGGTTCGAAGGCACGCTTGCAACGTTATTCATGGGCGTCGCGCTCAGTGGCGTCTACGGTCTTTACATTACTCGCGTGTTACCTCGTCGACTTTCGAGTTTGCCAGAAGAGATTATCTACGAACGAATCCCCTTCTTCCGGCAGCAACTGGCGACCCGTGCGAGAGAGTTGGTGTTGAATGCTGCAAAAACATCGGATGTGCTGGCCAAGTTCTATGCGAACAAGCTGGCAAAGTATTTCGAGCAACCACGCAGTTTGGCCTATGCGATAAATCCATCGGCCCGCCACAGTCGCCAATTGGTTGACGAGATTAACGATCTGGATCGGTATCTATCTGAGTCGCAGCGGTCGATTGGACAAGAGTTGGCTATGATCGTCAAACAAAAAGACGATCTCGACTATCACAGTGCGGTCCAAGGTCGACTCAAAGTTTGGTTGTTTGTGCACATCGCGGGAACTTACAGCCTCCTGTTGTTTGCTGTGCTTCATGGATTGATGGCCTATTCGTTTGGCGGAGGACTCCGGTGAGCGAACCGTTTCAAGACTTTGCCGACAGCGACTACCAACGCCCGAACTTGCCACATACGGAAGTTCCAGCGACACCGATCGACATGGGGAGCGAGCTTCCTGTTTCACGCACTTCGTTACGATCCAAGCGGAAGATGTTTGTGTTGTCCAGCCTCGCGTTTTCGATCGGATCACTGTTGATTCTGTTTAACTCGCCCTTGAAAAACGATTTTTTGGCTCCCGGCCCTTTGTCGTCGGTTCACGCCAACATCCTGAAGGGAACTGATCGTTGTGCGGCGTGTCACGAAGCTGGATCCGTTTCGGTAACTCAGTGGACTCAAGATCTATTCACCGGTGGAAGCCATCTGGGGATCAGCCAGTCAGAAAAGTGCATGGATTGCCACGACCAATCGTTTGGAGCTGAGTTCGCGTTGAATGCGCACAACTTGAGCCAGGAAGAGCTGGCGGACCTTACTGCGACTCATACGAGTCACTTTCAGCAAGCCTCATTCGATACGGGCCAAATTTTTCAGCCGCCAACCAACGAGCATGGTGAGCTTGCCTGTTCGGCGTGTCATCGAGAGCATCATGGGATGCAAGTGAGCTTGACCGAATTGACCGACCAGCAATGTCAGTCCTGCCATCAGAACGTCTTTCACAGTTTCGAAAACGATCATCCCGAGTTCACCAGTTGGCCGCAGCAACGCAGAGACCGAATCGCATTCGATCACGTCTCCCATATGGCAAAGCACTTCCCAGACAAGAAATCGGAGTTTGCCTGTACCCAATGTCATGTCGATGATGACTATCAGAATGTGAAACTGTTAGTCGGTTACGAACAAGCTTGTGCTGCATGCCACGACCAGCAAGTAGTCGACAGCAGTCAAAAAGGGATGCGATTGTTCGCGTTGCCAATGGTCGATATCGACTCGATTGCCAATGCCAAGCGAACGATTGGCGAGTGGCCCGATTCGGCAACGGGCGATTTTGATGGTCCTATTCCACCGTTGATGCGAGCTTTAATTTCGGCGAATCCAAAAGCTTCTGCGTTGTTGAACAAATACGGATCCGAATTTGACTTTGCAGACATCGACCCCGATGATCTCGCACAGGTAAATGACGCCGTCGATCTCGTTTGGCACATTAAAGAGCTGTTTTACGAGTTGTCGCTATCCGGTTCATCAGCAATCGAGTCTCGTTTGGAGAAAGTCTCAGGCCGTTCCGTAACAGCGGACGAGATTGCGATGTTGACACAGGGAATCGAGAACTCTGTGTTTCAGGAAGCAGCCCGCCGATGGCTGCCCGATCTGAATCGAGAGATTCCTGCGCACCGTAATGGGACGATCGACCAGGCAATCACTTGGTTGCCAACACGCGTTGATGATCTGTTTTATCTAGTTAGTCGAGATGATGATCAGCTTGCGCCCAATCCCTTAAAGCACTTACTGGATGCAAAGGAAGGCTCAGCCTCTCATTCTTTGAAGAACCCAGGTCCTGTGGTAACAGCGGAAAAAGAGCTGATGCTGAGCGAGCAAACGTTTTCTGAGAATCCGGTTTCGGTGGAGCAACCGAATCAACCGCAACCGAACCTGTTTGTTGACGAGAACCACCCTGATGTTCTCAAAGCGAATCCCCTACGAGAGCTGTTGAGGGGAAAAGCCAGTTCGCAACCGACCGCTGGAGCAACAGGATCGCAAAATCCCGAGTCCAATGCTCAGGGAAACGTTCTGCAAGAAACCGCGAACCGCCAACCTGCAACGTTTGCTCCAGACCAAGACGGGCCCGATCTGTTATTGCCGAATCCAATGAAAACTTTGCTAGGACAGGGCGTGGGAGGCTCGGTTCCAGAACAGATTCCGGATGTCGCTATCGACTCGCAGCAACATACTCCGGCTCCGATTCCCGATCTGCCAGTCACTAGAAATACAGTTCAGAGTGAACCGGCAGTAGTGCCCGTCAGTGCGAAATCGGGTTGGTTTCGAGACGATTTGAGTTTTGCCATTACTTATCAACCAACTGGACATGCGGACCGGTTCCTTATGGCGTGGACCGATTATGTAACGGCGATTCCCAGTGCCGATGAGCGCCCGGAAACACGTCATCTGTTTGAGCAATTGACTTCGCCTGTTTCAGGCGTGGGGCAATGTCGTAAATGCCATTCGGTTGATCAAGAAGTAGGTCCTGCCACTGAGTATCTGTTTACCATGAACTGGAAAGCGAAATACCGAGATGCCGCGTTGCGAGATTTCACGAAATTCTCACACGGTCCTCATATGTTGAATACTGAGTGCAGTTCCTGCCACGCGTTAGATGCCAACAGCAGTAACGTCGAAACATTTACGAACTTTGACCCAAGTTTGAATAGTAGTAACTTTCAGCCGATTACCAAAAACCAGTGTGCCTCCTGCCATGCAAAAGGCCAAGCCGACAACAGTTGCACGACATGCCACAGTTACCACATCGGTACGAAAGTCAGAGCGGCAGCAGCGACTCAACTACCAAAGAACTAAACTAAGGCTCCCAGTCCGGTTCTCGATTTTCCAGAAACGCTTTGATCCCTTCGGTCGCCTCTTCGCTCATTCGAGCCGAAGCAGTGTGAGCTGAACCGACTGCCAAATGCGTGAATAACGATTCACCCATCGTTTCGTTCAGCATCTGTTTGATAAGGTGAAAGGAGTGGCGGGCGCCTGACGCGATCGACTTGGATAACTCCTGACAACGTGCCCACACCAAATGGTCTTGGACCAGTTCGTGAAAAAGTCCCAGTTCGTGGCAACGTTTGGCATCGAACTTCTGACCAGTTGTCAAAATGTAGCTCGCTTGTCCCGCCCCGATCCGAAACCCTAACAACGCTGCAGCCAGCCCTGAACAAAGCCCCAACTTGGGTTCGGGTGTACTTATACTGGCTTGCTCACTCGCTACAACGATGTCACTGGCAAGCACGAGTGCCAAACCGCTGCCGACCACCGGGCCGTTGATCGAACTGATAATCGGTTTGGGAAATCGAAGCATGTATTCGATCAAATCCTGAAACTCTTGCGCGTCCGAATGCCATTGCTGATACGGTTCGTTGCTGGCGGCCGTCTCCTGGACTTGTTGTAAATCGGTTCCAGCGGAAAACGTATCACCAGCTCCCGTCAAAATGATTGCCCGAACACTTCTTTCTTGCTGAAAGTCTTCGATTGCGATCCGTATTTCCCTGATCATTTCTCGTGACAGAGCGTTTCGGCGGTCAGGCCGGTTGATCATGATCGTCCCGCTAGGAGCGTCTTTTCGAATTGTGATCGACATGTTTTTTGTTCCGGATTAAAAAAAGCCGACTCGGACGAGTCGGCATCTGGTTTTGTTGATGAGGTTTTCACTCACTTCAAAGTTAGCCACCCATCGCGTCTTCGAACGAGCCTTCGGCAACGTCGAAGCAGAGGTTGTCTCGAACGTATGCGATTCCGTCGGCGCTGGTGGCATCGCCATCGCGGTAATTGCTTTCCGCTTCGACGATCAGCGGGGCGGTTTCCGTGCCCATGACTTTGCAATATCGTTCTGCATAGCCGATTTTCAGCATGACCTCAGCGTAACGCACCATGTTCAGGTCACCCGTGCCAAGATCGGTGAATTGCATTCCACGATTTTTCCAGTCCGCTTCCATTTTACGAAGCGGCACACCGCTGCGAATCGTGTAGTTCTTTACATGGCATCCGTACACACGTGAGCCGACTTTCTGGAATCGGTCTTCCCACGATTCGCCTTCCCAGCAATGTGAAGGATCGGCGTTGACGGTCAAGCATTTATCGCCATCGCAAATATCGACCAGCATATTGAACTCGTCAGCACAACACGCCGCGGTACCGGGGTGAATCTCATGAGCCAAATAGATTCCCAGTGAGTTGGCATGGGCTCGCAGTTTTGCGGTCTTTTCCACAAATCGCTCCTGGCCTGATTTGATCAGATCAAAACCTGGTCCGCTCCAGAATCCCCACGGGTAACCGGTAGCCAATTCCCAACCAAACGCAACGCCCCAAAACATCGGCATGATTTTGACACCGAGTTCGGCAGACAGGTCCATCAAACGTAGCAGGTAATCTTCGTACCAGCTTTCTAGTTCCGAGGGACCCATTTGCAGGTTGGGTTCGTGGACAAATGGATGGCCACTTTTGGTTCCTGTCCAAGCGCTGGTGTGGACCCAGAACGGGCAGTGGGCTGAAATGCCATCCAGTTTCATTTCATGTTTGGCAAAAGTATCTTTGACTTCCGCGGCAGTTTTAAATTTGCCCGGCTCCGACTCGAAAGCGTAGTTGGACGGTTGAGCGCCTGTAGCACCTGACTTTTTAGCAAAGGCGAGAAACTCGTCGAGAGTTTTTCCCGAGTGCTGCGCACCCTCAAGACTGGGGTGGAAAATTGGTTTTGCCATGCTGATCTATGGAAAATGATAAAGGGTATGGAAAGCAACATTTTGATCGGGACGGCGTTTCATTGCAAGTTGTTGCCACTGCATGTTTGGAAATCATGAGCTTTGAGAACAGGATTGAGCGTTTGAGCCATGATATCCCATATTTGTTTTTATTATGGCTTACACCTGTTAAGCGGGTGCGGGAAACAATACCGCGTCATTCCAGTGAATTTCTCGTGGGGACAAAAAGGGGGCAGCTTTCTGAATCACTGAATCACAGTGAAGATCAGCGGTGGAAAGCAAAAGAAGGGAATCGCAAGCGACAACAAACCCAGAGTCCATCGCACCGGTCCCAAGCGTGCTTGATCATTCGTCGTAGGGGGATGGTTGGTCCCGATCAACAGAACAAGTACCACCATGATGATCAAAATGTAATGTTGGTGGAAAACCATAAACGCGATGGCACAAACGATCGTCGCTTGGGCGATCCAGTGAGCTGCTTTGCCGAAGAGCGTATAAGTCACATGGCCGCCATCCAGTTGTCCGACTGGCATCATGTTTAAACCGGTAATCAAAAACCCGACCCATGCTGCGCAAAACCAGGGGTTCAACTGATTTAGCCAAACCAAACCGTCGTAGTTAGGAACCTCATACCAACGAATCAGCCAGTCCAACAAAACTGGCATGTGCATTCCAAAACCGGTTTGAGGAGTTGCCGACAAATCCAATTGGCTTACACCTAAAAATGCGATCGGTATGCAGGGGACCAATCCAGCCAACGGTCCGGCAATGCCGATATCGAAAATCTGTTTTCGATCTGCCGAGTTGCCTTGCATTGCGATCACCGCACCAAGTGTGCCCAGTGGGTTGATCGGAAACGGCAAAAAGATCGGGGCGCTGGCGGGTACTTTGTATATTAGCGTTGCAATGAAGTGTCCCATCTCATGGGCGAACAGAATCAGCAAAACGGCAAACATATAGATCAAGCCCTGCTGCCAATTGTCCAGCAATAGGATGCGAAGCCGCATCAGCGTTCCTTCTGAAATCGCTGCGCTGCCTTCTTGAACCGGTTGCCAATTCGTGATGCCAACCCAAAATGTCGAGAAGCAAGTCGCAATAAACAGAAGAACGGGGATCAAATAGCGACGCTGGTACTCGTCCGGAGTTTGGCGGCCAGTTCGGCGCATACCATCGCCCCGTTGGTTGCCATCAGGCCCCCAATCAAAAGCATCAGGCTGCGGAGCATCATTCATGTGCACAAAGATACCGAAACCGTGCCATTTCGCCTACGCCCGATTAAAATTGAAACAGAGTTCCAACTTCAGCAGGGCTTTTTGAGGCGTAATGACCGATTGTTAAAATATCAAACCGTTATGTGCTTCAGCCCCAAAAGGGCAGCGCATAACGGCTTCCGCATGTTGTTATCCAGCTAATGCCGCACGAAAGAGAATTGACCAATTAATACCCAAACGGCCATAAAACTGACGGCAATTAAAGAGTTCATCCACTCGATAGTCATAGGGATCTTTCCTTCAGATACTGAAAAAAGATACCATCCCTGTAGGTACACTATCATCCTTGTAAGCAAATGTATCGTCGTTGGCTCTTGAAAGAAACCAATATTTTTTTGTGCCCCCGTACCGTTTCTCTCTCCCAAAAAATTTTACTAAACCGAACTTCACATACATTTGGCAAACTTGCTTTTCCAACCCTCCAGCAGTCCCGAATTCTCAGCCTGTTTCCTACAAATTAAAACAATATGAGTGAATCAAAAACCATTCCGCCGATCGGTATCGACCTTGGCACGACCTTTAGTGTTCTTGCTTACGTGAACGACGCTGGAATTCCAACCACGGTCACTAACGCAGAAGGTGACATGTTGACGCCCAGCGTGATTTTGTTTGACGGCGAAACCGTGGTTGTGGGTAAGGAAGCTCAAAAGGCGCTTGCCACCGAAGCCTCACGAGTTGCGGAATGTCCCAAGCGGTATATGGGCTCGCGCGTGTATAGCAAAGAGCTCGGTGGTCGCAGGTTTCCTCCAGAAGCTTTACAAGGCTGGATCTTGAACAAGCTGCGAGAGGACGCTGCCGTCTCAGTGGGACCGTTCGTTAAAACGGTAATTACCGTTCCAGCTTACTTCGATGAAGTGCGGAGAAAGGCGACTCAGGATGCGGGCTTTATTGCTGGCTTGGACGTCATCGACATTATCAATGAGCCCACCGCTGCCGCAATTGCGTTTGGATTTCGCGCAGGTTGGATGAAAGATGATGGAACGGTCAAAGACAAGGTGCGGATTCTGGTCTATGACTTGGGCGGAGGTACGTTCGATGTAACGGTGATGGATATTGAAGGCCGTGAGTTTCGTACGGTTGCCACCGACGGTGACATGCAATTGGGTGGACATGATTGGGACATGCGATTGGTTGATCACGTTGCCGAACAGTTTGTGGAAGAACATGGATTCGATCCACGTGAGGATGCGGACTCGTTGGGCAGGCTGCTGAGTAATTGCAATTCGGCCAAAGAGACTTTGACGCAACGTGACAAAGCGACCATCAACTGTTTGCACGGCAGTCATGCTATTCGAGTGGAGGTGACTCGCGAAGAGTTCGAGGACTTAACGCTGGATTTGTTGGACCGGACCGACTTTACCGTCCGGCAGACACTAAAAGCTGCGAATGCAGAATGGTCAGAGATCGACCGAGTTCTGATGGTCGGTGGATCGACTCGAATGCCGCAGGTTCCCGCGATGCTGAAAGCTCTATCGGGCAAGGAGCCGGATGCAACGCTTTCTCCCGACCAGGCCGTTGCCCACGGCGCAGCGATTCGGGCTGCGATCATTCAAGGGAATAGTAAAGCGTTCAAAGCAACGAAGATTAAAAACGTAAATTCTCATTCACTGGGTATCGTTGCCAACGAAGTCGACACAGGCACGCCACGTGTCGTACGCTTGATCCCCCGCAACACGCCTTTGCCAGTCGTTACCCGACGGACCTTTAAGATTCATAAAAAGGATCAGGAGTCGTTGTTGGTCAAAATTGTTGAGGGTGAAAGCGAAAGCCCCGAGGACTGTAGTGTGTTAGGTACCTGCTCGATCTGGGATCTTCCTGAATCGCTTCCGGTGGGAACACCGATCGAAGTCGGATTCACCTACAAAGAGAATGGGCGTCTGGATGTCAAAGTCCGAATCGGAGGCGCTGACAAAAAAGCGTTCCGCTACCAAGTCGAACGCCCCAACAGTTTGACCCAAGAGCAACTGGAAAGTTGGCGGGATTATATCGCTGGCCAGTAAGCGAACGAACTGGCCGCGATGATTGCCGTCGGTGTATGCGGAATCAACTGGTTGTATTTTGATTCCGATCGGTGTTCCAGCGCCACGGTGTTATGTACCAACAGATCGAGAATCCAACGATCAGTGTTGCGAAGTTCAAAGAGTGTGGGATCACGGAATAGGAAGACAAAACGAGTGTCGAAACGCAGGCGAGATTTATTGCAACGTTAATTGCCATGGTTCGCCGTTTTGAAAAGATTGGTGATTTCTGCATTTCGCTAACAACAAAAGATCGGCCGGTCTTTAAAAGATAGCTCTCACCAGAGACATTTCGTTGAATTTCGATGTGGATGCTAGGTGAGCATCGCAAATCGACATCAGATTGAAACGGAAGTTTCGATTACACGCTTCAACGAAAGAGGCGGGCGTCTGAAATGGTAACCCGCAGCGTTAGCAAGGACGAAGGCAAGCTGTTTCCTCGCTAACGCGTCGGGTTTCCAGTTGCGGTCGCCAGCCGCCTTCGCTGAGCAAAAGGCG
>CAZDBA010000102.1:0-14762 GCA_964503615.1 uncultured Pirellulaceae bacterium
TGCTGGTGGTGACCCGGTGCGATCCGCTGGTGAAATCACGTTTTCCGCTGATGGTGATGTATCTGAAATCATCAATCAATCTGCCCCGAACCGGAATCATGGTCGACCGTTGCTGCCGCACTGGATGCGATCCCAGTCGAACGACCGGATGATTTCACAACACGCATCATCTTCCGTTTGTGTCCGGCATGTAACCAGCGCAACATCGTTAAGGATGGCTGGTTTGTTTGTGATCTGTGTGGGGCCGAACTTCCTGAAAAATGGAACTTTCCCGTGGCACCGGGTGTATAACATGGTTCACTGGCCGAACAATATGGTTTTTTCGCGAGGCACTTGAACGAATGACTTTAGAAGCCAAATTTGTTGACCCTGACGTGTTCACTGTTTCTGGTCTGCTGACCAGTGACGAGTGTCGAATGTTAATTGAACGGGCTGAGTCAATCGGTTTTGCTGCTGCTTCGGTTCGTACGCGTTCGGGGCCCAAGATGATGACGAACATACGCAACAATGATCGCGTCAATCTTGACGACACCGAAATCGCCGATTTGATGTGGTCTCGAATCTCGTCTGTTCTTCCAGCGCTCGATAATCAGCAGCCTCTGAGCGTTGACCATCATTTGCGATTCTACCGCTATGAAACCGGACAGGAATTCAAACGCCACAAAGATGGCTCGGTTACCAACGATCGTGGACACACCAGCAAACTGTCGTATTTGATCTATCTGAATTCCGACTTTGAGGGTGGGGCAACGACGTTCCGAGACTACGTTGGTACGGGCGAGTCTCGTCAGAAAATCGAACATGTAATCACGCCCGAAACCGGGGCAGCTTTGCTCTTTCGCCACGAACGCTGGCACGAAGGATCTGGAATTACGACCGGCCGAAAATACGTACTTAGATCAGACGTTTTCTATGGGAGCTTAGATTGAATATTCTACGCTTTCTCTGGGCGTCGCCGTACACGATGCTTGGCCTTCTGATCGGTGGCATTGGTCTTTGCTTTGGCGGTCGTGCTCGCATCCGTGGGCGTGCGATCGAGTTCTATGATGGGGGTACGAAATGGTTCGTCCAGCGTCTTCCGAATGGGCAATTTACACTGGCGCTCACTCTCGGTCATACGATTCTCGGTCAAACCGATGCTTCGCTTGATATTTCTCGCAAACATGAGGCGGTTCATGTTGCCCAATACGAACGTTGGGGACCTTTTATGCTGCCCGCGTATTTTGGCTTCTCAATTTTCATGTGGTTCACGGGCCGGCGATTCTACCGGGACAACCCATTTGAGCGTGAGGCATACGATGTTGATGGCGGCGAGCATGATCCGTAGTGCGATGGTTGGTACTAATGTTGTAAAAACCTTGGGTTATCCGATCCAAGATTACGAGTGTCCTCACGAAGACAATCAATCTCACTTCGGAGACACTATCCCAGTTAGTAACGTTGCACTAACGGATTGTTGATTTATTCGCTTTGTTGGCGGCTGCATCCACCATCTGCTTTATTCGCTCACGATAAGCGCTGGAGAGATCGATCTGTCGACTGTCGTTTGTGTTTACCCGAAACAGGTCGATCGATGGCGCGGCAACTTTTTCGACTTCGTACAGCTCCATGGTCACCACGGCGTGCTTGACGTTTTCGTCTTCTGAGTCGATTTGGAAAAAGACGATTCGGTATGGAAATAGAGGCAGGAATTCATCGTTACCAAGATAGACATCTACGCCGTGCGGAACTTGCTTGGGCAATCGCCGCCAGTTAACAGTTTGAGTATCTTTGTCGAGATGGACTGACTTGCCATTGAGAATGTTAGAGATCGCGCTGGGCTTCCACTGCCCTCGCAAGTGAAGCATGTTCAGTCCACCGACCGCTTCGCTGGCCGGTGGTTTAAAGTCAAAGGCGGTTCCCAGGTTTTGAAGCAGGCTGATTGTCCCGGAACGAGAAAGCCATTGGGTTGGGTTTTCTGAAACACCGGTCTCGCCGTTCTGAGCGAACTCGGAAAGGTCGAGAAACTCGATCGAACGCTGCTTACCAAGTTGCTCAACTCGATAAAAAAACTTTCCATCGCATATTTGGCTAACGACTAATTCGGTTTCGTCACTCACCTCAAAACTCAAGTCCATGCGGGTCAGTCCCCTGCCCTCCCCCGAGTTGAGAAATTGCCCGTTGCCTATTACACGCTGACCAAACAGGTCGATCTTCATTCTTGATTTACAAGAGATGGGCGGTGAGTCGGTTAAATTTCGAGCGGCTTGCATCAATATGTTTGCCGGCTCGCCCTCGGCGGGTGTGTAGCTGGCGAACTGAAAAGTCGGCTGTTGCGGTTCGAGGTAGGTGGCTAGCTGAATCTCTTGTGAAGGCTCAGTTTCTATTGAGGGAAGATCGGTGAAGTGGGGCTGGCCCATGTTCGGCTGGATTGCATGCCCGAAAGTAGGTTGAGTCTTGAATTGGGAATCGGATTGTGCGTCTTGTGTATCGAGCTGAGAACTGAAACGGGATTGCGATGAAGTAGTACTGTCATTGGCGTTACTCCACAGCACGACCCCGATCGCTAGCAACACAAACGCAAAAAGTAATTCCAGCTTCATGTATTGGATGTACGGATTTTTCCAAAGATTCAAGTAATTCCGCGCCGAACATATAACAACGATGATGAAATGTGCGCGTGAGAGGCGCGCCCATTTGTTGTATTAGTTAGGTGGCTTCCCAGAGGCATCTTACAAGTCGTGATTTTGTCGGTCTATGTCAGTTTGGTGGCGAGGATTGGCAACCCAATTTCAAGTTAAAACTATTTGTGGATCGCAATTTCGAGCCACGCAGTTTGCAGGCGTTCCCGCAGAATGACCTGTGACAACCAATCCGCTTAAGGGGGAACCTGATGTTCACACGTTTACTTACGGGCATAATTATGCTGTCACTTACGATGGTGGCATCAGCTCAATTTAGAGGAATTCAGGGTGGATTCCCTTCTGCACATAACTTGCCTCCCGCTCAGCGATTGCTGGAACCGGGCCCCGGTGTTGGTGGTCCTGGCCCAGGTGTATTAAGCCCTTCCGCTTCGTTTGGAGATGGTGGTGGAGCGGCAAATCTAGCCGCTTACGGACCGTTCGGGGCTGTTACGCTGCAAAGCGTTCAGATTCTTTTTGACAGGCCTGAACTGATGCAAGTTCGTTGGGATGTCACCGGTGTTGGGCGTTACGATTCAGTTCCACTTGTGGTTCCTGGTCGGCAGAACTTTTCCCAAGGTGGTGTTTATCGTCTTAAGATCTCAAACATTGATGGGCGTCCGGGGTTAGAACTGTATCCAACTTTAGAAGTTGGAGCTGCTGCACCTCGCACCGCTGCTTACTTGGCACACTCAGCAATTCCGATTCAAATCACTGAAGAAGATTTCGACCAAGTCACGGCTGGTAATTATGTTACCAAAGTCATTTACGTTCCGGATGCGGAATACCAGGAACTTGCTTTGGCTGGCGTCGACACGCTAGTCAGCACTCGTTTGGATCCAGGCGTTGATCCTGTTCTCGAAGCCCAGCGTCGTGGAGCGGTATTGGCAATCTTACGAATCGGAAACAAAGACCTTGAGGTACCCGGAATTGATCCAGGTATTGCTGCCGGTGCGATGTTCGGCGGCGGTATCCCCGGTGGTGCCGGTGGCGGTGGACCCGAAGGCTATGTGTCTGGTGTAACGGGGCCTCACTATGGAACGCCTAGTGTTGGTACACCGATTGGGATTCCTGGTCCTCCGCACATTCCACTTGGTGGGCCGGCTGGTTTGCAGAACTACTCGCTGCACAATCACACTGCTCGTCAGATCCCAGGTCCCACACCAAGAGTCAACGTGCATGTCCGACAGAGACCTGGGTTGTCTTACCCTCGTCCAGTGGATCGTGTGTTGATTCAAGAGCACACGATTCGCCCGCCACACGTCAATGCTCAGCCTCCAGCTGACTTGTTGCACGGCCAGCTACATGGCTTGCCTGCGGGATGTGCTAACGGCAATTGTCCTCCAGCGATCCAACGCTAGTCTCGTGAGGGACTGACCGATCAAAACGCGTTTTACAATCTAAAACGTTTTGTAAACCAACCAGCCGCGTATTGGCCCTGTCGGCTACGCGGCTGGTTTTGTATTCCGGGAGTTTTTGAAGCTATACGCTTTTGTAAAGCGACTTTCGTATTCTTCGCCATAAGGAAGAGGCTGATGTCACGAACGATTGCCCGTCCGGCCCAAGTTAATTGGTGGATGTTTGCTGTTGCGTTTTTGCTTGGACTGTTAATTCAGAATGTGATTTTTGCTCAGGTAGTCCATCACCTGATTAATGGCAACATGCCGCCCGGAAAAGCGACCGAAGCCGCATTGCGAACTCACCCTGAGTGGATTGGGCATTCTCAAGCGGTAAAGCTGATCACGCCCGAAGGTGCAATTGTTTCGTATTGGGCGGGTAACGGATTTGTGGATGCGAGAAATCACGAAGTAACCGTAGGCATGCAATTGGGACCCGTTTATCGGATGAAAGTTTCTAAAATTCGTGACTACCCCGGCGTGGATCTGTATCCCTCCGTCGAACTGGTCAGCCGACTGCATCCTCCGGCCGGCCAAGAGCAGAATTTCCCAATTCCGATCCTGCTTACTGAATACGATTTGGAACAAGCGGCTGAGGGCAAGATGATTACCCGAGTGATCTATCTGGAAGATCCCGAAACCGCCCTGCCCTTTGCCAAGCCTGACCATGAAATGGAGACGACGGACATCGGTGGTTATGAAGATCCTTTGCATGTTGCGGAGGGACTGGGTCGTCCGATGGCGATCGTTCGACTTGGGTCACGACAGCCGTTACCAAGTGAGATGCAAGAATTCGCATTTCATGGACCTAACGTGCAGTTGTATCCGGAGATAGTTCCGCGTGAACTGCCCGTTCAACCAGTTCCTGTGCCGCTAGAGTTTAAGCAACCGCCTGCTCCACTGGATGTCCCCGAAGTCAGGCCTGGTGCTGGCGACATGAACACTCGAGCCGGTTTGCCAGTTCCTTATCAGGTTCGAAAGGCAGCCCGTTCCAATCGTTCTTCTTTTTCCAAAGGTGGTCAACGATGAAGACCGTAGCACTGCAGTTTATCGTTCGAGCAAGTATTGGTTTGGTGTTGGCGGGATTCGTTTGCATTAGTTCAGTGTGGGCCCAATCTTTCCCACACGTTCCACGAGTTTCGCTCAACGGCGAGGCGGTTCCCCAGGCCGGTCAGTGGCAGCCACTGTCAACGACTCCAAAAACAGCGCCTCAAGTTACTGCACCATCAATTTTGCCTCCATCGCCTCCACAAACAAGGCCAACAAACAACACGAATCGCAAACCGTTTCGATTGTCTAAAATCTCGCGAGCCGAATACGAGGAGCTGGAAAAGGCAGGTTACTCAGAGGGCTTTATTGACCGGACCAATCCGATCCCTATCGGAATTACTCCCGCGCCTTTGGGCGTGACTCATACCCAAGTCGAGGTGCATGGCCCGCTGCGATTACCTGCCAATGGCCCCAAGGACGAATACTTGTTGGACGGTGGTGATCGAAAGCACCGAGCGTATGTTGGTGATGATTGGAAAGTCCATGGCTTGGACGTAGAGGATACGATTGGGCACTTTGACACGCTCGATGGCCGCAGGATTTCAGCGCCCAGTAATCAAGCCGCAATCTATGCACCACGTTTCGCATCGGTACGCCGCATTGCAGGAGTTACCAAAGGTAGTATGACCGCTCAAGCGCGGTCAGTCGAAGAGCGGACTCAAACCGCAATTGAACAGTTTGACGATTTGACGGCAATGACGGGACAGAACTTGCAAGCTTCGCGCAATAAGACGACTTTGGCCCCTTCTGCATTTGCCGATCGCACCCGTGGTGTAAACAACGAATCGGTAACCAGGGCCAGTTCGTTCAATCGCGGTTTTGGTGCCTACGAGAATCTCAAATTTCTCAAGTGGGGTTCGTTTGATAAAAACGAAGGAGCCCGCTTGAACCTTGGCATCCAAGGCGCGATAAGATGGACCGACAATCTGCGAGTGCTCATCGACAATGAATACGCAAACATCGGTATGGTCGAGGAAGTCACCGCCGCTCAGGGATTGGTCGTTTCTGAAACCGAAGGGGCCAATCCAACTTTGCGAGTGACCAAAGTTGCGTCCAGGCTGACCGCAAAATCAGGAGACATCGTCGAGTTTACGATTCGTTTTGACAACGTCGGTGGCCAACTCATCGGAAACGTTACGATCCTGGACAGTCTGACGCCACGTCTAGAGTATGTTCCGGACAGTGCCGAGTCGGAATTGGACGCTACGTTTTCCTCCAGCCGTAATGAGGTGGATTCCTTGGTACTGCGTTGGGAAATTGAAGAGCCTCTAGGTATTGGAAAAGGCGGTTTAATTCGTTTCAAATGCCGAGTGCGTTAGAAAACTGACTGACATTTGTGGCTTGGTCATCGTACACTAACCCTAACGTTTGTGTTTTCGATTGGGATACTCCATGAGCCGTTTTAAGATTGTCTGTCAGACCTGCGTCGCAATTGCTGGACTTTTGCTATCCGCCAATACAGCGTTAGCGGGAGGGCCGGAAAACGTCTTGCTTGTGGTGAATGCAAACTCAGATTCCAGTTTGCTGTTGGCCAATCATTACATTTCACTTCGTGAAATTCCTGAGAAGAACGTCGTCTATCTTGATAACGTCCCAGGCAGCAGAAGCGAAACTTGCACACTGGCAAGTTTTCGAACACAAATTTTGCTACCGATTGTCGAGCAGATCGAAGAACGCAAACTGGCCAACATCGATTACATTGTCTATTCATCCGACTTCCCCGCATTGGTAAAGATTACACCACACGTGGACAAGCTCTTCGAGCTTTTGGATAAAGCGGGCCAAAATGCTTCGCGTCGCATGTTCAATCCTCATGCGTCAATTAATTCGGTGACCTATTTTGCGCGGCAAGTGCTCGCGGATGACCCAAATTACTTGAGTCTGAGTGCAAACACCTACTATCGTGTACCAGCGAACACGATTCTGACTACCCCGTTTCAAGGCGAAGAACAGACAAATTACTTGGCCGCCAAAAGGAAGGGAAATTCAGGAGATTACAAAGGGGCGATCGAAGATTTAACCGAGATCGGAAAGCGTAATCCCAATCAGGTTGCCGTCGTGTATTCGTTGGCTCAAATGTACGCTCAAGACGACAATGCTCAAGAAGCAGCTAAATGGCTGGCGCGAGCTGCTGCCCGTGGTTGGGTCTACCGAGCAGAAACGGAATCTGACAAGGCTTTCACAAAAGTGATGGAGGATCCGTTCTTCCGCGGAATCGTCAACGCGATACCGGATCGCCCCTTTAAATTTGCTCCTGCTCAAGGATTTAAGAGTCAGTACTGCTGGGCATTCAACGGGTCCATAAATGGATCGCCAAAACTTGGGCGTCAGTATTTCTTGTCAACAGTTCTGGGCGTGACTCGAAATTACGGATGTACCGAACGTGAGGCCTTGGCGGCGCTTAAACGAAATGCGGTTGTTGATGGAACACATCCCCAAGGCACTTTTTACTTTGCTGACACTAAAGATGTTCGCAACAGGACTCGCAAACCAAACTATAAACCTGCGATCGACGCATTGCGTGCGCTGGGCCATCAAACGCGCATAATCAACACCAAGATTCCGATGAAACAAGACCGCATAATGGGTCTGACGAACGGAACGGCTTCGTTTCATTGGAACAAAAGTGGTAGTACTTTGCTGCCAGGCGCGATATGTGACAACCTGACCAGCCACGGAGGAAGGTTAAATCGGCCAAACCAAACCAAATGCACCGCCTTTATTGCAGCAGGAGCCGCGGGTGCAAGTGGAACGGTTATTGAGCCCTATGCGGTCCAGGCAAAATTCCCTCACCCTATGATTCACGCCCACTACGCTGAGGGTTGCACTTTGGCCGAAGCATTTTATCAATCGGTGCATGGACCTTTTCAGTTGTTGATCGTTGGTGACGCAATTTGCCAGCCTTTCGCCACGTTGCCATCTTTCGAGATAGAAGGGCTGGAACCCAGGGCCGTGATCAGCGGTGAAGTTAAAGCCACTCTGGATTTTTCAAATTCTCCTGTTCCAGTTGGTGCAATCGAGATCTACCTGAATGGCAACCTACTCAAGCGAACGCTGGAAACCCAAAAAGTTGAGTTTGACTCTCAGGTTTTGCCGGACGGTTATCACGAGCTGAGAATTGTCCCGATTGCTGCCAATTTACTTAAGACCACCAAGAGCCAGATTTTCCCAATTGTCGTCGATAACAAAGGACAGCGGGTCAACGTAACCCTGGATTCCAAGACCTACAAAATGTCTGACACGATTACGGTTGAAGTCGAATCCAATTGTGGTGATCGCATTGTGCTCAAGCAGAATTATCGCGAGTTAGGTTCTGCAGAGGGTCAGACGGCCAAGTTTAAACTACCTGCTGAAAAACTGGGGCGTGGGCCGGTTCGACTCACAGCCATCTCTGTAGGCAATGACGGTTCACGGGTCTCAAGCGTTCCTTACGCGATCGAAATCGTCGGCCCAATTTCTGACAAAACAGTTAAAGCACCAACGCCCCCCAAAAAATAGTTGCGGTAGCCCCGTCTAAAACGGTTGCTTTAGTTTTCGTGAACGAGTTCAGTGTTGGGCTCGCATTCTTTGGGGGAGGGATTAAACTTACCCAACGCTCGCAAGGAAAGAACGAAGCGAACTTAAACTAAGAGGAATCAATGCGCAGTTTCGGCTTTTTGGCATTTGTCTTTATCACCTTTATCTGTTGGGGAATTTACGGTCCTGTTCTGCACCAAGGGCAAGACGGAATGGGAGTGCCTGGCCAGAAAAGCTCGCTAAGACCGTTTGTTTGTGTTGGCATCGCTTACTTTTTGATCGCTGTTCTCTACCCCGCAATCGTGTTGGTGACCAAAGGTGAAAAAGGTCATTGGACGCTGTTTGGCTTTATCTGGTCGTTCATAGCGGGGGCCGTTGGTGCGGTTGGAGCTCTAGGCATCATTATGGCGTTTAAGCTTGGAGGCAAACCGGTCTACGTAATGCCACTGGTGTTCGGTTTTGCACCGGTAGTCAACACGATCGTGACAGGTTTGATGTCGCGAACAATCAAGCAAGCCTCATTACTGTTTTATCTGGGCGTTCTGATCGTAGCTGTCGGCGCAGCAGGAGTGATGTATTTCAAACCCACGGGCAAAATCAAAAAAGCGGAACTCGAATCAAACCTGTTTTTGCTACACGCGGAAACGGAGAATTCGGAAGATGATAGTTCAGAAGAAGAGAAATCATCGGCTGAAGAAAATAAGGGCCAGCCAACTGAGGCGAAATCGTCAGACAAAACGAACTCGGACAAAAATGATAATTACTTTTGGGTGTTTGCATCTGTTGCTGCTACCGCACTTTGCTGGGGAGCTTACGGTCCGGTACTTCACAGCGGACAAGCTCAAATGGGCGGTAGCCGCTTGCGTCCGTTTCTATGCGTTGGGCTCGCTTATTTTGCGATCGCAGTCGTAATCCCCTTCTTTTTAATGGGGCGTTTCAATGAACCGGGACCTGAGTCCAGTATTTGGTTCAACTCTGGAATGTCTTGGTCGCTTCTTGCTGGAGCGGCGGGTGCGATCGGAGCGTTAGGGATCATCTACGCGTTTAATTTTGGTGGCAAGCCGATCTTTGTGATGCCATTGGTGTTCGGGATCGCGCCGGTTGTAAACACGTTTACCGAAATCGTAACCAAGAGTTTGTACGAGAGCATTCCCCTGACTTTTTATCTAAGTCTGACCCTGGTTATCCTTGGCGCGATTATGGTGCTGATCTGTGCCCCACGCGGGAAAAAGCCAGTTCCCCAGAAAGAGATTTCTTAAGACACTGTTTGTATGAACAAAGCTAACGATTTAAGCAGCCTTACGGACGAGCAACGTGTCGCTCGAATTGACGATTTGCTTAGCCACGTCTGGATGGTGCGGGCTTTTTTGAAGCACTGCGACGAGGCGGAAGAGGACGACGACATCCTGGATGTACACCGTGGGCTGTACGACTACATGCTTGCGCTCGGGGGACCCCTGGATTCTGGCGACCACGCGAAATACCTTAAAATCGCAAAGAAGAAACTGAAACGTTTAAAAGCCGCAACCGAACTGTTTACCGAAGTTCAACCCGAAGTTTCCTCACACACCAATTTTCAAATGGCGGCCCAGTCGCTTCGGTTGGCGGTGGCGCAAGTTATCGAGTTGGTTGAATCCAAACCCAAGCCTCTTCCGAAACAGCCTGAGTAGTCAAGTCCCGCGCTTGTTGCCGTACCACTCAATATGTTTCCGTGGGCTAAAGGTGTAGCCGCGCTCGACGCAATAAGGCTGCAGCCACTCCGCTCGCTCAGCCAACTCGGATTGTTGGACTCCTTGAGGCATCAATAAAATTCGCTTCTGCTGTAGCACTGTGTCTGATTCGGACTGAAGCTCGGTAATGTAGTTCTCGATCTCCTGAAAATCGTCTGGCGTATCGACGACGAATTTCAGTTGATACTCAAAATTCTCGATCAGTTTGCGGACCGTTGAAATCGAATTGCGTCTTTTTTCATGACGTGCTGCCCACTCCCCTGCCCTCTCCAAACTGGGAGTCGAGTTGGATAGCTTGGGGCTGACTGACACCAAGTCACACTCAACATCGTGCCAGACGGTACCAGCCGTTTCGATCGTAATGTGTAAACCGAGCTGCTGAATCATCTGTGTCAGTTGAACGATTTCCTTTTGTAGCATCGGTTCACCGCCAGTGATGACAACATGCTGACAATTTTTTTGTTTTGCAAGATCGGAGACCTTGCCGACGACCGACTCGATTTCCAGCTTTTCCCCTTCGGCATTCCATGAGGTAAACGGAGTATCGCAAAACCAACAACGAAGATTACAACCGGAAGTGCGCAGGAAAATGCTCGAAGTTCCGGTAAGCAGGCCCTCGCCCTGGCACGATTCATAGATTTCTGAAATCAACATGCGGTTAGGTTTGCATCTCAAATCCGGTTTTACAACGGCTAAACGTCTGGGTTGGGCCTTTTGAAAACCGTCCAGACTACTAGAATGGTCGCTCCAACACTTACAGGAAAACGATGCCAACTAAATTTATTGACACGCTGGAAACGTTCGACAACGAGTTTCCAAAGCGAAATTACGTAATTGAAATCACTTGCCCGGAATTTACGTCGGTTTGTCCCAAGACAGGCCAGCCTGATTTTGGACAGTTACACTTTAGCTACGTTGCAGAAGCGAAATGTATCGAGCTGAAAAGCCTGAAACTGTATCTGCAACAATTCCGCAACGAAGGGATCTTTTACGAGAACATTACGAACTCGATTATGGATGATTTCCTTTCGGTCGTGGAGCCAAGATCTGCGACTCTGACGGCGACCTTTACACCGCGTGGCGGAATTTCTTCGAAGATCATTATCCATCATCCGGACAACTAATGAATCAACCTCAAATTTTGCTTTCCGGTTTCGCTGATGAGTGCGCGCTGGACAAAACGATCGACCAACAGTTTTCTGCCTTTGCCGCTTTGGGTTTGAAATATCTTTCCATTCGTTTTGTTGATGCTGGCAACGGCATCAAGAACGTAATGAACTTGGAACCGGATGAAGTTGAACTCGTTCGTCAGAAATTGCAACAGTATGGATTGCAGATTTCTTCGCTGGGATCTCCGATTGGCAAAGTCAAATTATTAGATGTCGATGATGGGACTTCAAACGTTTTCCGACCATTTGAGGAGTATCTAGCGGATGAGGTTCCACGGGCATGCGAATTGGCAAAGGCGTTTAATTGCAAGTTAATTCGTGGTTTCTCGTTTTACCATCCACAAGGAACTGCCCCAGAAGATCATATCGACGTTGTTGTACAACGGCTGAAACAGATCGCTGACGTTTGCGATTCGAATGGTTTGACGTTTGGCCTGGAGGTAGAAGCGAACCTGATTGGTCAAACGGGACAAATCCTTGCAGAGATTCACAAACGAGTTGACCACCCTGCTCTGCTTTTGATTTTCGATGGCGGCAATTTAGTGACGCAAGGGTTTACTGCGGATGAAATTTTCGAGCAGTGGTTGGCGATGAAGCCGGGCATGGGATGGTTGCATGTGAAAGATTATCGCAAGCCGCCGGGCATGAAACGAGTCGAGCATGTGGACGAAGAGTCACTTGCCCATTTCGTGCCAGCAGATGTAGGTGACTCGGGACATGATCGAATCGTTGAAGACTTGAAAAGTTTTCTTCCCGAACTACACCAGCGCATGCTCGACCGAGGTGTAGCGGGTGTGTTTGCCGATTTGGAACCGCACGTTCGAGGCGGAGGGCAATTCGGCGGCTTTAGCGGGCCGGATGGTTTCGGCGTTGCCTTACGGGCATTCTGCCGAGTTTGCGATGGAGCAGGATTGGGTTTTCACCGAACTGACTTCGACGATATCCAAGGTTGATCGGCCTTTCCAATTCGCCTTTGTCACCTGTTGCGTGAGTAAATATCCGCAATCCCCGCTGTAATCTGGCTTACCATGAGAAACTGAACATTGCGTTAGAATAGAATAACGCTACGAGGCCGGTTTCGACTGACCGATTCTTCTGCTAGGCCCGCCCATTTGGAAGCGGCCTTTCTTTCAACTGATAAGGAATAGATTGTCATGACCGGTATCCCGCAATTTGAAATCGAAACCGTCGCCGAAGAAGACGTCTCACGTCGCAGTTTTTTACAAATGGGCGGTGCGTGCATGGCGGGTGGATTGTTGCTGCCAAACTTTGATCTCAGTTTTGGAATTCAGGAGAAAACTCCAGCGACAGAGCGGGAAAAGATGTGGGGCGTGGCGATGGCTTACGGTGAAGGCCGTTTGGACCTGATCGACTTGGACAACTCCCGTATGTTGCACTCGTTCGAAGGGATCCGCGCGACACATGCGATTACGCCGATCGAAGCCCTCAATCGTTTTGTGATCCATGGTCACCGAGCAGATTCCAAAGAAGGCGCGGTAGTCGTTTTCGAAGTTGATCCTGTTGCGAAGACTTGGGAAGTCGTTTTGAACGAAGTCCTTCCTGGCGGACCGGCGTTGCACTGGCAGCCCAATCGAGATTTTACCGAGATCGTTTTTAATACGGTTGGTGACGGTAGTTTACATGTGTTGGACACTCAAGAGTTGACAATTGAGCGTTTCAACGGAGGCGGGCAGCACTCCAACATGGCGTTCTTCAAGAATTATCTTGTGGCGACAGACAAAATGTCGGGGGAAACTAATTTGAGTGTCACCAACCGGGAAACAGGTGAGCTGGTTTCCGTTACCCATGTGGGGAACTGGGGGCATGGTGTCACAGTCAATGACGAACGTGGTGAAGCTTTCGTTTGGTCAAGCGAAGGCGTGCATGTGATCAGCTTGGCCGAAAACACGATGGGCGACTACGTAAAATTGATCAAAACGAAGAATCAAGACGAACGAAGTTGGTTTTGCTGGACTCCTCAAGGTGGCCGCTATAGCCACGACGTGTCCTGGAATCCGGGCGATGAATATCGACCCCACTTGCTGGTCATCGATACGCAGGAAGGACGGTTCGAAACGATACCGACGGGCGATCCAGAATTGCAGCCCAGCTATTTACAGCTTTCGCCAGACGGTAAATGGGGGCTGGCCAGTTTACGTGGGTTAGAAGAGATCGCCATTTTCGATACGGTCGCCAACCAATTCAAAGGGGTTGTAAAAGCCGGCCCGGCTCGAGCAAGTTTCTTTGAACGTGATATGGCGTTTTGCCGAGAGCGTGATTGTGCGTTGGTAACAAATACGGGCAACAACACGATCAGCCTTTTGGACTTGAACGCGAAAAAAGAGATCCGCCGCATTGAGTTACCACGCCGTCCTCTTTGGCTGAAAGCCATTTCACCCGCGTAAAGCTTCTCAGAGCAATCGTCGGGCGTGGGATCGACTTAGTTGTTTTCGTTGGGCTGGGCGACTTTGCCCGCTTCTTTGAGCTTTTTCAGATTTGCCATGTAACGCTGCAAAGCGAAGAGGCCAACGACTAAGCAGATTCCAGCCAAGATTCCTGCTGGATCATACAACGACTTGGCAATCCATCCAAACGCAAGCACCCCGGCAAATGCTCCGCCTGCGACGTATGTTGAAATCGCTTGGTCGAGCTTTGATTTGGCTCGAAAGCTCTTGGAGACGTTGTTCGATTTCTGCTTGTTGGCAAGCTGACGCATACGCTGCATGTCGGTAAGAGCTTCAGGAGCCTTTTGTTTAGGAATGTACTCAGCAGCTTCGAGAACCTTTGCTGGTGGTGTTTCAGGAAGTTGGGTTTGCGATTCTTGGACTTCTTTCGTTTCTTTAACTTCCTTTTTTTCTACCTTTGGAGTTGGTTCGCTGGTCTTTGGCGCAGGTTCGGGAGAGGCAGCACCGGCAGCTTCCGGGGCATCTTCACCTCGCAAACGCTGAAACAACTGGTTCATGTAGTCTTGCACAGACTCATCGCCCCCGTCGGCTTGTGCAGCCGCGTCTTGTTCTGTTTCCATTTGTGGAGCAGGGGTTGGTTCTGCCGGAGTTTCGACCGTTGGTGTCGGCTCTGGCAAAGAAGATTCTGATGCAAGGCCGTTGTTGTCGTCAGTCGGTGCTTCAAACTGATCCAACTTGCCCTGTGATTTCATGCGAGCCAATATATCTGCGACCGATTGTTGTTCTCCGGACTCGTTAGATGCCTCTTGTGAAGCTTCTTTCTGTGAAGCTTCTT
>CAZDBA010000102.1:14862-18449 GCA_964503615.1 uncultured Pirellulaceae bacterium
TGTGAAGCTTCTTTCTGTGAAGCTTCTTCTTGAGCAACCTCTTCGACAGGCGCTTCACTAACTGGCTGTTCTTCCTCTGGCGTTTCTTCAAGGGTGTCTTGGCCGTCAGTTGAGATAGTAGCTTCAGACTCCTCTACAACCGAGTTTTTGAATATCGGAGTTTCAAGTGTTGATTCCTTGATAACCTCAGGGGCTTCCGAAGCTGCATCCGCATCCGTAGAAGTCGCATCAACCTGATTTTCAGAGTCAGCTAAAGGCGGCGAGCTTGGTACCTGTTGAATAGTTGGAGCAGGAACCCGCGTTGACGCAGGAGATGCTGTTTCAGTCGGCACGGTAGAAAATCGCTGTCGTACAGGTGGCGTTTCAACCTCAGCTTTTTCATCAGGTTCAGATTTTGGCGTGGACTCCTCTTTCTCGCCGTCACCGATTCCCAGACGCGCCATAATCGCGTCCAGTTTTGCTTGCTCTTCGTCCGTAACACCGGTGTCTTCAGAACCAACGGTGTCTTCAGAACCAAGATTCCCAGCAGTAGATTCGGTTGCTTCAACAGAAGGTGACTTGAGCGTTGGTAAAGCGTTTAACGCTTCCTCAGCCGTCGACTCAAACTTGGCCAATGGCTCCTTTACGTCAACTTCCTTCGTGTTTTCCGTTTGAGTTGCAGCTTCAGGCTGAGCTACGACATTTGACTCTGCCGCTTCTGGCTCTGTGGTGACTTCTTCTGTGGTCGTCGCTTTTGGCTCTGCCGGGGACTGAGTTGGTTGTGGAGTTGCTGAAGGCAACGGCTCTGAGTAGCTCGTCTCGTGTGAGTCTAGATCGCTTTCCAATTTGTCGAGCCGCTGATCGATTAAGCTTTCAGTTGAGCCTGTTGATTC
Source organism: uncultured Pirellulaceae bacterium (assembly GCA_964503615.1). GTDB lineage: Bacteria > Planctomycetota > Planctomycetia > Pirellulales > Pirellulaceae > CAZDBA01. Next base: position 15,735 of record CAZDBA010000102.1, read on the forward strand.
AGCCGATTTAGTTTTGTTTTCGACATTGGTTTCATCAAGAGACTTAAGTGCTTGCTCCAATCGCTCTTCGTTCTCCCGCTGTTTCGCTTCTTGAGGCGTTTCACTAGTTGGAGCTGATGCATTGTTCGCAGCTACATCGGTTGCAATCTTGTTAGCAGGTGGTTCCGGCTTTGTTTCTGGCTGAGTTGTTGAGGCGTCTGGGACGTTTGCACTTTGAGGTTGGGTTTGGTTTGTGACAGGCGCTACTTTTTGAGCAGGATTGTTCAACTTTGTTTGTGAATCCGCAGTCTCTGGAAAGTGTCCCAACTGCATGACGACCATTTGCATTTCACCGATGGTGATATGGTCACCTTCTTTCAACCAGTGAAGTGTATCGCTGACTCCGTTAACGCAAACTTCGGTGCCTTGTGCGCGTAGTGCAGTTCCGTTCGGTCCACGCACGATTGCGCACTGGCCTGCATCTGCACTGTTCCCACCTGTTAGAAAGCACTTTTGCGTACTTATAGGAAGGAGCTTTCCATTTAGGTTTCCACCAACCATTTTGAGGATTAATGTTGAAGGGGCATTTTTAACGGGCGTATTCATCACGGTCTGCTTTCAAATTCCTGTCTTTGAGCCTGCTCGAAAAATGAAGCAGTTCTCGTACCCTTGGGTTTAGGTTTCAAATTAGGGACCGTCAAAATTTTGGCTTCACATCTTTGGAAATGCCTGTTGTTCCAGCGAAAAAATGATTGCATTCCGCACAAACCGCAAAGTCGGTGCGTAGTACGCTTGATGGTGAAATTCTCAGCTCGCCGATTTTTGAATTTCGCAAATGTGGAGGAAAATTGGGGCAGCTCTTCGATCGCAATCTATAGTTCTGTGCCTTTAACAATGCGACCCTTTTAATCGTCAAGGATTGACTTTTGTGTTGCTTGAGCTCGAAACGAGTGGGCTTGTGGAATGAAGTCCAGAGATTCGATTACTTTGTCTAAGTACACGGGAGACAATTCAATGTCACGAAAACAAAGCCTCCAAAAAATGCGAGATGTCCTCTTAGAGCGGCGTGGTGCGTTGCGACAAGCCCTTGCGGGTGACAACAGTTTGCTTAGAAAACTGGAGCAAAACGGTGGAGATGCAGCCGACTGTGCCTTGGAAACTGCTTATAGCGAGTTGTCATCGCATTTAGCGGAAGCAGAAAGCCGGGAATTGAAAAGCATCGAGAATGCACTGAAGTTGATGGAGGAAGGCTCCTACGGAAAATGCGAAGGATGCAAGTCCAATATCCCCATGGCCCGTTTACAAGCCCTGCCCTACGCAACGGTTTGCATCGAATGCAAACGATTAGCAGAAGAACACGGACACAACTCAGGTGATGTAGTCGATTGGAGCCAGATTCTCCCCGAAGCAAACGGGACAGTGGGCGATATGGACGTAAATATTTCCTAACCGTTACGAGCCGAACGCAGAAGTTCCAAATCCTGGAAACAACTCGTTTAACCGCTCGAACACGCATAACCAATCCATTATCGTTGAATAAACCGTACTCGCCGATCGAATCCATGACTTGTAAAAACTCAATCAAACCGTCTTACACACAATCGCAGTTAAAAACGGCTAGGTTCGTGTTTTTCGTGCTGGGACTGTCGCTCTTAAGCGGGTTGAACTCCCAGATATCAGCTCAGGAGGACATCGACCTCCAGCGATCGCCAATTTATACACGACTATCTCAAGACGCTCAGCAGAATGCACGTTCGTTTAACGTCATTCGCAATTTAGTCAAAGCGGTATCACCGACCGTAGCACATATCGAAGCCAAAAAACGAAAAGGCGGTTCGCGGCCTTCGAACTCAAACAGCAAGCCCGCATTTATCGAAGAAGCCGGTTCAGGCGTCGTGGTTCGATACCGAAATCGACTGTTCGTTATCACAAACTACCACGTCGTTGAAAGCTCGGCTAAGGCGGATGTTCGCGTTGAGATAGATGGTCAACTGATGCAACCCACAGCCTTGAGGCATGACCCAGACTCTGACCTTTCCGTTCTGTTTTTGGAGCGAACCGATTTAGCCAGTGCTCGCTTGGGCAATAGTGACCAAGTCGAGATCGGTGATTTTGTTGTCGCCATCGGCAGCCCTTTTGGACTCAGCCACAGCGTTAGCTATGGAATCGTAAGTGCCAAACAGCGAAGCGATCTGGAATTGGGCCCAAACGGAGTTCGATACCAGGATTTCTTTCAAACCGATGCCGCGATCAATCCAGGCAATAGCGGTGGGCCCTTAATTAATTTGAGCGGCGAAGTCGTCGCGATCAACACTGCGATCGCCAGTAATTCCGGTGGAAGTGACGGGATTGGGTTTTCGATTCCAATCAAGATGGCGATGCGAATCGCAACCGACTTGATCGACCACAACAAAGTACGGCGTGGGTTCCTTGGGGTTTCTCTGGACGCCCGTTACGATTCAGGCAAAGCATTGGAATTAGGTATCGACCGTTCCTACGGTGCCCTTGTTTCAGCGGTGACTGCCGGGTCTCCAGCCAAAGCGGTCGATTTGCGAATCGGCGATGTGATCCTCAATTACGATTCGCAACGGGTCAAAAACGATTCTCACTTGGTGACGTTGGTCAGCTTGACCCAAATTGGAGATTCTGTGCCAGTAGAAGTCTACCGCAATGGCGAGATCCTGACAGCGAATGTCACCATCCGCGACCGAACTGAATTTAACAACTAGAGTAGCA
>CAZDBA010000103.1:0-11250 GCA_964503615.1 uncultured Pirellulaceae bacterium
CCAGCGCCAGGGCAGCAATACTAGGCCGATTCAAACTCCTTGGCGGTTCGTAGTGAGATTGAGAAACTACTTTAGATTCTAGACGGAAAAAACGACGAGCACGATCGGCCCATGATATCGTTAGCCGAGGAGGAGGCGTATTTTGACTGTAGGAGTAAATTGCATATCCAATTCAACCTCTTCGAAACGCTAAAAACAACACGTGCAAAATCAAGCCTTAACTACGCGTTCTTGATTTTGAGAGCGATTTGCTGGTAACGAATCTCTGGCGGCAATGACTTGCTCCGCCGCTTGCTGACTGGATTCGGCGGTTGCGGTCAGATGACCCATTTTTCGGTTCGCCTTAGGAACTTCTTTTCCATACAAGTGAAGTTTTACATTGGGTTGCGCGATCGCCTGCTCCCAAGCCGGTTGTCCCGAGTCCCACAACTGCCCCAGCAAATTCGACATTGCCGCAGGAGTCTTCAGCTGTGTTGACCCAAGCGGCAATCCACACACAGCACGAACCTGTTGTTCGAACTGGCTGGTCTCGTTGGCTTCGATCGTCAGGTGACCAGAATTGTGCGGTCGTGGCGCGATCTCGTTGACCAGGATTTCGCCATCTCGATAAAAGAACTCGACGCACAGCACGCCGATGGTTCCCAACTGCTCCATGATCTGACTTACGATTTTCGTTGCCGCATCAGCTACTTCTGATTCGATTCCAGACGGAACAAACGAAACATCCAGTATCTGATTCTCGTGCTCGTTCCGGATCGGCGGATAAGCTTGGAACTCTCCGTGTGAATTCCGACCACCAATAACCGAAAATTCAAAATCAAACGTGATCAGCTCCTCCAAAATCGCTTCGTCGGTTCCCAGTGTTTTCCAAGCCAGACTGAGATCTGCCTCATTCCGAATTACGTACTGACCTTTGCCGTCGTAACCATCGGTTGTCGTTTTCAAGATGGCAGGCATTAACTGCTCCGCGGCCAACACCAACTCGTCCAATGAACGAACTACTTTAAATTGGCACGTTGGAATACCCTGTTCGACCAACAACTGTTTTTCCAGTCCACGATTCTGGGTCGTGGCAAGCGTCTTGGCTCCCGGGCAAACGGGAGCATGTTTGTTGGCTGCTTCCAAGGCTTCGACTGGAACGTTTTCAAACTCGAGAGTCACGACATCAACTTGTTTCGCAAAACTCTCAACAGCTGCTACATCGGTGTAGGAAGCTTGAATCTCCAGGTCGGCGACCTGCCCTGCAGGCGTGTTCGAGTCGGGCGAGAACACATGCACGGTGTAGCCCATTTGTTTCGCCGCGATTGCGGCCATTTTCCCAAGCTGCCCGCTACCAAAAATTCCGATCGTTGAACCCGGTGGAAAGACCACACCCGGGTTAGCTTTGACATTCATATTTCTTTGTTTTTCAATACGTCTTGAGTTTGACTACGTGAATACTCTTCCAGTTGCTTCCGTAAATCGGCATCTTCGTTGGCAATAATGCGAGCCGCTAACAGAGCAGCATTTTTCGCACCTGAGTCACCGATCGCAAGCGTCCCAACGGGAACACCGCCCGGCATTTGAACGATGGAAAGCAATGAGTCCAAACCGTTGAGAGCCTTGCTTTTGACCGGCACTCCCAGCACTGGAATCACGGTAAGCGAAGCAACCATGCCGGGTAGATGAGCTGCGCCTCCGGCCCCGGCGATAATTACTTTCAGCCCTCTCGATTCGGCAGACTTGGCATACTCTACCATCCATTCAGGAGTACGATGGGCCGAAACAACAACCGCTTCATGCGGAATTTCAAATTGTTCCAGTATTTCAGTCGCGTTTGCCATCGTTGGCAAGTCGGATCGACTGCCCATGATCACTCCGACCAAACATTTTTCAGGGGTAGAGGGTTCGGTTTCCATTAGGAAAAAGCTCTTTCTTATCGGTAGCTGGCAAAGCCGAATATCGCAGGCCAAAGACTAGCAGAACTATACCCGCTCGCTTCGAATTTGGACAGTCGCGAAAGCAAGCTGGCCACAAGGAAACCGCAATTGGAACCCGACGCGTGAGCGAGGAAACCGGTCTTTTCAAAAGCCGGGAATGGCGAATGTAACTGGCTGGTCACCAACGCTGCCGCCGCCTTCGGGGCTGGGTAAATAGAGGTGGGCAAGTTCCATAGGCTGACGCCTATGGCTATGTGCTTTCGCTCCTTCAGAGCTATGCGGTAATGTTGGTCGAGATCACACAGTTTTCATACTGTCTTTTAACCGATTAATATCGTGCACTTCTCCGATAACTAACAAGATATCGTCGATCCGGATCGTTTCATCAGGTTGAGGATTGAATCTGAAATACCCCGTTACATCTTTGATTCCGATGACAAGCAAATTGTAGTCATCCTTGATCCTCGAATCGGCAAGCGTAGTTCCGACTAATTTACTTTGCTCACCCACCATCAGCTCGTCCAGTTCCATTTCCAAATGGCTGGCTTCGGCAAACAACTCAACCAAGTCAGCGGTCGAGGGGCGCGAGATCATCCGCTCCATTTGCTGAGCTCCTACTCGATCGGGCATGACGATCTTGTTGGCTCCGGCCTGACGGAGTTTCTTACAACTACTCTCCCTGTCCGATTTGGCAATAATCTGGATATCTGGATGGAGATTTCTGGCCGTTAAAGTAATAAACACGTTATCCGCGTCCGAGGGCAGGGTGGTTGCGATCGCTTTCGCCTTGTCCAGATGAACCTGCTCCAGAATCTCTTCGGTAGTTGCGTCTCCTACAATGGCTAGATATCCAAGTTCAGTGGCTCGTTCAACTTTTTCAGGCAACAAATCAACAACAATAAAACCTTCCTTGCGGTGCTTTAATTGAGTGGCTAGATCACGGCCCAATTGGCCAAAACCGCAAATGATGATGTGGTGTTTCAATCTTCCCAGTTCCCTGGTCATTTTTCTTCTCCCGAGTACTCGATCAACTTCGCCTTCAAGCATCAACTGAACGAAACCGCCGTATGTATAAGCTGCCGCCGTAACGCCGGTCACAATAACCAGAATCATCAGAATGAGCGTTTGCGGATCAGACTCACTTCGCTCGTTGTAGCCGACGGTCGACATGGTAATCACGACCATCCAAGCCGCTTCAATCCAATCGTAATCGGCAATAAAATGAAACCCCAGCACTGACAGCAGAAACACTATTCCAAGCGCAATTGCGCCGCTGCGAATTCGTTGCAGTGGAGTTGCCATTAACTGTTTCTTCGTAAGTCAAACTATCTGCGGTAGGCGTTTTGCCAATCTCCTATTTGAACAACCCTAGCCGATCTCGCAAACCCCGGGTAAGCACTCAAGCAGGAAAATCAAACGACATTGACCGAAACGGTGTCACGAACTTTTCTGACATCTCCCCCGTTTAACGGGCTGTTAAGCAACACAAGAAACTAGGCAACTGGCTGGTGGCTTACTCCCGTGACAGGCCCGAAGTCTTGGCGACTCCGGCTACGGTTTTTCCGTTTGCTCGGATTACCTACCCCTACCGTTTATTCTCTTCGATATAAGCCTTTGCCTTGGCCCGCATGCTTTTACTCCCAAGACCCATCGTTTCGATTTCGCCATCCACATCCTCGACAGACTTCCCCTGATCCAAAGTACGGTAGGCTGACCAAACCATGGAAGCTCGGGTTGCCGAGCCGCAATGCAGCAGGACTTTTTCATCGCTGGTCTTTTGTAATAATTCACGAAGCTCATCCAATAGCTCCGGCGTCATTCCTTCAGGCGAATTAAAACTGATGGAATGGAACGAAAGCCCGGCTGCTTCGATAGCCGCCTGTTCGTCCCAATTCAGTTCTGTCGGTTTTCTCACCGAAATGACTCGGGTGATTCCAGCCTCTTTGATGACCTCAACGTCCGCTTGGCTTGGCTGGCCACTTAAAAACAGATTACCAATCTGAAAAACGTTTTTGGTGCTACCCAACTCAGACGCAACAACGGGAGCGGCGAACGTTCTTTGTAGAACCTCATCAGGACCAGGAAACTCGTCCGGAATCGCCTGAGTGACGTTGCCTGTCGCAGCCCACTCAGCTCCGCGCTGAAGCAAAGTGATAAAGCCGACACACTCCTGCGAGTTGTTCCCGTGGCCCATTGGCGTGTGAAAGACGCGGCCTTCTCCAAAACCGATCGTCATCACCATTGGCTCGTGTCGTCCTGTTCCGCCAAATTTTTTACTTGCAAACGAAGTAGCCAGAATCTCCATGTTCGCCGCTGGACCGCGAAGCTTGTCATAAAGTTCGTCTTGTACATGCAACCATTCCATAGGCAAGCCTTGCATAATTGGATGGTCCTCATCACGGGTCACCAACGAGAACTCGTGTTGCTTGCCATGATGACCACCTTTGCCACGTGACTCATCACGAACGACCTCTCCCTCTTCGTTGAGATAAATATACGGTCCTGATTTTTCGTTACGGCCGCCCCAGCCTCCCAAGCCAATCATCTCGTTGAATTCTCGCCAATTCCCAAATGCGTTATCAGCAGCATGAACAACGACTAATCCGCCCCCCCCTCGCATGTACTCGATAAAGGCCGTCTTCGTTTCCTCTGGCCACTCGGCTCCGTTGTAATTGGACAAAACCAAATCGTACTGACTAAAGTCAGGTTTGAACTTGGCGTCCGTCCCTTTGGGTCTTGTGCGGACAACGTCAACTGAAAACAGATCGGTCTGTTCCAAATAAGCCTTCATCATCAATGACGTTTGCCGCCAATTCTTATGATTGTTTTGACCTTCGATCAGCAAAGTCTTGATAACTTCAACTTCACCTGCCTGCTGAGCATGACAATTAACAGGTTGAAAAAAACAACCCCACGCAAAAAGCACGACTGATACTGCGGAAAGAAGCTGTGTTAAGCAAATGCGCTTTTGACGGGGCATTAAGAAATTTCCAAAATGAAAGAGTGTCAGACAAAACGTCAGTTTTACAATACAAACCACTTAAATTTATTGCAAACCTTTCAACTATTTTCACCGCCTAAATTCTTCCTATTGTGAAATTTAGGGCAGGAAAGCGGAAAGAACACATTTCCCACAGCGACCGTTGATGAATAGAATACGTGCTGGTTATCGAACATATAAATTACGTACCGTGGAGAAACTGATGGAACGGATGGCAATAAAAAATCGAACTGGCAAAGTGATCTTCTGTTGTGGACTCGCAATGATGGGGATCGGCTTGTTGGCTTTGGGCGCAGCATCCGGGGTCTTTTACGAAAAAACGAATGCAGAGCCTACAGTCGAAAACACAACGCAGTCCGACGTTGACCGCTTGCTTGGACAAATCCGCGAGAAGACCAAAGGCACGGAGATTGAACGAATGCTCTTGCACGCGGACACTGCTGCTAGAGGTAAAACGATGTCTTTGGCAACAGGGCAGGTTAATGCAAACGTCCAAGGGCTCTTTGTACTTGATCACACTTCGGGCAGGCTCTCTTGCGTCGTGCTCAGCCCGAGGAGTGGTGGAGATGGGGTAGCCGTATTTGCCGCGAACGTGAACGAGACTTTAGGCCAGGCCAAAGCCGGCCAGACAGATTATCTAATGGCAACAGGTGCGATCAATGCGAACGTGGGTGGGCGTGCTGGGCAAAACCGGCCGTCAGGTTGCGTATGCTATGTAGCCAACAGCAGTACAGGGCAAGTCGCTGCGTATACATTCCAATTCAACAATACGATGCTTGAAAACGGACAAGCCCAAAACGGACCTTTGACTGTCGTCTGGCAAGGCGCTTCTCGCGAAGCCGCTGCCGTTCGCGACTAAATCCTGTTGCATACACACCTGTCGTATATCGCAACCTCCGGATTTTCATCGACTCAGACGAATAAGCCTGCCATTGATTTGGCGGGCTTTTTTTGTTGGCTCTTTCAGTAACTAAGAAGTGATTGCAAAAACGTATTCATTTGCTTTTACGACTAAAATACTGGTATTGGAGGTGAAGCCACTTTCGGGTTAAAACTTATGCGACTCGTTACCGCTCCATGCTAGCGGAATCAACAAAACGAGATGTTTTGCAAGGACGCAAACTACATGAAAAACTTGGGTCGGGCGCTCAAAATGGCGCTCAAATATCGCTGGTCCCTATTCGGTTCCTTTGTCTGCTCGATTATGGTCGCCCTGTTTTGGGGAGCCAACCTGGGAGCTGTCTACCCTTTTGTCGAAGTCGTACTTAACGACGGCAAAACCATTCATGAATGGGCCGAGCAGCGAATTGGCAGTGCCGAAACCGATATCCAAACGACTACGGCCCAAATCCAGGAGCTTGAAGCTCGAATCGCGGAGCTGAAAAATCCTGCGCGAGACGACATCGCCACCCAAGACGATAGTTCAGCTGATCCGACCGCACTTGCCAAAGAGATCGCAACCAAACGCTCTTTCATTGACGACCAAGAATCACGGATCGCACAAACGGAAAGCCTTGTCCCTTATATCGACCGGTATTGCCCCAACACGCCGTTCAAGACACTTGTCTACATCATTTGCTTCTTGCTGATAGCAACGTTTTTTCGAGGTATTTTCCTGGCTGGAAATATGTACCTCATTGCCAGGGTCTCCAAGCGAATGGTACTGGACCTGCAAAACAAAGTGTTTCAAAACGTTTTAGGTATGGAGACCAGCGAAACAGGCGTCAAAGGAACAGGCGATTTGATCAGTCGAATCCGTGGTGAATCGGCAGCGATCGGCAAAGCGGTAAACACGCTGTTTGGCAAATTGGTTCGTGAGCCATTGAAGATGCTCGCCTGTATTGTCGGGGCAGCCTATATGAACTGGCGACTGCTGATATTCTCCTGCTTGGTAGCGCCTCTAGCTATGTACTGCATGTACTTTCTGGCTCGACTGACCAAACGGGCCAACAAACGAGCTTTGGAAGAATCTGCTCGGCTGCTCAATCGGCTTTACCAAGCTCTCTCCTATTCGCGAATCGTTAAAGCGTTCTCGATGGAGAACCATGAACGGCAACGATTCCAAAAAGTTGCCAAAGATGTTTACAAGAAACAAATGCGGATCCAAATCTACTCGGCGTTCGCACGCATGAACAATGAGGTGCTCGGAGTGAGCATGATCTGCCTTTCCATTCTGGCCGGTGGATATCTCGTATTGAATCATGAAACGCACTTTCTGGGCGTCAAAATGAGCAAGTCGGCGATGACGTTCGGCGAAGTAATGACCTTCTTTGCTTTTTTGATCGGCATCGCAGATCCGCTTCGTAAGATGGCAGACATCTACAATCAAATTCAATGCGGAGTCGTCGCGTCCGACCGCGTATTTCCGTTGATCGACCAAACCGCTGCCGTCCAGACTCCAAAAAATCCACTGCCGATTCCCACAGCTAACCGCGACATCCAATTCAATGGCGTGCATTTTGAGTACGAACCAGGCCGATCGGTGCTAAACGGGGTTTCGTTTACATTACCCGCCGGAAAGTCGATGGCGATCATTGGCCCCAATGGCTGTGGAAAAAGCACACTGATCAATTTAATGCCGCGTTTCTTTGATCCCAAATCAGGATCGATCGAGATCGGTGAAACCAACATTCGAGACTTGGCCCTGAACGACCTGCGCGGCGAAGTCAGCTATGTGACTCAGCAGGCGATGCTGTTCGACGAATCGATTTCAACCAACATTCGTTACGGCTCAGAAGACGCGTCGGAGCTCGAGGTCATCTCTGCGGCTCGCAAAGCCCATGCCGACGAATTCATTCAGACACTGGAGGACGGCTATGACTCCAACGTTGGAGAGCATGGCGGAAAACTTTCTGGTGGACAGCGACAAAGACTGTGCCTGGCCCGTGCGATCCTCAAGAACCCTTCGATTCTGCTATTGGATGAGGCGACCAGCCAGATCGATCCCCAGTCCGAAATCCTCATGCACAAAACACTTGCCGAATTTATTATCGGCCGAACCACTCTCATCGTCACTCATCGCCTGTCGACTCTGGATTTAGTCGATTTGATTCTGGTGATGGACGAAGGGCGTGTGGTCGATTGCGGCAGCCACGAAGAACTCATTGGACGGTGCAGTGTGTATCAGCATCTGCGCAATGTCGAACTCAAGGAAATTGCATAATGTCAAATGTCATCAAAGCTCACATCCCCGTACGCCCCACTCAGTTCGAAATCCTGAAGATGGCAAGTGATGTCATTAAACAGGAGTCGCAAGCGCTTTCGCGTCTTTCCAAGACGGTACCGGATGGATTGTCGGATGCCGTTAATATAATTCTTGACTGCAAAGGCGCCGTGATCGTTGTCGGAATGGGCAAAGCGGGCTTGGTCGGTCAAAAGATCTCTGCCTCGTTGGCTTCGACGGGCACTCGATCTCATTTCTTGCATCCCGCCGAAGCGGTTCATGGCGATCTCGGACGTGTGGGCCCGGACGACGTAATGTTGATGCTCAGCAACAGCGGTGAGACTCCAGAAATCATAAACCTTCTGCCCAGCCTCCAGAAATTGGGCGTCAAAATCATTTGTATGATCTCACAACTTTCCTGCACACTCGCGCGGAACTCAGCGGTTGCGCTGGATTACGGGCGTTTACCGGAGGCATGTGTTTTGGGGCTGGCCCCTACGACCAGCACCGCCATGATGATGGCACTCGGTGATGCCCTAACGCTTACGCTTGCAAACCTTAGACAATTTCGCGCGATCGACTTTGCTAAATTTCATCCCGGCGGGTCGTTGGGTAAAAAGCTCTCCAACGTCGACGACATCATGCGCCCCATCGAACAATGTCGCGTCGCGAGCGAAACCAAAACGGTTCGAGAAGTCTACGCAGAATCAGGCAAAAGCGATCGGCGTGTCGGCGTCATTCTACTGACCAATGAGAACGGGAAACTTACCGGGCTGTTTACCGATAGTGATTTGGCTCGGATGCTGGAAACGGGTAACGACAACGGGCTTAACCAGCCAATCAGCGAGGTCATGACACGAAAACCATTTACGGTTCGCAGTAAATCCAAAACTCTGGTCGCCGTTGAAATCCTGGCGGCACAAAATATCAGCGAGCTGCCAGTCGTAAATTCGAGTGGATGTCCAATCGGAATTTTGGACATTACCGATGTCGTGAGCCTATTTCCGGTCGGAAAATAGTCAAAGCAACACGATTTGGCGAAAAAAACTAACGGGCTGATTCTCAAACTTGTCGCCACGTTCTATAAAAGACCAACGCTCTAACAGGAAACCCGACGTGTAAGCAAGGAAGCAACTTGTATACACTGCGGGTTACCATTACAGACCCGGTCGCTCACAAAGCGTGGAAACAAACGCCAAGAATTGAAAGATAATATAATGGACAAGCCTAAAGTAGCCGCAGATTCGCCTCAAAAAGTCGAACTCGAAGCTGGCAAGAAATACGCGTACTGTACCTGTGGTTTATCGGCCAGCCAGCCGTTCTGCGATGGTGCCCATAAAGGGACTGGGTTCACACCGATGGTCTTCGAAGCAGAAGAAACGGCCACAAAATACTTCTGCCGTTGCAAGCAGACTTGTGACGCGCCGCTCTGCGATGGCTCCCACAAAAACCTCGATCAACAGTAAAACAGATTCGCGCGATAATTTGTACGCTCTCTTCGTAGGGTTCTAGCACCTTGGCCCGAAACAAACGAGCTCACAACTCCTCTCTGTTAACCATCCGGTCAACGCTTCTGTTGCTTGCCTGTTTGACCTTTTTGGTGATAGCCGCAATTCCGTTGGTTACACGGTGGCTGACTGCTCGACCGGGTGGAAGTCCTGTCGACATGCGACAGATTCTAGGCGTCTACGAAATTGTACTGCAGTTGTTCCTGCGCGTGTTCGTTGTTGTTTGGATTTTCTTTTTAGGTGGTTGCTTCGCCAGCTTTTTTAATGTGGTCGCTTGGCGAGTTCCTCGTGGGCGCGGAATTTTGGGGCCCAGCCGTTGCCCGTATTGCAATAACAAGCTGCCTTTCTCAGCAAACCTTCCCGTCTACGGTTGGTTAAGCAGCCGAGGACGGTGCCAAACCTGCAAGCTCCCCATCTCTCCACGGTATCTGATCGTTGAAATCGTGCTGGGTACGATCTTTCTGGCAATCGCTATCGCCGGGTTGTTCTGCGGTGGATGGTACTTGCCGATTCGGCCCATTGATCCCGATTGGGGTATCGCTCATTTCGTACTAGAACCGAAATTCGATTTGTTGCAGATTGTGGTTTACCATCTGATCGTGGTCTGTCTGCTGTTCCTTTTCGCACTGGTGCGGATCGATAAAAAGCCCATCCCAAATTCGGTTGCTTTTGCGGCATTGATTTCGACCGTTGGGTTTCAGATCCTTTGGCCTTGGGTCCAACAAACTCAATGGCCACCCGGTCCTGTTTCCGACACACCTCGAGATTTGAGTTTCTGGACCACCCTCCTTATGGGGGTATTGGGAGGTGCTTTTTGTGGCTGGCTGATGTGGATTAGTTGTTCAAAGCGAGAATCGAAGACAGGGCGGCGAGAATGCCTGCTTGGGATGATTATTGTCGGAATGGCATTCGGTTTTCAGTTCGCATTTTCAGTGCTCTTGGCCATTTTGATCTTTGATGCTTTGTCGATTTTACTGGGCGATACTTCACGATCGCCTTTTCAATTGGCTCCCACTTTTAAGATCGGAACATTTAGTTTGATTGCTCTGATTCTTTGGCGAATCTCATGCCAATTTCCGTTCTGGCCGGGCCCATTTTCAGACCCGCTTTCGCTCCTGTTTGTAATTGGTATTACAACTGTCTTGGCATTTGGTATCGCAAACTTCAAAGAGAGTCTTTTCAATCCAAATATCTGATTTTGTAACAATGAGTCTATCATGCTTCGGTTAACATGGAGATCCACAAACATGATCTTACACCTAGGAAATAAGAATGCTCCAACCTCTTTGCCCCTCTAAGTTTCTCGGATTTGCCGCCATCGTTGCAGTTTCGTTTTGCTTTTCTACTCATGCGAATGCTCAATGTGGCTTGGGTTATCCTGGCGCAGGTTACGTGTCTTTGAACGTTCAGTCATACGCGCCGGCTCCAGTTCAGTCATACGCGCCCGCTTACGTACCAGCTCCAGTTCAGACTTACCCCGTTGGGTCTTTCGGGTCCGTTCAGTCTTACATACCATCTGCTGCCTACGCACCAGTTCAAAGCTTCTCGGCGCCGGTTCAATCGTACCAAGCTCCTGTAAGCTATCAGGCTCCTGTAAGCTTTCGGGCTCCTGTAAGCTATCAGGCTCCGGTTCAATCATTCCCCCAAGCTGCGGCGATT
>CAZDBA010000103.1:11350-17824 GCA_964503615.1 uncultured Pirellulaceae bacterium
GGCTCCTGTAAGCTATCAGGCTCCGGTTCAATCATTCCCCCAAGCTGCGGCGATTCCAGTTTCGCCCGCTATTGGTTCACCCGTTAGTGTCCCTGCCCCCGCCAGTTTGAATTTATTTTCACCTGTTCCACAACAGGGCGGATGTGCCAATGGCACGTGTCCGATACGTTAGACTTCAATTCAAGTTTGGGCGATCCGAACTCACAAATCGATATCAAAAAAGCCGCTCGTTTCAGAGCGGCTTTTTTCGTAATAGTCGAAGACGGTTTGCAAGAATGGCGATATCAGCAAACTGAGTTTGCCAACTTATTCGGTGCGGCTGGTAATGTTAATCAGGTGATAACCGAATTGGGTTTTTACAGGCCCCAGTACTTCATTAACCGGACCGCTAAAGACCACTTCGTCGAACTCTTTGACCATTTGACCGGGTCCAAATTCACCAAGTGATCCGCCTTGAGGTGCCGAAGGGCAAGTTGAATGCTCCATAGCAGCTTCGACAAACGTCTTGCCACCCTGTATCTCTTTTTTGACTTCTTCGCACTCAGCCTCAGTTTCAACAAGGATGTGTTGCGCGGTTGCTTTAGGCATAATTTTCTTTCTGAGTTTCTTATAAAACTAATAGTTTTCTAACTGTTTTTAGTAAATTGACAACGCCATACGAAGCGTGTTCAGTTGGTTTCCAAATATCTGATTTAGATGTATTGATTGATCACGTTTTCCAGGAACTCTTGTCGCCCACTGATGTTCGGATCGGAATCCCCTTTTTCCATCATGTACGAATTGAGCGTCTTGAAATCGTGCTTGTCGTTTTCGATTTCAGCACCCAGGCCAGAATCCCAAGATGCATAGCGGGTACCCAGAAAATCATCCAGTTGCCCTTCGGCTCGGATCGCCGCGGCAACTCGCAATCCACGAGCGAACGTGTCCATTCCGCCGATGTGAGCGTGGAAAAGGTCGATGGGATCAATGCTCTCACGACGGACTTTGGCGTCAAAATTGACACCGCCCGGCGCGATCCCGCCATGCTTGAGTATCATCAGCATGATTCGTGTTGTCATGTACAAATTGGTTGGAAACTGATCTGTATCCCATCCCAAAAGCATATCGCCTGTGTTCGCGTCGATACTCCCCAGGCATCCTTGGGCGCCCGCGTAGTCCAATTCATGCATCATCGTATGACCAGCCAGCGTTGCGTGGTTGGTCTCGATATTCAACTTGAAATGATCCATCAGATCGTACGCGCGCAAAAAGTTGATACAGGCTGCCGCGTCACTGTCGTACTGATGCTTGGTCGGCTCTTTGGGCTTGGGCTCGATCAGGAAACTGCCTGTGAATCCGATCTCTTTTGCGTAGTCGACGGCCATGCTAAAAAAGCGACCCAGATTATCGAACTCCCGCTTTAGATCTGTGTTGTACAGGTTCTGATACCCTTCACGACCTCCCCAGAAAACGTAGTTCTCGCCGCCCAACTCAACGGTGACTTCCATCGCCTTTTTGACTTGGGCTGCAGCAAACGCGAAAACGTCAGCGTTGGGACTGGTTGCCGCTCCGTGCATGAACCGCGGGTTGCTGAACATGTTGGCAGTGCCCCATAAAAGCTTGATGCCCGTACGCTGCTGTTCTTCTTTGAGCACCTCTACGACTTGATCCAAAATCGCATTGGTCTCGGAAAGCGAGTTGCCCTCAGGGGCGATGTCTCGGTCGTGAAAAGCGTAGTAGGGAGCCTGCAGCTTTTCCATGAACTCGAACGCAACTCGGGCACGATTACATGCGTTCTCTACCGAGTCGGTTCCGTCATCCCAAGGTCGCTGCAAAGTCGGCATTCCAAACGGATCTGATCCATTTGCTCGAAAGGTGTGCCAGTACACGACGCTAAAACGTAGATGCTCCGCCATCGTTTTACCTTCGATCACTTCTTCCGGGTTGTACCATCGAAAAGCGAGCGGATTCTTGGTCTCGGGACCTTCGTACTTGATTACGTCAACGTCAGGAAACGCGGGCATGAGTGCTTTCAATTAGAAAAATGAGTTCGAGCCCGAATTCTGACATCCCAAGTCATTTTTCTCAAGGACCATACCCTTCAATGCAAAATTCGTTCGGGACGTTCTCTGGTTGAGTTTCCAATTTAAGCGGATTACTCAACGGGATAGCCGGCTGAAAAGATAAACGAAAAAGCGGCACAAAACGCTTCCCCAAAAGCAGGCTCAAAGGCCGACCAAACCGTGGAATCGTTTTGAGCTATTTGCTCATCTTTTTACGTAGAATCCAATCTCCCAGCGCGGGTGAAATGGCCGAGGCGATAAAGGCCAAACGTGCATAGCCGGGAACGATCAATTCCTTTTTCCGTTTCACACAAGCACGGAGAATCTTTTCAGCCAAACGCTCTGGTGGAATGCCCCGAACCTTTGCCCCCGCTGCGCCGGCCCGAGCATGCTCGGGCAATTTCTCAGACGCCTCATCGTAGCGAGTCCCCGAATCTTTGCGGATAATTGGGCCCGGACAAACTAGGAGATAGTGAACATCCTGCGGCCCTTCCAGACGAAGCTGATGCGTGTAAGTCGCCATCGCCGATTTGGAAACCGCGTAGGAGGTAACATAGGGCCACGCCGTCTTGGAAGCGAGCGAGCCAATATTAACCAAGTGGCCTTTTGACTTTTCCAGTTCAGCCAAAACGGCAACAGACAGATTGATGACAGTATGCAAATTAATTCGCATCATCTCTTCCATTTTGGGAACTCCAACCTCCAAGACGGGCTCCCGCGTCGATTTGCCAACACAGTTAAACACCGCGTCGATCTTGCCAAAATCGGCGACGACTTTTTGAACCGCGGCTTCCGTAGCCATCGCGTCGATGAGATCGACCGAATGAGTTTGCACGGAAGTAGATGCAGAGGTATTCAACTCGTCCGCAGTCACCGCCAACCGCTGTACGTCTCGCGCGATCAGGATAACGCGTGCCTGACTGGCGACAAGTTTAGCCGCCAAGACTTTGCCAAATCCGGTTGAAGCTCCAGCGACGATAACGACTTTGTCTTGCCAAAAACTCAATGTAAATTCCGCTTGAACGGTGAGCGAGGTGATCAATTGCCACAAGTTTACTTGCACCCGGCTGCTATCAAACCCAAATTCGCCAGATTCCGCCAGGCAACAGAAACAAAGTGGAAATTGGAAGTAGCCAAACATCGAATCTGATTTTGACTGGTTTCTTGCAACTCTCCAGCTATTGCTAAAGTTTGCCGGACAGGATGACGATGCCGAGTGTATAGATCAGGGGGTTTGGGAAAACTTTCAGGGCATTCCTTGCCCACACCGCAACTAATGGAACAAGTCGATGACTATTTTAAAATCTGTAACGCCGATCGTTATCGTACTTTTGGCCTGCATCGTTCAATCGGGTTGTTCAACGTTGAACACGGCTTCCAATTCATCAGCACCGATCACCAGCGCCGAGGGTCCCGCTCCCAATGGAAGATATGCGGTTAATATCTTTCCTGCCTTTGGTGAAGAACGTTCGTTTCAAGGACAAATCCGCGGCAACATGACGGTCCAAAACGCGATCGAAGAATCGAACGCGGCTAAGTCGTTGCGAAACTCAGAGGTTAAGTTGTACCGAGTTGTTCAGGGCTCTGGGCGAACTTTGAAGATGCCTGTGGAAATGCAAAAAAACAACAGGTCGGTAAAATTCGAGCATGACTATGCTTTGCACCCCGGCGATAGATTGGTGATTCGCGAAAAAACAATTTCCGGCTTCAGTAACGTGCTTAGCGAGCTTCTGTCTACTAAATAGATATCGAAGCTACTGAGTTCCAAGGAGCTCGCGCAATAAACCTCGCCAATACGCGTCAACAAAAGCCCAATTTTCCCACCCCTCTACTATCACTGCTCCGATAAAAAAAGCGCCGAGCAGAAAAATGGGGATAGCAAGGATGTTGGTTGTCCAATGGCCGTGACGGATTGCAGAGAGTGAAAGAACGAAACTAAATCCAGCGGCAATCGCCGCAAGCACAACCTCAAAATTTCTCAACACGCCAGTGTGTGTCGGTAGGACTACAACAAACAACACACCTGCAATAACTGTCTTCCAAAAGGGCGCGGCTTTGTCTTTCTGATGCGCTACATAACCGAACACCGCAATCGTTGCAGGAACGGCGCAAAACAGAGCTTCACTCACACCGACCGCTACACAGACAGCCAAAAACACGGCGTGCGCTGCAGTGAGCAACAGCAAAGTCTTCACAGAAAATTGCACGAGCGAATCTCCGAACTCGAACGAGGGCTACGCTACTCTTGCGTACGGGGTTCAGCTAGCCACGTCTTGATTTCGGCCGCCAACGATTGAGCAAGATCAGGATTTGACTCTAACAGGTTATCGAACTCGTTTGAGTCCGCTTCGACATCAACCAACTCAACTAGCTCTCCGTCTAAAGAAAGAAAACTTCCATTTACCACGTCGTGTAATCTCAGTCGCAGTAGAAGAATTGGGCAAAAACCGTTTCTTGTCCTTAAAATGTTCTGTGATATTGAATCGCAACGGGTAGCGTCCGCTAACAATGTTTCTTACTTCGATTTTATTGCCGCTTTGCGAGGAGTTTTTTTAGTTTTTATACTCAGGCCGTTGCTTTTGGCCCACACCAACCAGGCGTCACTCAACTTCTGAGTTACTTCGGGCTCCGTTTCGGCTACATCATTCGCTTCACATCGATCTTCGGCAAGATTGAACAATTGCCATCGGTTAACACCTTTCGAGTAGACGGCTTTCCAGTCACCCATTCTAACCGCCCGATGTCCGGCCCATTCCCAATACAGCATCTCATGCGGATCGCGCTGGGCACCTTTTAGCACCGAAACAAAACTCTTGCCTTCCACGGGCAGGATCTGCTGGCCAGCGTATTGTTCGGGATAAGTCCCACCAGCAATCTCCAATAACGTAGGCATGATATCGATAATGTGCGCCGGTTGACGGGTAATGGCTCCCGCTTCGATCTGGCCTGGCCACCAAGCAATACAAGGTGTAAGAATTCCCCCCTCATGCGTGTGGCTTTTGTGTTTTTTAAACGGTGCGTTTTGCGCCCATCCCCACGCAGGTCCAACCGCTGCGTAAAACTCTTTGGGCCCGGGCACGATTTCGGGACCGCGTCCACCCGGTTCTTCGGAGCATCCGCCGTTGTCTGACAAAAAGATAACCAGCGTATTGTCCGCGACTCCTGCCTCTTCCAAAGCGACACAAAGACGGCCAATGTTCTGATCCATCGAGTCGATCATGGCAGCGTAAACGGCCATCCGCAAATCTTCATGGTCATGGTTAGCGGTTTCCCAATCGTAAGCTTTCTTATCGACGTCAGTCAGTTTCCAACTTTCGTCCGCCAACCCCATTTCCTGCAACCGCTGAAAACGCTGCTCCCGCATCGGTATCCAACCGCCCAATTTTTTGTACTGCCCTCGATACTTGGCGATATCCTCCGGCTTGGCGTGAAGCGGATAGTGGGGCGCGTTGTAAGTTAGATGAACCAAAAAGGGCTTCTTATTCGCAGCGAATTTTTTTACGCACTTGATGGCATGATCCGTAAACGCATCGGTGGTATAGAAGTCGTCAGGGAACGAAGTGATAAGTTCATCGTTCTGCCCAAACGAGCGGACTTTGCCACCCTTGTAAGGCGGATCGGCCATCGCAGGATCGAAAAAGTTGCAACACCCATCCAGCAACCCGTAGAACTCTTGAAAGCCACGGTGATACGGATGAGTTTCCTTTTCACCGCCCAAATGCCACTTGCCACTCAGCGCGGTTTGATAGCCGGCCCCCTGCATCGCTTCGCCGATCGTCACCATGTTAGACCGCAAAAGCTGGTGACCATCGCGCCGAGGGTAAAGTCCAGTCAGGATCGAAGCCCGTGTGGTTGTACACTTACCATTGTTATAAAACTGCGTGAACCGCATCCCTTCGTCCGCGAGTCGATTAAGGTTCGGCGTTTCTACTTCACCGCCATAACACCCAATGTCCGACCACCCCATATCGTCGCACATGATCAAGACGATATTCGGAGCCGGATCGTTTTCACTGACCTGCAAGGCATCAGTCGCCGATGTGAAAGCCACCCCCAGCACCCAAGCAAAAACCGCCAAGATCAAACAGCCTTTCCAAGTAAAGGTTCGCAACCAGTACCGACTCGATCCTCTGAGCGGCAAGATTGGAAGGACCATCGTTTTCTCCATTTAGCTTTGTTTTTTATTGGGACATCAGTGTTCAAGCCGATGTTCCTATCTTAATTGACAAGTCTCATTTAGAAACCGGGCTCAGTTCGTGATGTTCAATTCAAATTGATGTATTTGTCGATTAAACATCAATTTTGCAAAAACGATTCGCAGTCCACTGGTGGCTTTCGGTCGATGTGACGGCGATGTGACCGAGAGCGTGAACGAAAAAAACAACTGGGTGCCATGCTTCACGCCTTTTGAGAAAGTACAACCATTGAGTGC
>CAZDBA010000104.1:0-17749 GCA_964503615.1 uncultured Pirellulaceae bacterium
CTGGTCATTTATTCGAGCTCTGTTGAGCCACCGGGCTAGTGCCTTCCTACTGGTACCCCCTCGTCACTCAGGCAATTCTCGCATAAAAGAATTCACAAGGCACCGAAAGCCGTCTGAGGTCGGCGAATCACTGGGACGAGCTGATGTGAGACCCAGTTCAAGCGTTTGGCCTTTCGAGGAAATGAGCTGTATAATTCAGCCAACCTCTTTTTACGTTTTAGGTATTTAATGGTCGACAACAACTTCGCAACACTTGTTTTTCAGGCACTGGGCAAAGCTCTCAAAGCAACTGCAGTTTTAACCGTATCGACAGCTCTCTGTGCAAACATTTTGGCACAGGATAATTTCAAGCAACCAGTATTGGACGCAGAAACTCGGCTGAACTGGCATCAACAACATCTTGAAATGCGCCAACAGTCACAATTCAAAGACCTTAACTGGAAACATATCGGACCGCTGCTGATGAGCGGCCGAGTGACTGACATTGCCAAACATCGCGACCAAAAATCTACGTTCTATGTTGCTTCTGCTTCGGGTGGTGTCTGGAAGACAACCGACAGTGGCACGAACTGGCAACCAATCTTTGACGATGCGCCCTCAGGTGCGGTAGGAGCGATCGCAGTTGATCCGCAAGAATCTCAAACGGTCTGGGTCGGATTAGGCGAAGCAAACATATTTCGCAGCAGCATGTCCGGAACAGGAGTGTACCGGAGTGACGATGCGGGAAAAACATGGACCCATTGCGGACTGGCCGAGACTCAACATATCGCGCGCATCGTGGTGCATCCAACCAACTCGGACATCGTTTTCGTTGCTGCTGCCGGACGAGAGTACTCCACCAATAAAGAACGAGGGATATATAAATCGACGGACAGAGGTCAGACATGGAAAAAAGTCCTCTTTGAAAGTGAAATGTGCGGTGGAAATGACTTGGTGATCGACCCAAGTAATCCTGACATCGTCTACGCTTCGATGTGGCATCGAATCCGGCGACCCTGGAGCGACCCTCTACCGGGAGATGGCGGTGGTATCTACAAATCGGTCGACGGCGGAGAAACCTGGAAACGGCTTACTCAGGGATTGCCGGCGCGGGAACTTTGCGGACGAATTGGAATCGCTTTGTCGGCCAGCCAACCGGAAACGGTCTACGCGCTCATCGATTCGCATGAAGTGGTTCGGAAGGCAAAGCCGGATGAAAAGGACGCCTATGGGCGAAAAAGATCGGACGTAAAGCGGGGAGCTGCAGTCTATCGAAGTGACGATCAAGGTGAAACCTGGGAAAAGGTCAGTCAGGACAGCGATCTGCTGGCCGCAACGTACTCCACCTATGGTTGGGTTTTTGGTCAGGTCCGAGTGGATCCCAATGATCCTGAAACGGTCTATGTGCTGGGAGTTACGCTGCTCAAATCGGTCGACGGCGGCGAAACATTTGAGCGACTTTTCGACCGCGGTTTGCACGCGGACCATCATGCGATGTGGATCGACCCTGATAACTCACAGTACATCATCAATGGCAACGATGGCGGCATTAACATTTCGTTCGACGGTGGAGAAAACTGGAAAGACTTTCCCAACCTGCCGATCGTGCAATTCTACAACGTTGCCTACGACTGGCAGACTCCATTCCATGTTTACGGTTCGATTCAAGACAACCGAACGTGGTCCGGGCCCCATACCCATGACCCCGCCACCGATCCCAAGATGGACTGGGTCATTCAAAAAGGTGGAGAAGCGAGCCATATCGAAATCGACCCCAGTGATCCGAACACATTGTATTCAGAGTCTTTTTACGGCAGCCTGATGCGCACGAATATGGCCAAGGATGAGACGAAACAAATCAAACCTAAACCACAACCGGGCGAGCCCGCCTTGCGAGGGCAATGGCTGGCACCGTTTCAACTGTCCAAGCACGATTCAAACATCATTTATCACGGTATGAACTGTCTGTTTCGCAGTGAAGATCGTGGAGATCACTGGGAACAAATCAGCCCCGATTTGACTTACAACAACCCGGAAACCCAAGGCAACATCTCTTACGCGACGATCTCCTCGCTAAGTGAATCACCGCTCAAGCCTGGTTTGGTTTACGTCGGCACCGATGATGGCCGCGTCCATGTTTCCAAGGATACAGGCGAAACCTGGACCGAGATCCTGTCCGGCTTACCCAAAACCAAATGGGTCTCTCGGATCTTGGCCTCTGAATATGACGAGGCGACTGTCTACCTGACTCAGAATGGTAAACGTGATTGCGATTTTCAGGTGTACGTGTATCGTTCGCGAGACTATGGCAAGACTTGGACAGATATTAGTGAGGGAATTCCTGGCGGGCCTGTTAACGTGATCCGCGAAGATCCCAAACAGTCGGGAGTCCTGTACGTCGGTACCGACTTGGGAATCTACGTTTCGATCGACGACGCCAAAACCTGGCACGTTCTCGGAAGCGGACTGCCGATCACCTTTGTCCATGATCTGGTGATCCACCCTCGCGATAACATTGCCGTCATCGCAACTCACGGTCGTGGCATGTTCACACTGGATGTGACACCGATTCAAGATGCAGCCATCTTAAGCAACAAAGCGAATAAAAAAGCGGAGTGAAAAACACGCTTCACGACGGCAACGATTTAGGTTCCTGTGTGTTTCAATACTGAAAGCGAAGTCTCATCGCACTTACTTTAGATGCGAAAGCGTCTGTACTGGTAACCCGCAGCGTAAGCAAGGACGGAGGCAAGCCGTTTCCTCGCTAAGCCGTCGGGTTTCCATCTTGGCCGAATTCCACAATGATTGGGGTTTCAACCTTGCCCGCTCTCAATCGCTTATATGACATCCGAGAAATCAGACCTGCCCAAAACCGCCAGTCAAAACGAAAGCTCAAGTAAAAGCGAACTGCCCGGTAAGACTTCAAAATTGCGATTCGCAGAATTTGTTGGCAAGTTTCGCGGCGGTGAACTGAAAAGGGAACGGGACAACAAAAACGACTTTGAAAGTAAAAACGCCAAAGACAACGATAGCGAGGACGAGGCCAGCAAACAGGAAAAGAAAAAACGGCGGCGCGGCTACTTGCGGAAGTACGTTCAGCAATTGTGGCCGCACAGTCGCATGGTCGCGCTGTTGATCATACTTGCGATCCTGTTTTCGATTCTTGAAATCGTCCAACCGCTATTTGCTCGTTACATCTTTGACGAAGTCCTTCTTAACGACGACCTAACGCCCAGTCAGCGTATCTGGAGGCTAAATACCGTTGGATTGCTGTTTCTGAGCTTGGTGGTGGTGACCCGGATCTTGGGAACCCTGCGGTCGTGGAACCAACGATTGTTGAACGTGCGAGTGATTCTCACGCTTCGTCGCGCTCTGTTCGACAGATTGTTGCGGCTTCCCTTGGACAAGCTTTCTGAGATGAAAGTCGGCGGAATCATCTCTCGATTGACCGACGACATCAGCAAGACGAACGGTCTGTTGCAAATGGCGGTGATCTCGCCCGGCGTCGCCATTTTACGATTGATGATCGCGATGGTGATCCTGTTTGTCATCAACTGGAAATTGGCCTTTACCATCCTTGGCGTGATCCCGCCGATTATGGTGCTCAGTATGATTGCGATTCGTCGCATTAGACCGATCTACCGAGCGATTCGGAAAGACGTTTCGTACGTGGACGGTCGTGTGGGCGAAGCGTTCCAAGGCATCCGCGCGGTTCGTTCGTTTAGCGGCGAACAGCGAGAGGAAAACGAATATGCCGTTGGGCAACATACGATTACGCGAATGAGAATGTTTGCGGCCAAACGTGAGATTATTGTCTGGAGCACATGGGGATTCATCATCGCGCTCAACACAGTGATTGTCACTTGGGCAGGAGGCTATTGGTACATTAAAGGGCAAGCCACTATTGGTGACATCGGAGCGTTTCAAGTTTACGTTTTGTACTTACTGAACCCCGTTTGGAAGATCGTTGAGTCGCTGACCGAACTACAACGTTCGCTGGCTTCGATGGAACGTGTATTCGAGGTTCTCGAATCACCGATCGACAAACCGGATCGTCCCGATGCACGAGAGGTCGACCCAACAATTCAAGAAATCAAATTCGAAAACGTCGGGTTTTCTTACAACGACGAAACCGAAGTGATCAAGGATTTTAACTTGACCGTTCCGGGTGGTGCTGTGGTCGCACTGGTGGGCCGAAGTGGTGCAGGAAAAACAACCATCACCGATTTGGTCGCGCGTTTTTACGATCCGACCCGTGGCCGGATCACGTTAAACGGCCGAGACCTTGCCGACTACAAACTGAATTCGTTTCGGGAACTGCTGGGTGTCGTGCAACAGGAAGTGTTTTTGTTTGACGGTACGGTGTTCGCGAACATTGCCTATGCGAATCGGAATGCCACTGCCGAGGCAGTGATCGAAGCGGCACAACAAGCCAACGCGCACGAATTTATTGCTGAATTACCGAATGGATACGAATCGATCATCGGGGAACGCGGAGTAAAACTCAGTGGCGGGCAACGACAAAGGCTTTCCATTGCCCGTGCATTGCTGGCAAACCCGCAAATCCTGATCCTGGACGAAGCAACCAGCAACTTGGATACTGAAAGTGAGCAGAAGATTCAACAGGCGATGACGCAGCTGTTAAAAGACCGCACGACTTTCATTATCGCGCATCGGCTTTCTACGATCACGCACGCCGATCAGATCGTCGTGATCGACGAAGGTACGATTATTGAATCGGGAACTCACGACCAGTTGATTGCGATCAACGGCAGGTACGCAGAAATGATTCGTCGCCAACACGATGCGGTTAGCATCGTTTGACACCACGTAAAAAAGTGACTAACTATTCGTCGATGTTTTCCAGTTGTTTTTTGGCTTCCACGGCTTTACGTTTTTCTTCAGCGACCTCTTGCGGCGATCTCTCCCGCTCGCCGTTGACAATTTGCTCGTCTTTGAGGGCCTGCTCCATCTTGTACAAGATCTCATCGGTCGGTTCACGTTCATATTTGAGATCGTCCAGCACATACAACCTATCTTGGTTGCCGTCGGAAAAGGTGATCCTCGCGAGCCCTTTCTTGGCCCATTTTTTCTTGTCGATCACCTTGATCTGATCAAAGTCGAATTTAATTCCACCGCTGGTTTGAAAATTTGAATCGGTCCCTTCGATCCAAGTCTTGTTGGCTTGCAAATACTTAAACAGCGAGAAAGCCCCAAGCGGAATGCATAAAAGCATGGCATAGTTAAAGTACGCATAACCGAGCGCGCCAGAGGGGGTTTTCGGCTCGCCAATCCCCCAACCTTTCTTTTCGACAATTGCGGCCCATTCTTCGCCAGAATGACGTTTGACCCAAGGTTCCTTTTCGCCCTCTTCGCTTTCGACCCAATACTCTTTTGCTTTCTTCATCTTCTTAGGGGCACTGACAACCGAATCGTAGAGAGCCCATCCCCCGAAACCAATTAGTACGATGGCAATCAAAAGAAACTTAAACAAGAATTTTGAATTTGAATTGGCTCGAACTGTCATGGTGGGCTCTTTGAATTATTGATCTAAACGAACGTTCGGCGGTCGACCTTCGACGCAAATGTCTGCCGTTCGCAATTTACAATAATCTAACCTCTTATTGTTCCAAGGTTAATGAGTAAATCAGGCGATCAAATTGCGGATAAAGCAGGCGGAATATGCAGGCTGTACCGGCGTTTTTCGCGATCTCAGCGTGAAAAGCCTTCTAGCAACGCCTGAAGACACTTGGGTAAGTTCCTTGCTTGTGCTGCCTGGAAACCCTCTGTTTGGCCGCAATTGAAAATTATTCCAGATCGGAACGACCAATCGTGTCATGCCTGGCTTGTATGTTTAGTAGTAAGGCAAAAAGGCAAATCGCATTGGCCATAGGAGAAAGTCAAAATGACAAAATTTCGCACCCCATTTCGACTGGACTATCACACTTTGATTGTACGCCCATCTGCAGGCTTTAACCCTCAAGATTGGCGTGACAAGCCGAATTCCTACACGATCATTTCCTACGAAGGCCCAGAGCAATTACGCGGCCGAGCAGATGCATGGTGTTTCTCATACAACCGTACACGATTACAGGGCACACCAGAAAGTTGGGCGATTGTTTGCACTCAACTGGAATCACTTAGCTGCAAAACTGCGCTCACGAACTAAAGCTGCCACGGATCCGTTTTTGAAGGGCCGCTCAATCCAGTGGCATGATTTGAATGTTGCGAAACCAGACCCTCTGCGCTTCGGCTTGCAGCGCAATATGACCGCTTGATAATTGCAAGTTCGCACCTTGGGCAATCAGAGGCTTGGCTTCTTTGCTTTTCGGATCCAACCGCGGATTTGTGTATCGCAGAACTTCCTCGCCCCTGACGTAGTAGATTATTTCGTCGTGACCGCGAACTTCCATTTCAACGGCGACCCACTCATCGGCGGCCAGGGTTGGTCCATCAGATTTAACGATGTGCTTTCTTGTGAACTTTCCCTTGTAGACAAGATCGGTTCCCGGCGTGCAGACGTTGCCTGTCTGCCGCTTGCCTTTACCTTGATCGGCTAGAAATTGCATCTCTAAACTTGCGGGGAAAGCTTGATCCAACTCTAAGCTAAGAGGCGATTGCGAATGGAGCATGACACCACTGTTTAAATCAACATAGTCAGGTGCATCGGGCAACTGACGGCCCTGGAAACGATACTCCAGCTTCAGTTTGTAATGTGAGTAAGACAAATTGGTGTACAGATGGCCGTAACGCCCACCAAATTCTTCGTAGTCATCGTACTCGCATTTGAGAATGCCATCCTCAACCCGAAAGGTGTCCGCATAGTTTTCGCCAACGGGGTGACCCGCGATCTTGACCGTCCACCCTTCCAAGTCTTGGCCATTAAACAGATCCACCCATTCCCGTTCAGGTTCCGATTGCTTTTCTTGCGCAAGAACGCCCTGCCCTACCCAGGACCAACTTAGAACCAACACGGCAAAGAAAATCCGAACAGAAAGATGATCAATGGATCGCTCTAGAAAAGGTCTCAAGTCAACATCCTTTAAAATATAAACGTGTTTACAACACCAACTCATTTTGACTTCGCCATCATAACAAGATGCCCTACCAACGACTCGTACGCTTCGGGAGGTACAACGTTCTGCCGATGAACATAAAGCGATGTCGTTCGGTTGAGTACCAGAAAAAAGCCGTCCGTAGCGGGGACAACCTCGGGGAGCGAAGAAATCTTGATCGTGGCAGTCCCGTCCTCGGAAACGGTATGAATAGATTCTTCTTCAAACTTTATCTCCATCGTTTTATCAGACATGTGTTTTAAGCACTTTTTGATCCAACGCCCTTTTGCCGTCAGTGAGGTAATCAGCTCATAAACGCCCGATAGAATCACTACCAGACCAAGCAAACGGATTTTTTCTGGAGAAAAGAACCAAATCAAAACCCCCAACAATACGAAGAAGATTGCGGCTGGCAAAGAATATTTCCGCCATCGAGACCGGTGCTTAAACCACTCTTCATACTTTTTCTGATAATGTTGGCGATCAGAATTTATGCTGGCGGTGGCATTCATGATCTAATCTTCATTCGACAAAAAGCAGTTAGTAACGGCACCATTATAAACAGCTCTGAACCTGCCGTTCGTGCCGGCAAGAAACATCATAGAATTCTATTCGGTAGAATGAGCTTCGCCACCCTCCGAACCCAATCTTCGATAAAACGACACGAATGCAACGATGAAAACAGAACAGGAAAACACGACCGAAGTTTTTGAACTGGGTGGATTCGAATTTAACACCCAGCGCCCTCATAAGTTCGGGCTGGTGATTGTCGGATTGCATGCTTGTACCGAGCCAAAAGATTACCTCCACGAGATCCTGCTGGATTCGGCAAATCGCGAAACGTTTTTTGAACTGATCGCCCACGAGCGGTTGGTCGTTTGCAAAAACGTGCCAACATCGGACCCGAGTTATCGCAAAGTTCGAGGCAAATCAAGCTTTGGGCGACTTAGCCAAGCCGAGTATTACCACCATGACGGCTGCAGTTGTCCTGAAAAACCACGAGTCAACGAAATCCGCTTGCCTTATCAAATCGTCCAGCGCGATGTAGCAACAGCGATCGCACCGTTCGGTGATGTCGTGCAAGCGCAGTTGGCTGCATTGCCTGAACGGATGTTGACCGATCCAACCGTTGCTGAGTATCACGAAGCTTTTCAAGAGCGAACCTCCTGGCCCGCAGTTGAAATGTGGGACAAAGTTCAAGGGCACGTCACGCGATTGGTTCGCAAAGAAATGGATGCCGAATCTGCCCGAGAGTATTTTCGTAAAGTTGACCGATTGGCCGGCGCGTATGACCTGCCTTGGGAAATGGGTGAAAGTCGATTGATGCTTAACAACCATCCAGACCTCAAACGCACTTTGCAGCATCGACGCGCCTTCCAAAAACCGAAACTGGCCAACGAACAAAACGGCAGCCTTGTAAAACGCTGGACTGCCGAAGATTATTCCTGACCGCTCAGGTTGAAATCGTCTATTCGAACTTTTTGACAGCCTGATCGAAGAAATGTCGAACGGCGCGACCGCTGATCGTTTCTCTTTCGATCAAATCTTTGGCAACCAGTTCAACTGCCTGCGAATGCGCTTCGTCATCCAAGACATGTTCTGCCTTGTCCAAGAGCCGCTGAAAGATCCGATCGAACTGTTTTTGATTTCTGACACGCTGCTGCAAAATCCGTTTGACCATTTGCAAGTCTTGCCCGGCCCCTTGTTTGCAATACTGCCCTGTAAAATTCGACTCGGCCACCATCCCAGCGAACAAGATTAAAATATCGTCCTCGAATTCATTTCGAGTCGCCTTTGATCTGCCTTTGCGCAACTGGCAAACACCCAGTCGCGATTTCCCCTGCGGCGAATTCCCCGGTCTAATCGAAACTTTATCGATTAAACGACCAAGCGAAACTGCCACGACGGCATGACCGGCTTCGTGATAAGCGGTAGCGACCAGCGCCTCTGAGGGATCGCTTGCCGCACGCTCCGAATCAGAGCGATCATCAGCAGAATTCAAACAATGATTGATTTTCATGATCACGATTGTAACCGCGTATCAGCGACGGGAAAGCTCGCTCGCCCAACGAATCGCCCTCTCAAATGTGTGTATTGATCGTAACGAATCGGGTGTTTGGTCGATTCTTCGGTTGAGCAAAAATTGAGAATCAACTATTCTTCGAAGTCGATTTTCACTGCAAATACCGGTAGGCATACCGACCGCTTTCACTCCACATTGACCCGTTTGTTTCTTCGATGGCCATCCTTTTTCAAATTCGCAACGCCTACAAAAGTTACGGCGACCAAGCATTGCTTGACAACGCAGAAGCAACGATCACTGACGATGCGAAAATCGGTTTTGTAGGACGCAACGGTGCGGGGAAATCGACTCTATTGCGAATCCTACTCGGCGAAGAAGAACTGGACTCCGGCGAAATCGTTCGGCACCCCAATCTACGAGTCGGATACCTGAGGCAACACGACCCTTTCCAGCCTGGCGAATCCGCAATGGATTTTCTCATGCGAGATAGCGAGCAACCCGATTGGAAGTGCGGTGAAGTTGCGGGCAGGTTTGAGATCAAAGGCGACTATCTGCATGGCCCCGTAAAAGATTTGTCAGGAGGTTGGCAAACTCGTGTCAAGCTTGCCGCGCTGTTGTTGCACGAACCCAACCTGTTGTTGCTGGACGAACCTACAAACTTCTTGGACCTTCGTACGCAGATTTTGCTGGAGCATTTTCTGACGTCATTTCGCGAAGCTTGCTTGATCGTCTCCCACGACCGAGCGTTCCTCAAAGCGACTTGTCAGCACACGCTGGACCTGACACGCGGAAAACTCACGCTTTATCCGGGGAAGATCGCCAAGTTCATTGAGTACCAAAACGAGCTGCGTGAACAGGCTGAACGTGAAAACAAAGCCACACTTTCCAAGGCCAAACAACTGGAAAAGTTTATCGCCAAGAACAAAGCCGGAGCCAACACAGCCAGCCAAGCGCGCTCGAAACAGAAACAACTGGATCGGTTAAAGCTGAACGAAATCGCCACCACCGAACAAACGGCCTACATCCAAGCCCCCATCGTCCAACCCCGCCAAGGCGCTGCTGTGCGATGTTTGGATTTGGCGATTGGCTATCCGGACCATCGAGTCGCTGACAAAATCAATATCGAAATTGAGCACCAGCAAAGGGCAGCGATCGTAGGTGACAACGGCCAAGGGAAAACGACTTTATTGCGTTCGCTGGTCGACTCGCTGGATGCCATAGAAGGCGAAATTCGCTGGGGGCACCATTGCAAGATCGGCACCTACGCGCAGCATGTCTACACGACTCTACCGCCCAACGACACCGTATTGGAACACCTTGAATACCAAGCAATCGCCGGTGTCACCACACAGCAAATTCTGGCCGTCGCCGGTTCACTACTATTTCGTGACGACCATGTAAATAAAAAGATCAAAGTTCTCTCGGGTGGCGAGCGAGCTCGATTGTGCATGGCCGGATTATTATTGGGCGACTACAACATTCTCGTTTTGGATGAACCCGGCAACCACTTGGATGTCGAAACGGTCGAAGCCCTGGCCGAAGCGTTGCTGGCTTATAAAGGGACTGTGATTTTCACCAGCCACGACCGGCACTTTATGAAACGGATTGCGACCAACATCATTGAAGTTCGAGATGGTTCGGTTCGCAACTACATGGGTGACTACGACGCGTATCTTTACTACATCAACAAAGAGATCGAAGAAGGCGAACGAGAGACTCAGAATACAAAATCTGCCAGTGCCCCCCCCAAGGCCAAGTTTTCCAAAGGCGAGGGAACCGGCAAGGGTCAAGCCGGACTGTCACAAAACGAACAGCGGGAGCTGCGGAAAAAGATCCGATCAATCGAGCGAAAGATCGCAAAACTAGACGACCAAAGAAAAGAGCTTAAGGAAAAACTGCTGCAAGTGACCGATGCTGATCTTGCCATGGACTTGCATAACCAAATCGAAGAGATCTCGAAAAAGCTCGAAGCGGCCGAAGAACAATGGCTGGAACTCAATCCGTAATCAGATTGAATCGTCGCGGTTTGTTCGGGAGGGCAAGGCAGCCAGCCAGATTTGGCTGCGATGCTCCAAGGCTTTCGTAACAGAACAAACAGGAACTTAAACGAGTCCTTCTATTGCAGGAAATTGCGGCACGCTCCCAATCTTCCACGAATCGGCCGTTGTTTGGGATAGGCGTGGCTAGGCGACTGGCTAATTGGCCATCGTTTCCCGACTAACAAAAAACGGGCTCGCTTCACTCGTTCACAGCACGCACGCCTCAATCAACTGCACGAAGTTGGGTGCGGTTACACTTTTACCGCCTTGTTCGAATGTAACAGTTGAGACGGGTGGTAACGGTCACTTGTAGAGCCACACTGAAATAACAGAACGTTTCAAGAAAAGCCTAACAAATATTCTGCATAAAACTGAGCAAGGCTCTTTACAGCAAACTAGCCTTCATTTGACGGTCCAACCAAAAAGATGCTAATCAGCTAATCTAATAATCCACTTAACTTAACCTCCACTTCCACAAATGGTTAATTTAAACCACGCGCAGCTACCGCAACACCGGCGGATACTTGCGATTGATGACAACCCTGCGATTCACGAAGACTACCGGAAGGTACTGTTGCAGCGCCAGAATAACGATGGCATTTCTGAAACAGAAGCGATACTGTTCGACGAAGAACCAATAGAAAACGAAGAACCCCAGCTGACCTTCGAAATCGACTCGGCAATGCAGGGCCAAGAAGGATTCAATAAAGTCCAAGAAGCTTTAGACAGTCAAAACCCTTACGCTGTTGCGTTTGTCGACGTTCGGATGCCACCAGGTTGGGATGGAATCGAAACGGTAAAACGAATCTGGGACATTGCACCCGATCTGCCAATCGTACTTTGCACCGCTTATTCTGATCACTCATGGGAGGACATTTCTCGTGAACTACGTCGTACTGATCAGTTGCTCTTTTTGAAAAAACCCTTCGATCCGATTGCCCTGCGCCAAATTGCGGCTGCCCAGACATCTCGCTGGTGGTTGAACCGAATCGCGAACTACAAAAAAGAAGAGTTGGAACTACTGGTAGATGAACGGACGCGGGAAATTTCAATGACTCGCGATCTGGTTTTCTACACCTTGGCGCGCTTGGCCGAATCACGTGACCCCGAGACCGGTGCACACCTGGAGCGAATCCAGGCATACACCCGCTTGCTTATAGAAACTCTGGCCAAGAGTGGTCCTTATCAGGATCAAATCGACTCTAAATTCATTCAAGAGGTTTGTCGCTCCAGCATTTTGCACGACATCGGCAAAGTCGGTGTGCCCGATCACGTTCTTTTGAAGCCAGGGCGTTTGACGCCCGAAGAGTTCGAGATCATGAAAACTCACACCGAGATCGGAGCCGAAGCCCTTGAGGACGCGCAACAAATCTCCGACTGTTGCAGCTTTCTACGAACCGCAGCGGAAATTGCACGATACCACCACGAACGTTTTGATGGATCCGGATATCCAAACGGCCTCATAGGACAGAGAATTCCGCTGTCGGCAAGGATCGTTGCGGTAGCGGATGTGTTTGACGCACTAACCTCTCAGCGAATCTACAAAAATGCAATGTGTGCACTAGATGCCCGCGAGATGATCAATGCGGAATCGGGCAAGCACTTTGACCCTAAAATCGTGGCAGCGTTCAATCAATGCTGGGATGCGATCTATGAACTGGCAGAAAGAACAAGTTGCGATCCACCTCTGCAAGCTCCTGAAAATGGAAGCAAAGAATCAAAGTTTGGAATCAAATTTACTGATGGACCTATTTTGACAACACCGGGCCAATGAAAAATCAAAAGACAAAACGGATTTTGGTGGTTGATGACAATCAGGAGATTCATAACGACTTCGCAAAAATCCTGACAAGCTCCAAAAAAACAAACGAGCAGTTCGAAGAGCTAGAGGCGATTTTCGATGATGCTACACCCTCTGAAAGCATCGAGTTCGAAGTCCAAATTGACTCTGCGTTCCAAGGCCAACAAGCCATTGAAATGGTTCGCACGGCGAAAGCCGAAGGCCAACCGTACAGCTTGGCTTTTGTTGACGTCCGCATGCCTCCGGGAATGGACGGAATCGCCACGACTCAGGAAATCTGGGCAGTCGATCCTGAAATCCAGATCGTTGTTTGTTCAGCCTACTCAGATTACTCATGGAAAGAGATTGTCGAGAAACTTAAATTCGCCGATCGTTTTCTGATCCTGAAAAAGCCGTTTGAGAGTATCGAAGTCCGTCAACTGGTCAGCGCGCTACATCAACGTTGGCTTAACGCGCGCAGTGATGACCACACAAACCTGGTCAAGCAACGAGTCTTTCAGGAATTTCTTCAGCGTGAAATTGCAACTACGGCATCCCACCAAGCACCCTTGGCATGCGTGATGGTTGATCTCGACTTCTTTAAGCATATTAACGACGTTCACGGTATTGGAGATCAAGTGATTCGCAAGGTCGCGGAAGTGCTTGAAACAAACTGCCAACTCGGTGATTCGGCATCCCGCTTTGAAGCAGATTCATTCTGCGTAATGCTTCGTGACTTTGACGAAACACACGCAGTTCAATGGGCTAACCAAGTTCGCAACCAATTGCAGAACATTCAATTCTCAACGAATCCCAAAACTCCACTTTCTGTCACCGCCAGCTTTGGTGTTGCCCAGCTCGCCTCGCCATCACAATCCCCAAGTGAACTGATCGATCGAGCTAAAGAATCACTAAGAATGGCGAAACAGTTGGGGCGGGATCGTGTCGTAACTTACTCAGAACTTGCTGAACTCCCGGCCGTTTGCAAACGACCGGTGTTCGCCAAATCGTTTACGAACGTCCCTTCGCGAGACGTGATGAGCCCCACTCACCCTATTCTCCGCGATGCAAAACTCTCCGATGCAGCCAAACTCCTGATTAACCATGAAATAGATTCAACACCTGTAGTCGACGAGTCCGGCACCATGGTTGGCGTTCTATCAGAAGGCGATCTCTTGCGACTGATCTCTGAACAGGCAAAGGCGGGTCTGTCTACGCAAGATCTAAAAGTGCGTGACGCGATGTGTTCAAGTGTTGTTGGCTACTCCGAAGATACCAGCCTCCAAGAGATCTTCGACTTTATTGTACATGTTTCGATTCCCCAAGTCGTCATTGTTCGTGATGGACAACCTTGCGGAGTTATCAGTCGCAAAAAACTACTTGAGTGCATTCAAGCACTGAGCAGCAGTGGCGACTTGATGACGATCGCCAAGCTCGAATTGGAAGAAGAAACCACAAACCACTAAGGCTGGGAAATAAACCTTTCTCGGTTCAGCTATTTGGCAGGTTTAACATGAATAAACACCAGTTACTCGCGCAAGACTTAGTTGCTCGCACCAGGAAACCGATCCTATTCACGGAAACCAACGGAACCGTCTTGTACGCTAACCAAGCAGCATTGCAATGGCTGGAAGTCGAACTTAAAGAACTGATTGGCCAACCACTCGACCAAGTTTGCATTTGCGAAGAAACCAAAAGCCAAATGGTTCGGCTGCGTGAAGAACTGATGAACGAAGGCAGTGATCGACTCGAATGCTCAATACCGGATGCACACCAAAATGGTTCGGCTAATCTTTGCGCATCAACTGCAATGGCTTCCAGCAGCGATGAGCAATATGGAATCACTTATCTTATTGAATTTGATTCAAGAGACCAGAAACTCGACAAAATCATCCTCGACAACCTCATGAAAAATTGTGATGACATGATCTATTTCAAAGATCTTAAATCACGCTTTATTCGTTACAGTGATTCGGCAGTACGGCAGTATCGCGCACCGTCAGCTGAGTACGTTTATGGCAAGAGCGACTTTGACTTTTTTGCCGCAGAAGACGCAGCCCGTTTCTATGAATGCGAGCAGGAGATCATTCGCACAGGCGAGCCATGGCTCTGCAAGACCGAGAAAGTATCAGGCAAAGCCGTCTGGGTCATCACTTCGAAAATGCCACTTCTCGATGAAGAAGGCAGAACTGTAGGCACCTTTGGCATCAGCAAAGATGTTACGGCCCAAAAAGAATTTGAGGAAGCGTTAGAACTAGCCAACCAGAAACTTGTGGCTACATCGCGGCAAGCTGGCATGGCTGAGATTGCGACGAACGTAATTCACAATGTTGGCAATGTTCTGAACAGCGTAAACGTCTCAGTTTCGCAAGTTAATGAAATTAATCGTGGCTTGAAAATCAAGAATCTTAGTAAGGTTGCCAAAATCATCTCAGAGAATGCGGACGTCGAGAACTTTCTTATTGAAGATGAAAAGGGAAAACGAATCCCGGAATATCTAACTATGATCGCTGAGGAACTACAACGCGACCAACAAAAGATCCAGGAAGAACTAAATACAACACGGCGACATCTGTCTCACATCAAAACCATCGTCGCGATGCAACAGGAGTACGCTACCTCATCGACAGTTGTTGAAAGTACCGACCTATCTCAATTGCTAAATGATGCAGTTCAAATCAGCAGCAGCTCTTTGGCTCGGCACAATATAGAACTCGTCAAAGATTATGACGATTCAATCATGGCCTTGATTGATCAACACCAAGTATTGCAGATTCTGGTGAACTTGATCCGCAACGCGAAACACGCTTGCCAAGCCACAGAGAGACAGGGCCAGCAAATCGTTTTGAGGGTAAGGAAAAGCGAAGACACAATCGAAATTTCAGTATCTGACAATGGTGTTGGAATCGGACCAGAGAACCTTCGCAAGCTGTTTCATCATGGCTTTACAACCAAACCTCGCGGTCACGGATTTGGACTGCACAGCGGTGCAAACTCTGCCAGGCAAATGGGAGGCGAACTGCAAGGTTTCAGCGAAGGTTTGGGAAAGGGAGCAAAATTTGTGCTTACACTCCCCAACCACCCCAGCCAAACAACAGCGGAAAAACCGCAAGAAGAATCTTCAGAGCCCTCTTCTGTCGCGAACGTCAGGCATTGTTAGTAAATGTGAGCGGCAAGGCGTTAGCCGCCGGTTCGTTGCGTTTACCGACGGCTTGCGTCTTGCCGCTGTTTCTGCCTGCACAACATCAAAAACCACCGCCGTTCGTATAAAAAACACCTTACGAGACGTAAGATCCTGAAGAGTCATCACGTTAAACATCAGCGGGAAAACTATGCCTATACGCCGCTAATTCGAATAAAAACGGACTCGCCAAAATGATGAGCACTATTCTAAAGATGGCCCTGGTGGCCTTACTTGCTTTTTTTGTGGCTGCTTCTATCACCTGGAACGCCAACGGGAAAACCGGGCCGCAAGGAATAGACGTCTCTACCAAAGCTGACACAACACAGGGTACCGATCTCGTTGGTATCGAACGCTTTCTGGAAATGCTCAATGATGACCCGGTGCTGTTGAGGAACAACCTCGCCCAGATAGAAACAAATTGGAATGCTTCGTACGTTTCCATGCTCTTGGACGTCTATCGCTTCCTACCTCCTCGAGAGCGAGCCCTTGTCACTGGACTTTTGCAGTCCAAGACGGGCAACGAATTCGGGAACGACTACAACCGATGGATTCAGTGGAGTTGGGAACAGGACGTTGAGCAGCATCCTCAGTATGCCGATTTTAAATCAACACTTTACAGCAGAATTGACCCACGCTTCGGTGAGTATTTTGAAGAAACCGATGACGCTACCATCCGCCTGGATGAGATCCGCTGGGGTGGTGTTGTACGCGATGGCATTCCCCCTCTAAAGAATCCCAAAATGCTGACCGCCGATCAGGCGAACTACCTTGCTGATACCGACGTCGTTTTCGGCATCGAGCTCAACGGCGATGCACGGGCTTACCCCAAGCGAATCCTGGCTTGGCATGAGATGTTCAAAGACACGATTGGCGGCGAATCGTTCTGCGGCGTCTACTGAACGCTTTGCGGAGCTCTGATCGTGTATCAGACAGAATTCGAAGGCATCCATTACGAACTGGGAACAAGCGGATTTTTGTACCGCTCAAACAAACTCATGTATGACCATGGAACCAAGTCGTTCTGGTCAACGCTTCAAGGCGAACCAGTCGTCGGCCCATTGGTCGGCAAGGGAATAAAACTGGAACAACGCTACCTCGTCACCACGACCTGGGGCGAATGGAAAGCCCGCCACCCTGACACCACGGCTCTCTCTTTGAATACGGGTCATCTTCGCGATTACGGCGAAGGAGTTGCCTACAGAGACTACTTTGGAACTGACGAGTTAATGTTCACCGTGCCCAAGATTGACACACGACTTCTAAACAAAGATCAAGTGCTTGTGTTCCGGAACGAAACCGAACAATTGGCGATCGCAATCAAGTATCTAGCCCAGAAACGTGTTCATCACGACTCAATAGGCGAACAGAACATTGTTGTGCTGGCCGATGACGACGGTACCAGCCGCGCGTTTGAAGTGGGAGAAATCAAATTCGAATCGTGGAACGGAGTCGACATGGCAATCGATACCAGTGGCCAACAATGGAAAGTCCTCGAAGACAGCCTCGTAGCCAACGGCAACAAGCTAAACCGAATGCCATCGCACAACGCATTCTGGTTCGGCTGGGTCGCCCAATTTCCCGAAACCCGTTTGGTGAAGTAGTCATACGAAGCCTAGCCTGACTCTCTTCCTCCACGGCTTCGCGCACAAAAAAAGCCTGGAAAACGAATGTTTCCAGGCTTTGTCGCAA